>JAYUVX010000273.1:0-37484 GCA_043753855.1 Myxococcales bacterium | reverse complement strand
GTCGGGTGATCGCGCAGGGGCGGCAAAGCTCCTCGACGATGTGGCAGCGAAGGCGCCGAATCGGACCTGGCTCAGCGAGGCGGCGAAGCGCTACCGCTGACGAGCAGGGCGATCAGGGCTGCTTCGCCCAAACCTGGACGCGCGCCTGACCTCCGCCCGGGAGGTTCTGATACTTGGTCAACTTAGTTAGTTAGGACGGTCCCCTACTTCTGATTGAAATCCACTTGAGCTGAATCGATCCGGCCATCGAAGTAGAAGTGGGGCGGCAAGGTATCGATGTGGTTCACCGCCAGCGAGCGCGATGAGCTTGAGAATACGATCGAGCGCGGCGTGAGCGATGGGGTCGACGCGTGCCTCTCGACTCCTTCGCGGGCTGGTGGTTCGCGTTTCGCTCGCGACAAGGATGGTGACCACGCGCGTCGTCGAAGCTCGCACTTGCGCTGTAGCCCAGGGTAACGTTAGTTGCATTTACTCAGAGGATGGTCCAGCGCGCGCTGTCGGTAGTTGAATGTCGCCGGTCACCTCGTGATGTGGCCGGCCCTCGAAGCTTCAACAAGGTGCTCGTCGCGTTCCTGACCGAGAAGGGGTAGTTAACGAGATCATGGCAACCTTCAAAGAGCGACTAACGGTCGCACTGTGGTTTATCAAGCGTCCATCGCTCTACCCTGAGTTTGGACGCTGGCTTCGGACGCGTGTTCGGGCGATCGGCATCGACCGGGCCGATGAGGCTCGTATGGCCGCCGAGCTGTGTGCTCGGCATGCGGTCTCGCCAATGACGGCGCTCGAGCGGATCACGGGCAGGACGGTCCAGCCATTCGATGAGCTGTTTCGCCCGGAGCTGGAGCGGGCGACCGCCATACTTGAGCAGGCTCCGGTCAAACTTCACGGCGCGGGCAATCTCGACCTCGTCTACCACCTCGCTGAGTTCCTACAGGCGACTCGGGTGGTCGAGACCGGAGTCAGCGCCGGTTGGTCTTCGCTCGCGTGTTTGCTATCGCTGGCGAACCGACCGGGATCGAAACTGGTCAGCACGGACATGCCGTATCCAGGAAGCTCGGACGAGGCGTCGGAGTACGTCGGCTGTGTCGTACCCGACCAGGTGCGTCCGATGTGGCATCGAATCGACGCGCCCGATCGAACCGGGTTGCCACAAGCGCTGACGATGCTTCCGGAGCTTGACATGTGCCACTACGATAGCGACAAGTCGTATGATGGCCGGATGTGGGCGTATCGCCTCATGTGGTCGGCTCTGCGCCCGGACGGTATCTTGATTTCCGACGACATCGACGACAACCTTGGTTTTTTTCACTTCTGCGGCGAGGTCGAGTGTCTACCTATCGTCGTCAAGGTACCCGCGACCAAGGGCTCGAAGTACATCGGCATCATCCACAAGTCTTCGGATGCAACGAACCTGGATTCTCATCGTAGCGGCTGGATGCGGAGCGCAGCGCGGGTCTGAGGCCTCGCACGGCACGTGCGTTGATCCACGTGATTACGGCGCGATCGTCGACGACGGGAATGATGATCGCGGTGCTCTCCAGCAGGCTCTCGATGTGGCTACCAAGCGCGGCGCGGATGTCTGCCTTCCCGAGGGGGATCTGCATGTCACCCGCCGGCCGGGCAGAGGCCGCACCTCGATTCCCTCGCTGCGGCTTGCTGGAACCGGCGGCGGCATTCGCGGCAAGGGACCGAGGTCGCGGATTGTGATGCTCGCGTCACGGGGAGCGTATGTTCACGACTGGTGGGTGTTCGAAGTGACCGGAACCAAGCACGCGCTTCGTAACTTTTCCATCGACGGCTCGAATCCCGGGCCCACGGACGAGCAGACCCACCTGATCCAGGTGATCGGCCCCGCGCAGAAGATCGAGCTCTCGCAGCTGACGCTCGCGATCCCGCCGCGCGTCGGACAGCGTGCGGGCGACTGTATTCGTATGTTAGGAGATGCCGGCGCGCTTGTCGACGGAGTCACCATCTCCGACGTTCAGGGGACGTCCTGCGCCCGTAGCTTCATCGCGTTTCAGCGGCACGTCTCGCACGTCGCGATCGAACGCGTGACTAGTGTGGAGGTCGGCGGTCAGGCGATCGACATGGAGCCAACCGGCGATGGCGCAATCCACGACGTGACAATCCGCCACTCGCACTTTGCTCGTGGAACGATTGCACGAGGTGGTTGGACGGTGGCACTGGCAGGCGCTCCCGACGTCCTTGCCCGAAATTTGCTGCTAGCTGACTCCACAGTACAGGACGGCGGCGTTGCAGTTTACAACGCTGAGCACGTGCAGATCCGGCGCAATACGATTTCAAGTGGCGTGGCCGACCGAGGAACGATCAAGCTCGAGCGAGACAGCTCGGACGTCCGGATCGAGGGCAACTTGATCGTCCACGTTGGCGGCAAGGGCGACGCGATCGAACTGACGAACCTCAGCGGGGATTGGCCGCGCGCCGTCGCGATCGTTGACAACGACATCACAAACGAGACTGAAGGATTTCCGATTCACGCCGAGCCCGTCGAGACTATCGAAATTCTCAGCAACCGAATTCGGTGCAGTTCTCCGAAGGCCCGCGGAGCGGCAATCTACCTGCGAAGCGTTGCGACCTCGATCGCGTCGGCGCGCATTAGCAACAACGTCATCAGCGGTAACTGTCTCGAAGCCGTCCGCATTTCACAGTACGGGCGAAACATAACCGGCTCCGTCGTTGTTGAAGGCAATCGTGTGGCCGGAACCCGGTTCGGGGTGACCTTCGAGAACGGAGTACCCAAGGAGCGCCCCGTGGTGAATCAAAACGTGTTCAAAGGCGTACACGAAACCGATCGCGTCGTCGGTTCCGATGCCCAAGGGTTCGAGGGCAAGAACTCGCAGTGAGCCGTGCCCACACCAGGTGATCTGCTCGGGCCGCATCGGCTCGTCTTCCAGCTCGGCAAGGGCTGCGACTTCGCGCCGGTCAGCACGGCGTCACCAGACGAGCTGCGTGTTGCACCGTGCCTGTGCACGCGACCCGCGCTCACTTTAGCGCACGGGCGTTCGTTATTGGGCCTGCGGACGCGTGACGTGCCATCCGGATGTGAGCGAAATCGCTCACCGAGCCAGCAGATTTGGACTTCGAGCACCGTGAATTCATGGAGATAGCGAGTGAGGATGGTTTTACCCTGGGCACGCTACGGGAAGCCGTCGGTCCCTTGAACGTTACGACACGAAGCGGCTACTAATCCGAATCGTTACGCGATGCCCCGCTACCTGACTCGCAGTTTGCAAGCCTTTCTCGACGTCGTGGTCCTATCCGTGGCGTTCTGGCTCAGTTTCGGATTTCGGTTCGAGTTCGCGCTCCCGCAGAGCTGGGCCACGGTTGCGCTGTTCGCGTGGCCGTACGTGGTGGCGCTGGAATACGGCGCTCTCGTGTTCGCCGGTGTGACGCGTGCGTCATGGCGGTATATCAGCTTGCGTGACACGGCGCGTGTCGGGTTCGCCATCGCGTCCGCGACTGCAGTTCTCGTGGTCCTCCGGTTCGCCGTGAGAAACGTCGACTCCGGCCCATTGCTGTACGCCTTCATTCCGCTTGGGGTTCTGGGTTCGAATGTCTTCTTGTGCTTCGTCGGTATCGTGGGCGCTCGCGCGATCCGCCGGATCTACGGCGAGACGCGCGAACGCAGGCAGCGTTCTTCGGGTCCGACGAGGGCGCGCGTCCTGCTGATCGGTGCTGGTCAAGCAGGTGTGCTTGTCGCACGTGAGATCGCTTCCCGCCCGGACCTCGCGATGCACCCAGTTGGCTTTTTAGACGATGACAAGCGGAAGATCGGGACCATGATCATGGGCCTTCCCGTTCTCGGAACCACGTCACAGCTGGCCGAACTCGCCGAGCAAAAGCACGTGACCAAGGTGCTACTCACGATTGCCAACGCATCGGGTGCGGACATCCGACGAATCACGCTCGCCTGCCGCGAAGCTGGGCTTGAGACCAAAATCATCCCGGGGATCTACGAACTCGTCGGCGATCGCGTGAACCTGTCGCGGATTCGTGAGGTGGCGATCGAGGACCTTCTCGGGAGAGCGCCGGTGAAGCTCGATGAAGAGGCGTTGGCCCCGGCGCTCGAGAGTTCAGTAGTCATGGTGACAGGAGCGGGCGGGAGTATCGGAAGCGAGCTGTGCCGACAGTTGTGTCGATTCTCGCCTGCTCGCCTGATTCTGGTAGAGCGCTTCGAGAACGCGCTGTTCGAGATCCGACGCGAGTTGGTCGCGGAGTTTCCACGCATTCAGATCGATGCGCGCATTGCGGATGTTACCGATGCGGCGCGAATGGCGCAGGTGTTTGCCGAGGCGCCCCCAGCCATCGTGTTCCACGCCGCCGCCCACAAACACGTGCCGATGATGGAGGACAATCCCGGCGAGGCAGTGAAGAACAACGTCGGTGGAACCCGTACCGTCGTCGACCTGGCGCATCGCTTCAACGTGAAGCGATTTGTGATGATCTCGACCGACAAGGCGGTCAATCCGACGTCCGTGATGGGCGCGACCAAGCGCGTCGCCGAAATCTACGTGCAATCGATGTCGGAGCAGACCAGCACGCGGTTCGTCACGGTGCGCTTTGGCAACGTGCTCGGATCAAACGGCAGTGTGATCCCGATCTTCAAGGAGCAGATTGCACGCGGTGGGCCGGTTACCGTGACGCATCCCGAGATGCAGCGATACTTCATGACAATTCCTGAGGCGTGTCAGCTGGTGCTTCAGGCGGGCACCATGGGTGCGGGTGGCGAAATCTTCATCCTCGACATGGGTGAGCCGGTGAAGATCGTCGACCTTGCGCGAGAAATGATTACGCTCTCGGGCTTCCGGCCGGACGAGGACATCGCTATCGAGTTCACTGGTGTCCGGCCCGGCGAGAAGCTGTTCGAAGAGCTCTCGACCACTGCCGAGGTCGCGGATAAAACCAGACATCCGAAGATCTTTATCGGACGGGTTCAGGAAACCCCCGATGCGCTATCTATGATCGACGGTCTGATGGCGAGCGTTACCGAGGGCGGCGACCGGATTCGCGAGCATCTTCGCGAACTGGTACCTGAATATCGCGCCGGGGGCACAGCTCCAAGCACGCAGGCGATCGCCGAAGCCGCTGACGTCCGCGTGCGAGATCGTCGGACGACTCCAACCGTTGCTAGCGCGGTCCCGGTAACTACGTGACCGAGCGCATCTATCTCTCGCCTCCGCACATGGGCAGCGAGGAGCGCGGTCTTCTGCTCGATGCGTTCGACTCGAACTGGATTGCGCCGCTCGGACCGCACGTCGATCAGTTCGAGCAAGAGCTATGTGCGGTGGTTGGGGCCAAGCACGCCGTGGCGCTCTCCAGTGGCACAGCGGCTCTCGAGTTAGCGCTTCGCGTCCTTGGGATCGGGATCGGCGATCGTGTCCTGGTGTCGTCACTGACATTTGCGGCGTCTGCGAACGCGGTCTGCCACGTCGGGGCAGTACCGGTCTTCATTGATTCGGAGCGCACGAGCTGGAATATCGATCCCGCGCTCGTCGACGAGGCACTGGATACCCTTGCTCAGGAAGGCACTCCAGCTCGAGGGATGATCGCCGTCGACCTGTACGGGCAATGCGTCGACTACGAGCCTGTGCTCGCAACCTGTGCTCGCCATCGAATTCCGGTGATCGAGGACGCCGCCGAGGCGCTGGGGGCTACGTATGGCGGGCAGTCCGCTGGCACGCTGGGAACGCTCGGCGTGTTCTCGTTCAACGGCAACAAGATCATCACGACGTCGGGCGGGGGTATGCTCGTCGGCGAGGATCCGGTGCTGCTCGCTCATGCTCGACACCTAGCCACGCAGGCGCGGGTGCCGGCCCCTCACTACGAGCACGAGGAAGTTGGGCACAATTATCGGCTATCGAATTTGCTCGCTGCGGTCGGTAGAGGTCAACTCCGAGTCCTACCGGATCGGGTGGCCCGACGTCGTGCGGTCAATGCCCGGTATCGTGCCCTGCTCGCCCACGTGCCGGGGCTGGATTTTCTCGGCGAAGCACCGTGGGGGCGCGGCACGTTCTGGCTAACGACGCTCACCATCGACCCGTCGAGGTTCGGAGCCGATCGCGAGCAGGTGCGTCTCGCACTCGAAGCGGAGAATATCGAGTCTCGCCCCGTCTGGAAACCGATGCACCTCCAGCCGGTCTATCGCCACTGTCGGATGTTTGGCGGCGGTGTGTCAGCCAGCTTGTTCGAACGCGGCCTCTGTCTCCCTTCGGGATCGAGTCTATCGGATAGGGATGTCGACCGGATCGTCGGGGTAGTTCTCCGCTCTCGTGCGAAATGACACGCGCATCCGTCGTTCACGTCACGACCATCGCCGACTCCCTCGATGCGCTGTTGCTGAATCAAATGCGCGCGATTCGTGACAACGGGTACGCGGTCACCGGAATCTCGGGCGCCGGGTCGGCTAGCGCGAATCTAGAGGCGTCCGGAATTCGCCATCTGGCCGCACCGTTCGTCCGTTCCTCCGGCCTGACACCCGGCGCCGATCTTCGCCTGCTCGCCGAACTGGTGCTGATATTTCTGCGCGAAAAGTTTACGATCGTCCACACCCACACCGCGAAAGCGGATCTGTACGGCGCACTGGCGGCTCGGATCGCTCGCGTTCCGGTCGTCGTGACGACGCTCCACGGTTTCTACTTTCACGACCTAATGCCTGCGAGAAAGCGGCGGTTCTACGCCTCGCTCGCACGGCTGGGGATGGCGGCTACGCATCGCGTCCTCTCGCAGAATCCCGAGGACGTCGACACCGCGATTCGCGACCACCTATGCCCCGCTTCGAAGATCGAGGTCCTCGGCAACGGGATCGACGTCGCCCGGTTCGACCGCACACGTGTTCCGCGAGAGACTACAGCGACATACCGAGCCGCACTCGGAATTCCGCGCGATAGCCTCGTGGTGGGCATCGTCGCTCGGATGGTCGCGGAAAAGGGCATCCACGAGTTCCTCGATGCGGCGGCTCGACTGCGTTCGCGGTTTCCCGGGTTGCGCTTGCTCCTCGTCGGACCCTTCGATACCGCGAAGGCGGACGCGATCACACCAAATACCGCCGACCGATATGGCGTACGTGACATCTGTGTGTTCACCGGTCATCGCAGCGACCTGCCCGAGCTCTACGCGACGATGGACGTCTTCGTCCTTCCATCCCACCGCGAAGGCTTCCCGCGAACGCCCATGGAGGCCTCTGCCATGAGCGTTCCGGTCGTGGCGACCAACATACGTGGGTGCCGCACGGCGGTCGATGATCGACGTACGGGAATGCTCGTACCGCTAGACAACCCGGGCGCGCTCGCGGAGGCAATCGGTCGCCTCCTCGCGGATGAAGCGCTGCGGACAGAGATGGGGCGTGAGGGACGGCGCGTTGCGCTCGAGCGGTTCGACGAGCGTCGCGTCTTTGCGAAGGTGCTGGCGACGTATGACGAGCTACTCGCGACGCGAGTACACTGAGAGCATCCCGTGGCCGGACTCGACATCAAATCCTCGGCGCGGATCCGCGCAGCGATCGCCGCGTCCTCCGACGCGATACCGTGGCGGCGGCGTCCGTTCGCCAGGGTGGTCAAGCGCGCGCTCGATCTGGCGATCGCCGCCCCGGCGGCGGTGCTTGCAGCGCCGGTCATCGCGCTGGTTGCCGCCGCGGTACGCGCGACAAGTCCGGGGCCCGTCTTTTTCCGCCAGGAGCGGCTCGGTCTCGACGGCAAGCCGTTCACAATGTGGAAGCTCCGGACCATGGTTGCCGAGAACGCAGATGGATCGGCTCACGGGCGCGGGGAGGTCACGCGCACCGATTCTCGCCTCACGGTGATCGGCGCGGTGCTTCGGGATACGCGCTTGGACGAGCTTCCTCAGCTGTTTCAGGTTCTTACCGGACACATGAGCCTTGTGGGGCCGCGGCCCGACCTGGCTTCGAACCTCGTAGCTTACGGCGAGGATCAGTTGATTCGATTTGCGATGCCTCCCGGATGTACGGCGTGGACATTCACGCGCGGTGCGTTCGACAATGACTGGACGACGCGCCAGTCGATCAACGTCGAGTACGTTCGAGCCTGGACAGTGTGGCTCGACCTCAAGGTTCTCGCAGGTACAGTTCTGGTCTTGCTCAGCCGCGTCAACACCTCGCCAGTCGTTGCCGAGGTTCCTCGTGCCAAGGACTAGCGTGGGCGCCACCCCGAACACCCGGATCCAAGGCTCCCACGTTCGCCTCCGGGAGCTCACGCTCGATGATCTCGAGACGTTGCGCCAGTTCGTGAACGACCCCGAGGTCATGCGGTCCTCGAGCGTCTACGCGCCTGTCACAGACGTCCAGCAAGAGGTCTGGTTCCGGGCGATGACTCAGCAGCACAACGCGATCTGGTTCGGGGTCGAAACGCTCGCTGTCGATCGGACTCTCGTCGGGACGTGCTGTCTCGTCGATATTGACTGGATCGGACGGGTCGCTGAGCTGCGGATCCGGATTGGGTCAAAAGCGAGCTGGGGAACTGGCATCGGCACGGAGGCGTGCGAGTTGCTGCTCGCTTTTGGCTTCAGAGATCTGAATCTTGAGCGGATCGGGCTGCGCGTCTGGGGCCGCAACCTCCGCGCGCAGCACGTCTACGCGAAGCTGGGGTTCGTCGTCGAGGGCCGGTTGCGTCGGGCGGGTGTGGTCGAGGGCGAACCCGACGACGTCGTCATGATGGGACTTCTTCGGGACGAGTGGCACCTCCGGATCCGAACGTGATCGTCACGAACCACCAGCCCCAGTACCTGCCGTACTTGGGCTTCTTCCACAAGATCACCAAGGCAGATCTCTTTGTCGTGATGGACGATGTGCAGTTCATGGATCGGGGATTCCAGCACCGCAATTCGATCAAGATGCAGACTGGGAAGCAGTGGCTAACAGTCCCTCTAAACTACAAGCGGTTCGAAGTCATCAGTGATGTCAAGATCGATGTGACGCAGAACTGGCGGCGCAAGCAGTGGGCCGCCATCCAGACGAACTACGTCAAGGCTCCGTTCTTCGCTGAGCTGGGACCTGAGCTCCGCGCGATCCTGATGGATGGCGGACACGTGCTCCTCGCACAGCTCAACATCGATCTGATGCGATGGGTGCTGGACAAGCTGCGGATCACGACTCCGATCAAACTTTCGTCGACGCTGGGAATCACCGGCGAGAAGAGTGAACGCCACATCAACATCTGTCGCGCGGTTGGAGCGGATACCTATCTGTCAGGTCCGGGCGGTCGCCTCTACATGGACATGGACGAGTTCGCTCGCAATGAGGTCAACGTGCTGTTCCAAGAATACCGAGCGAAGGAGTACCCGCAGCTCTATCCGCAGCTCGGCTTCATCCCGGATCTCGCGATTGTCGACCCGTTGTTCAACGTCGGCGTCGAAGGCACCCGCGCATTGATCCAGGACTAAACTTGGCTCACGTCGGAGGAGGTGGTCGGCCATGGAACATGCCCGCCGACCGTCATTCTCGGGTAGAGCAGCGCGCGTTGTCGGCGCTGCCCTACGTAGGCGTCCGCGAGAGCGTACATCGGCGCTTTTGCACCTCAGATATTACCGAGCACCCTGATCGAGGGCCAAAGCGTAGGTTGCGACAGCGTTCGAGCATCAGGTGTGACGCCGCACACGCCACGGTCGGCTGCGGCCGCAACCTGCGGGTTTCGCAGGAAGCTGCCGAACGCGCAGCGCGACTCCAGAGGCACCCAAGCAGAATCAACCACATGAAATGGTGGCGCGAGGGCTGCACATCCTCTGGTTCGAAGTCGCCACGGTCCTTAGGAGAAACAATATGAATATCAAAACGCTCATCACCACGTTTGCTCTCCTCGGTTCGTCGTCTATTGCGATGGCGCGGCCTGCAGCGTTCTCCGCGAGCGCATCGGCTTCGTGGAGTTTCAACACGGGCCGCCACACCAGCGCGCCAGTCATCCGCGACCACCGCGGCCCGGATCGTCAAGTCGACGGCTATCACGGCTATGAAAGCTACGACTCGACCGGTTGCAACGAGCCTATGATGTTCCCAAACAACAACGCGCTGACGTCAGACGCCAGCATCTACAAGGGTCCGCTTCCGGCCGCGCGCAGCTCTGAAGGATACGGACGCGACGAGTACGGTTTCTCGATGCCTCGGACATGGCTGGCGCTCACGGCCGCGACGCGGATCGACCACGGGCGGCAGTTCATCACGGACATACCGGACCTCGGCGCGTTTACAACGGTGCGCCTTCAGAACGTGGCGGGTATGACGTCGATCGGTGCGGTCCTGGTCCGGTTCGCGAACGGAGAGGAGCAGACCGTCCAGGTTAACCAGGACCTCAGCCGCAACAACCCGGTTGTCGAGATTCGTCTCAAGGGTGGCGCGCGTATCCTGCATGGTTTTGTGATCAACGGCTCCAGCGCATACGGCTCGGCGTACCAGGTTTTCGCGCTGTAACGCCGACAAACGCGTTTGATCAACCCGCCTCCGTGCGGGTTCTTGCGCTGCCGACTAACCTTAGTTTGCTCGGATGAAGTCGTTGGCGCCGCGCAAGAAGTTCACGATGTTCTTGGCGGCACGTACGCCTTGCCGCTCCACGGACTCGAAGGTCCGGCTGCCGACGTGAGGCGTAACGATGATGTTGTCGATGCCTGTGAACGGATGGTCGCGTGGCGGCGGTTCCTTCTCCATTACATCGGTGGCGTAGCCACCAAGTGCTCCGGCAATGCACGCCTCGCTTACCGCCGCTTCATCTACCAGCCCGCCGCGAGCTGTGTTGACGACCAGAGCACCTCGCTTGAGCAGAGCCAAGCGTTCCCGGTTGAGCCACTTGCGATTACCATCCCCAAGACTCATGTGGAGCGAAATTACATCGGCGTCCTGAACGCAGGCATCCGCCGTGCTCGCACGAGCGATGTCGTATGCCGCGGCTAGCACGTCGTCCCACTCCGGGTCGAACCCGATGACGTCCATGTCGAACGCGCGTGCTCGCTTCGCGACCTCCTTGCCAATTCGTCCCACTCCGAGCAGAGCTAATCGCTTACCAGCGAGCTCGGTGCCGGTGATTCGCTGCCAGGCCCCGGACTTGGTCGAACGAAGGTGCGGCCAGAACTGTTTTGACAGTGCGATCATCAGTCCGAACGTGTGTTCCGCGACCGTCGTATGGTTCACGCCCGGAGTGAACAGCACCGCTACATTGTGTGCCGTCGCGAACGGAACATCGATCGAATCCAAGCCGATCCCGTACTTCGCGATCACGCGAAGCTCCGGAAGCGCGGCCTCGATCACCCGTGCGGTGATCGCATCATCTCCGTTGAGCACTCCGTCGAATCTCTGACCCGAAAGCAACTCGAGCATCTGGCTCTCGTTGAGCGGGCCACGTGCCCGCACGACCTCGAACCCGCTCTGCGAGAGCACCTCGTGGTGCAGGCCGGGGGTGTCTTGAAAGCTGGTAGTAGTCACGAGAATTCGCATCCGCGAATTTAGCGCCTTCGCCGTCAAAAAGTGAACCCCTTCCGCGATTCATCCAGGGTCAGATAGGACGACGAGCGCACTGAGATGTTCGTCCGCGCCACTACAGGTAGCTTCTGCGCGTCGTGGTTGGGCATGAATTTAGCGAACGAGCCGCACAGCGACGAAGCCTTCGGCCGCCCGCATTCCCATCTGATGCCCGCGAAGGACCGCGAGCGCACGCACCGCCTCGATCGATCTCGCGTCGGGGCTGGGGCGAATTTGACTCTGGTAGCACGAGAGCGCGCGAAGCTTCGTCTCGAGATAAGTCGTGATATCGACCCAGACGGTCGGCAGAAATCCGGGCTCGACGTACGGAATATTCCAGTGTGTCTCCGAGAGCACCTCGTAGCAGTAGATCTCTCGGATCGCGCGTCCCGCTGCCGACGCAGGACGCCATGCGACCGAAAGGGAATGGAAGATCGCTCTGTGATCCGAATGCAGATCGTACGGGAACGGCACGTACAGGACATCCGGAGCGACGCGCTCAATAAGCTTCCCGGTCAGAGCGTTGAGCTGCCAACCGGGGTACTGAGCGACGAGCGCCGCCGGAATCTCCTCAAACAGAAGGTCGCGGACGCCGAGAATCTCCATGGCCTGCGCCGCTTCGCCGCGGACGCGCGTCCATGCCTCAACAGGCCAGATCGGATGAGTGCCGGCGCCGTGGCCAGTGAGTACCGCCACGACGACGTGATGACCCTCTGCCGCGTAGCGCGCGATCGTTCCTCCGAGCCCTAGGGTCTCATCGTCAGCATGCGGAGCGATGACAAGGACATTCACGCTGCGAACCTACGGCAGGAACATCGTCCGCCGGAAGACGCGCGTGGTGCCAACCGACGGACGATATCCCTGATAGACGATCGCCGTTCCGCCACCCGCACTCGTGGACCCTGACAGAGCAGGCTGGTTCTCGTCGCCTACCTGGTTTGAGATGACGAACCCGGTGGCGGTCTTCGGTGCACCGGTGGAATCGAGTTCGACGGCGAAGATGTCGAAGCCAGTCATCGCAGCGTTGCGGTTATCCGCCCAAGCAGCAACGAAGCGCTTGCCGGGAAGACCGAGGATCGTCGGCGCGGTCTGCTGGTCGACGGCCCCGCTGATCAGCGTCCCCGCTGCGTCCGTGACTGTCAACCCACCGGAGGCTGACAGCCGGGTGCCGTAGATATCACCGGTACTGTCAGTCCGGCGGTCGTCCCATACCGCGACGATGAGATTGTCCGAGACCGCGACGTCGGGCCGGAATTGGCCATTTGCGGCGGTCGAGAGCTGCACGCCATTGACGTCCAACACACCACCCGCGGGAGTCACGCGGGCTGCATAGATGTTCGGCGCGACACCGCTGCGGTTGTCACTCCACACGACGATGAAAACGTTGTCCACGGCGTCGTACGCCACGGCTGGGGAGTTCTGGTCGTTCGCCGCGACCGAGATCTGAATATCGGGAACGCTCACGACCCCCGCGGGTGTTACCAGTGCTCCATAGATATCAAAGTTACCCGAGCGACGATCGCCCCACACCACCAACGAGACCCCGCCACCGGACGCCACATCAGGACCGACTTGAAAGCCGAGCGCCGTGGTGACCGGGATGCCGGTGGCATCGACCAACGCGCCCGCCAACGAGTATCGCGCGGCAAAAATATCGAGCTGGGCGCTAGCGCGCGCATCCGACCATACTGCGAGATATTGCGTACCGTCAAACGTGACGGCCGGAGTGGACTGCTCGCCAGAGGAGTTCGAAACCGCGGCAGCCATCGCGCTAATCTGCGAGCCGCCGGGCCCCGTATAGCGTGTGCTCTCGATGTCATTCCCGATTGCGCGGCTATCCGACCACACTACGAGCTGGCTTCCGGCGGTCGTTGCAATCGCGGGATCCTGCTCGGCGTTGCGGTTCCCGTTCAAAAGCACACCGTTCGCATCCAGGACCGCGCCTGCCGCGCTGATGCGCGTAGCGAACGAAAGCGTCGCGCCCCCGGTGCGGCTGTCCTCCCAGGCGGCGAAAAAACCTGACGCTGACGCAGCGACGGAGGGACGATCCTCGTAGCGGGGGCCGGCGGAAACCGGAATGTTCGCCCCCTGCAATGTCAGGTCGGGTGCCACCTTCTGACCGTAGATGTCGAAGCCCGTGGTCGCGGAGGCACGGTTGTCGACGAAGGTGGCAAAACAGGACGACGCATCACACGCAATGGACGGGCTGGACTGGGTCCCCGGGCCGGTTCCGATTGCGACACCCGAGGAATCGACGATCGCACCAACGGTGGAGACGCGTGTAGCGTAGATATCGGTAACGTTGTCGTACGCAACCACGTAGTCAGTTCCATTGAATGCCGCTGCGGGTTCCGACTGCTCGTTGATCGCGGGAGAGATCACAAAGCTCGTGCCGCTTGGTGCTCCGCCGGCAATCAAGCGACCTCGGATGTGAATACCATCCTCGGTGTAGGCGACGAGGAACCCGGTCGAGCTGGCCGCCACGGTCGGATCGGTCTCAGCGCTCGCCGTGGATGCGATCCCGAACGAAGTCCCAAGCACGCCCGCCGAGTATTGCACCGCTGCGATGTCACCTCCCACCTGCCACGCGATCACCGCGGTCGTTCCGCTTGCGGCGATGGCGGGCAACGACTCGGTCGCGGGGGTCGTCGCGATAGCCGGAAGCTGCGTCACGACACCGGCCGCGGTAACTGTGGCCCCGGCAATGTCTCCCGCATTGTTCCAGACCACGAGCCAACGATCACCAACCCACGCCGCCACGGGCGTAGTCTGACGATTGACGGCCGTGTTGATCGCGAGACCGAACATGTCGACAAGCGCCCCGGCAGCCGATATGCGCGCACCGAAAATGTCGCTGCGGTTGCTGAGCCGATTGTCGGCCCAGACGGCGAAGTACGCTGCACCGTCGGACGCGAGGTGAGGCGACAAAGCGTTCTGTCCAGTTGTGCCGATGCCGACATCGTCGACAGCGATCTCCGGACCTAGCATGGCAGGCATGCCATCCCCCGGCGGAGTGGCGTCGCTCGCGTCCGTCGCACTGTCCGTCGCAGCGTCCGGCGTGACGACGTAATTGTCACCGCAACCGAAGCACACGCCGATGAAGAAGCCCAGTACGACCGCCCGGAGCGCATAGGTCCCAACTAGCATTCGATATCGCACGAGAGCCTCCACGGAAAACGAGATGCGTAGCCGAATTTGGTTACGCAATCAATTGTAGCGGGTTGCCAAGGACACCGGCGGGTGGAAGCCATCGGGGTGAGGGGTGGATCACGAAACTCGGGCGTGCGATGGCGCTCGCCGGTCGGAGAATGCGGTACTTCCTAGGTAGCTCATGCTGAAGACCGCCGTCAGAAAGGTGCTGGCTAGAATGGGGTTCGAGGTTCGCCGAAAGGTTGACCGGCCTTCCCTGGACCTCTCGCCCGAGTTCGGGGCGATCTGGAACCGCTGCCGCGAGTACACGATGACCTCAATCGAACGGATGGCGGCACTGCACGATGCCGTTCGCTATCTGGAGGACAACCACATCGAAGGCGATCTCGTCGAATGCGGTGTGTGGCGTGGCGGTAGCTCGATGAATATCGCGTTGACGTTGCTTGGGCTGGGGGTAACCGAGCGACATCTTTTCCTGTTTGACACGTTTGCAGGCATGTCGGATCCGACGGTGCACGACGTGGATGTTCATGGTCGTGTCGCGCAGTCGAAGTTTGATCAAATGGCAGGCGAAGGCGTCAACAAGTGGTGCCTCGCCTCCATCGAAGAAGTCGGCGTTAATCTCCGGTCGACCGGGTACCCCACGGAGCGCCTGCACCTGGTTAAGGGGAAGGTCGAGGATACGATTCCGGCACACGCGCCGCAAAAGATTGCGCTCTTGCGACTCGACACTGATTGGTACGAGTCCACCCAGCACGAGCTCGAACATCTATTCCCGTGCTTGGTTCCGGGCGGCGTGTTGATCATCGACGACTACGGCCACTGGCAGGGCGCACGCCGCGCGGTCGACGAATATTTTGCCGGAAAGCAGCTCAGGCCGCTGCTGTTCCGGATTGATTATACGGGACGTATGATGCTCAATTCCTGACCGAGCTCACGCACGAGCAGCGCGAGCAGTGGCGACTTGTCTGTCGATCTCGCGGCCGATGCGATCACTGTACTTGACTACATAATCGACCTCGTCGAGCGGAGTCGGTTCCTCGCCCTCGCCAACCAAGCTTTTTGCGAGGCTCTGAATGATTCGCGAGTGAGGAGACTCTCCGCGAAGTCGCTGCATACCGTAGCGTCCACGGTCTGCGGCGCCGCGAACGAGCGTGCCGCCAGCCTCGATGATCGAGCGGCCCATCGCACGCCGCCAGGTGCTGTCCTTCAACGACGACAGCGTTGCGAGGTCACTCAGCAGGTCAACTACGACACGACCCTCGGTCCCCTGAATGGTGAACCATCGCCGGTTCTCCGCGCAGTTGGCTGAGAAGTGAAATGTGGAGATGCAGCCGTTCCCCTTCATCGAGATCATGACTTCATCGGCCGGCGCACCGGGCGGGGCGGTCTGGGAACACTGGGTCGTGACGCTGTCGAGCTCAAGCGCACCTGAGAACCAGTGCGTCAGATAGAGCTCGTGCGGCAAGGTCTCGAACCAGCGACCGCCAGGGAGCCTGTGCGACCAGTGCGAATCTCCGACAAGCATGCGATCGGTTGCGGGGTTCGTGAGAAATTCCCGCTGCATGCGGATCACCTTTCCAATCCGCCCCTCCGTCACCCAGCGTTTTGCGGTTCGTACCGAGTGCGCGAACTTTAGATTGTGAATGACGGCGATCTTGGTAGAGGTTCCCTCGACAAGCTTCGCCAGCCTCGTCCAATCCGCGACCTCGGTGACCATTGGCTTCTCCATGACGAGATGCCGGTGGTCCCTGAGCGCCTGCTCGGCGATCTTTGCGTGCGACGCTGGCGGCGTGCACACATCGACCACGTCGCATTCGGAGATCAGGTCCTCGAGGCGGTCGTAGATGCGATCGATGCCGAATTGCCGCGCCCGTGCCTCCGCTTGCTCGCGATTCGTATCGAGAACGCCTCGGACCTTGAAGCCTGGAGTCTTCTTCCAGGCGCTCAAATGCGCTTCGGAGATCACTCCACAGCCGACTAGCCCGATTGATAGAACGCTCATTTTGTTACCTCTTGTCTCATATTGTGGCCCGCGGCCGGGCTCGGGCCCGCTCGTCGAGATCGTTCAGCATCACCACGATGGCTAGGAGCACCCAGAACATCGTGAATCGCAATCCCTGGTGAGTTAGGCCATATGCGGCTGGTGGCAACAGCAACAGCGTTCGTCGCAAGCCCGAACCGCTGACAACCTTCGCGAGAAACGCCAGAAACAGACTCAGACCCACGACCCCATAGCAGAACACCAGCGTTCCGATCGAAGAATGCAGCTCGTGAGTTCCGATCGCGGTCGTGCTAGCGAAGCGGGCATATCGACCTTCGCCAGCTCCAAGTACCAAGTACTCAGGGTTGTTCACGAGTCGGTCATATCCACGTTCTTCGAAGAACCCGAGGCTCTGGTCATTCTCAATGCGATTCCGACTGCGTTCGATCGCGGCTTCGAAGGGGTTTGCCACGAACGCAAGGAAGGCGGCGAACGCGCCCAGCACAAGAATTGTGCGGAACCGATTAATGATCGCGACCATTCCAAGGATTGCAACCGAGAGTAGTGCGGCGCGCGATGCCGAGAGTAGCGCCAGATAGGCACAGCAGAATTGTCCGAGCATGACCTGGAGCGAGCTGAGCTGCAGCCTGCGCTGGCCGAGCAGGACGATCGAGGCAGTGAGAATGGAGAAGTAGCCCAGCTGGTTCGAGGTGTTGAATAGTCCGTACGTGCGAAGCGTGCCACCGCGCGTGTAGATGAACGTCATCGTGACCTGGACAAAGACCGAGATTAGAATGACGCGCACCGTCAGCCACACAAAGCGCTCGCCGAAGCGCTCGTACATGACGAGGATCACCAAGAACACGTACACGTCGAACAGATAGAACAGCGGAGCGATCAGGAACCCTTGTTTGTAGTCGGTGGTCCACGTGTTGTAGATCAGCGACCATACGAGGACGCTCAGCAATACGTAGCCCATGAACATCATCAGCCCGCGTGTCACGCGCAGCGACCGTGCACGCAGGCGACCGTTCCAACGCGTCAGCACGAACGGTCCCATCAGCACGATCAAGAGGTCCGCCGGTTGCGGCAAACCGCTCTTGAACATGTAGATCGGGTCGAACATCAGGAACAGCACCCAGACCGCGAGCAGCGGTTCGCGGCGCAGCGAGGCGAGGTGCTCGGCGAGTCGCTGCTTTCGTCGCATTACCGTCACAGGGCGTGTGCCACTGACAAAATCGCCTCGCCGATGCGATGATTCGCCGTACCGCGGAACGCCAGATGGCGGTCGAGTAGCGCGGTGGCGGCGCGGTCGCGGCCCTCCGACCGGTGATCCAGCAGTTCCTCGACACCCCGCGCGACGTTCCCTATGGCCAATCCGATCGCGGCCCCACGTTGCACGTACTCGAACGCATAGTCGTGATGAGGCACCTTGAGCACGGCGAGCGGGCAACCGAACACCAGCGCTTCGAGGCCGACGGTGGATGCGGTCACGACTGCGGCGCGCGCGGTCGCCAGCAACGGGAAAAGCGGGGCATCGTGTGCGAGCGTGATCGCCACACCCAGCTGCCGAGCAATGGCGTCGAATTCGGAGGATCGCTCGTATGAGTGCAGCTTGACCACGATCGGTACACCGAGCCGCTTGGTCACGGGAATGGCTTCGCGCAGGAACGCTCCGAACAACTCGAGCTTCTCGGCGTTACTGCAATACCCCTGGGTCTCGATCGGGTTTGACAAGAACAGCAACGGCGGGCTCTGCACGCCGAGCCCGGCGAGGATCGCTCGGCCCTCCTCGGCACAGCCCGTTGTCTCGAGATGATCGAATCGGGGGTTCCCGGTGACACGCAGGATCCGGCTAGGCACACCAATCGAGGTGAAATGCTCGGCGCTGCCGGTGCCCCACACGCAAACGCTAGCGGCTCCGTTCTTGCCGTAAGCGGTGCTTGTCTCCGAAGGGAGCTTGAAGCGAATCCCCTCCTGGACAAGGACGAACGGTACGTGTCGCTCGGCGAGCGACCGAACCAGCTGCAGGTAGGGAAACGCAGCGTCATTCGGGACGACGACGGCGCCGCTGCCGCGAAGCAGCCACCGCAACCGGGGGCCAATCCCGGCGCGATATACGGCGTTCTGCAACACTCCCCGGTAGTCCCGCTTCGGCGATGCATTCGTCTCCCCTCCTGTGTCGGGGGGAGGGACGCGAAAAGGTCGACGCACAGGCAGTAAACTGTGTTGCTTCGCACCCGCTAAATCCCATGTCGGGGTCGTCATGCCTCGAAGCTCTGCCATCGAGATCACGCGGCACGGCTGTCCCTGCGTCTGCAGCCTCCGCACCACTGGCAGCAGGATCTCCGCGTGATGGCGGGGATTGGAGAAGACGAACGAGATCATGGGACTACGCCTGAAGCGCTGCCTCGTACCGCTGCATGGCGGCTGCCACGGTGAATCGGTGCGCGGACTCGCGCGCTCGGCGTCCGATCGATAGCCGGAGACTTTCGCTGTCAAGGAGTGCGAGTGCGCGTTCCGCGAGCGCGTCGGTATCGCCGACTGGAACGAGGAATCCGTCCACCCCTGATTCCAGGATTACTTCACGCGGTCCGAAATCGCAGTCCGTCGAAACGACGGGGGTGCCGCACGCCATTGTCTGGATCAACGAGCCCGGGAGACCTTCCGCTCGTGACGCGTGCATCAGGAGATGGGCGCGAGCCATGTACTTGAGCGGGTTCTTGTCGAACCCAAAGAAGCAGACGCTATCGCCCACGCCGAGCCTGGCGGCGTACGCGATGAGGCTGTCTCGCAAAGGACCCTCACCGAGGACGAACAGATGAACGCGTGTCTTCTCGCGGACCTTTACGAAAGCCTCGAGCAACGACCGATAATCTTTCTGTTCGACAAGCCGCGCGCACGCGAGGATCACTGGCGGTTGACCCCGGCCGAACCACGCATGTGATACCGGTTCGCGGGCGCGATCGGCGAGGTCGTCGTCGACCATCGGATTGTAGACCACACGCACCTTCCGGGGATCGAGCCCGATCTCCGAGACCAGCTGGTCGGCCACGCCTTGGGACACTGCCGTCACGAGGTGCGCACGTGAGTAGGTTAGGCGCTTGAGCGCTACTTCGATTCGCTGCTTCACATCGTTGCGGCGACCGCGGAACAGCGCGTTCCGCTCGGACAACACGATCTTGGCCTTGGACTGGGCGAGCGTCGCAGCAATCACGGCGATTGGATTGCACGCGCTCGCCGTGGAGAACAGCACGTCGGGCCGGAGATGCCGAAGCAGGCTGCGCAGCGCGGGAACGCTCGTCGCGAGGCGGCGAGATCCCAGGACGTGCACGGGTACATCCCTCGCGATATCCTGCATGAATGGGCCCTCTGCTTTCACCACGGCAAGAGCCGGCTCGAACCGAGTCCGGTCGAGACGGCTCAGCAGAGTCGCGGTCACCCGATCGGCACCGCCCTGGCCAAGGCTCGGGCGAAACACCAACAACCGACACCTCACCAAGACGCGATCACTTCGGGCAGAGTTGCCAGATCTTCAACACGGCGGACGCCAAGCTTCATCCATTCGTGGTGAAGTTCAGGCGTGTCGCGTGCGAGGAACTCGATACCGACGGCCGCCGCGGCCTTGTAGTCACTCATTCCATCACCGACGAACAGGGTCTCGGAGCGACTGGCACCGTGGCGGACCATAACGTCGCTCAAGATCTCCGGCTTCTCGCGCGGGGTGCCGTGAACTTCACGGAATCGCGCCATGATGTCGCGATGCGCAACTATCCGATCGAGCTCCTCCTGAGGAGTTCCAGAAGCGACGAACAAGGGATGGGTGGCTTGCAACGTCGAGAGTGCCACATCGGCACCCTTCACGAACGGCGCCGCGAGCACGCGATCCAGCGCGAGCTTGCTGAAGCGCTCGCCGAGTGCGACCGATTCCTCTGCCGCGAGCGGCTTGCCGAGCACGCACTCAGCGATCCACGCAAACTTCTTGAACCGCGAGATCCCAAGGTTCGCGAGGTGGTGCTCGCGAACTCGTCGGGTCACGTCCTCGCCGTAACCGGCGTATAGCTCCACGAAAGCTTCGGTCTTCACACTGGCTGACTCGAGAATGACTCCGTCGAAGTCGAATACGATCACACGTAGCTTGCTCATCCTGACCTCAGTACTCCCGCGCGCGGTGAAGATCTTCGACCATCCGAAGCAGGCCTTGACCCATGTCAACATAGCTCGTGGTTACAAGCTTTTTCCCAGGTCGCGGGGTGAACGCGTACGGTGTCACCGCGTAATGGCCCGAACCGGGACCATCGACGTGGCGATACTCAATGTCGACGCTCCTCCCGAGGATCTCCTGGAACATCTTGAACAGATCGGCGGCGCGCGTGGTGGCATTGCCGGTGATGGTTACGTGCTGACCGGCGAACCGGGCGTCCAGCACGTCAGCCGAAAGTGATGCGGCGTCCTCGACATGAATGTACTCGCGGATATCGTCAGGACCGCCGCTGTACACGATCCTGCCCTCGGTCATTGCCCCGCGCAGCAGCCGATGAACCCCATTGGTCTCATCGGTTCGCGGACCGTAGAGACTTCCGTAGCGGAGAATCGTGTACTCGGTGCCGAATGTCCGCGAGTGCTCTTCGACATAAGATTCGCAGGCTTGCTTGGAGCAGCGGTAGAACCCGCCCTCTCGTGAATAGACATACGCGGTTGATGCGAACAGGAACCGTGCCACGCGCGCTGCCCGCATAGCCTCGAGGAGCTGGACGGTGCCAACAATGTTGACGCGAACGGTGTCCAAAGGTCGCGTCTTCGCCGCGTTCAGGTCGGCGAAACCTGCGAGGTGATACACGGCGTCCTGGCCGTGTACTGCCTCTGCGACGGCGCCAGAATCGAGTAGATCGCCAACGATCTGCCGAACCTCGGTCGGCGCCCACCTCGAGGAAACCCGATCGAAGCAGGTGAGCGCGTGTCCGCGCGCTACCAATGAGTCGACAAGGTGACTTCCGAGGAAGCCCGCACCGCCGGTGACTAGGATCTTTGCCATGTGAGGACGCGGTTTATAGCCCGGTTAGTGACCGGCGCACGCGCGGCCGTTCGAACAGACTTGGCTTAATTTACAGCGACTTGCTCACTGGGTCCTCATGCTCAGCCGCGGTCCTCTTCCTTGATTCGCTTGACTATCTCGGGGCTAGCGATCCACTGCTCCGAAAAGAACACGTCGATAAGCCCGTGGATGTCTCGGCCGGTGACCCACGGCCGGACGATCGGGTAGACCCGCTTTCCCATCCACCACCATGGGTTGGGTCCGTCGGCGCGCTGAACGGTTTGCTTTCGGAACGCCCAGACGCCCTGATCGTAGTAGTAGGCCTTCGGATAGCTCTGGCGCTCGGTGGAAACACTGCGCTCCCCCCCAAACGTCTGGATCAGGCCGTCCTTGATCTCGAGCGCGCGGTAAGGATGATCGTCGGCAGCTTCCCAAACGGTCATCACCGAATCGAGGTCGGGCTGATCGTCCAAGATTGCGAGCGCGCGGTCGATGATCTCTCCGTCGACATAGACAGTGTTCCCGAGAAGAAGAACAATGTTCTCCACGTTGGGAATTCGTTGATCGACGTATTCGACAGCATGCTTTATCACGAGCCCGTGATTCACGGAGTCGCCGCCGAGATCGGCAGGGCGGGGGATGATCTTCGCGCCCGCATCCCGCGAAGCGGCTGCGATGCCTTCGCCGTCGGTCGAGACCCACACTTCACCGATCCGCTTCGCCGCCTGGGCGGCGCGAATCGGGTAGCTCACCATCGGCTGACCGGCGAGAGGAAGGATATTCTTGTCGATGATCGACTTCGAGCCGGCACGTGCGGTGACGATCGCTACGTTCATGGCGCGAGACTATAGCCCCGGTGAGTGGGCCGAAGTCGCACCGTAACAAGTTTTGCGTTTAGGTCGACTCTCAGACGAGGAACGAACTCCTCGCATCCTTAAGGCTCCGAATAGCCTTGAAGTGCAGGAGGTTGGCCGCATACAGTGGTTACGAAACCAAAACGCAGATCGGGGTAATAGGATGAAGACGAAGATCATGAGGGCCGCAATGCTCGGCGGGTGGCTGGCGGGATGTCAGGGGACCGGTCAGGCGCCGCCCTCCCCGGAGTCTGAAACCAGCCCAGGGCCACTGGAGCCGCCGGCGGTGCACGCCGCCGAGGAGCTCCGGGGTTCGTATCGGAACCCAGCGCTGGCCTTCAGCATGGCACGTGGGCGGTACACGGCAGGCTTCTCTACCCACCGCGTTGACGTCGCCCACGGTGCAATGGAGTTCACACCCAAGCGGGTCTCAGGCGTTGCGGGGATGCCGATCCGTTTTGAGACTCGAGGGATCCAGCGGGGGCGATCGGCGATTGCCACCGCCCCCGGCGCGGTATCTCCTTCCAACTCGGCTGAGCTGACGATACAGCGCGGCCCTGTGGTCGAGCAGATCGAGAACCGCGAGGAAGGCGTCGAGCAGCGCTGGCAGTTCAACGGCGTCCCGTCTGGCGTCGGCGATCTCGAAGTCTCTGTTGCCGTTTCTGGCTTCGACCGCGTCGAGACCAGCAACAGTGGGCTCCATTTCTTCGCCGGTGGCCTCGGCCTCCGATACTCGCATGCGCGATGGATCGACTCCAAAGGTGGAGCGTGGGACGTACCTTCTGAGTGGACCGGCGATGCGATCATCGTCAGGGTTCCAGACCACGTGCTCGCGTCGACGGTGTGGCCGGCGACGCTCGATCCCACCGTCGAGGCGGAAGAAGCCGTAGACGACCCGGTCCTCGGAAACTCCGGTGCGAATGCTCTCGCCCCGTCGATTGCATCCCGCGGCGACGGCTTCCTTGTCGTGTGGGGGGATCAGCGGGTCAGCAGCAACACGGACATCTTTGCGGCGCGCGTCAATGCAAGCGGGGCCATCCTCGACGCGAGTGGATTGCTCGTCAACGCGGGCGCGGGCAAACAGACGACGCCCGTTGCCACGCGAGTTGGAGCAACCTGGGTAGTGGCTTGGAACGACGGCGGAAATATCAGCGCGGCCACTGTGACGGACGACGCCGCCGTCGCTCAGCTAGGTCCGGTAGCAGCGACGGCAGCCACCGAGATCCTCCCAGCGATCGCATCGAACAACACCAATGCGGTGCTCGCCTGGCAGTCTGGTAACGACATCAACGCCGCGGTGTACAGCGGTTCGTTCGGATCCAGCTTTTCCATCGCGAGTGCAGCGACTGAGGTCGATCCAGCTGTCGCTGCCAGTCCGACCGGATATCTGGTGGCATGGAATGACGAGACAAGCGTTAAGGCACAGCTGCTGACCAGCAGCGGCGTCCCGACCGGTAGCGTCGTCGACGTCGCCGCTGGCGGGAACCAGGTAGCCGTGACATTCAACGGCACCGACTACATGCTCACCTTCACATACGGCAACGACGTCTACGGCGCTCGCGTCTCGTCCGCCGGCGCGCTTGTTGATGCGATGCCGCGGGTTGTCGCTACTGGTGCTGGGCTCCAATCGGAATCTACGATCGCGTGCGACTCGGCATCGTGCCTCGTCATGTACTCAGATACACGCACGCTATCGACAACAGGGTTCGACGTCTACGCACAGCGTGTGAACTTCGATTTCACACTTGCCGGCACGGAGATTACGGTCTCCAACCCGGCGAGGTATCAGGTCACGCCGCAAGTTGCTGTCGGATCCCTAGGCTGGCTTGGGGTGTGGGAAGACCAGCGTACCGGCGGGTCCTCGCTCGCGGTCGGAGCGCGCATCACAGGCGGCGGCGCCGTGCAGGACCTAGATGGGATCGTCCTCAACACGAGTCAGAGCGCGGAGTTCGACGCTGCGACAGCCAGCGCACCGGGCTCGACGCAAGTAGTGGTCTGGTCGGATAGCCGAAGCCTTGGAAATGATATCGAAGCCGTGCGTTACTCGAGCGTTGGCGGAGGTCGCCTCGATTCACCCGCCAAGACCGTCTCGAGTGCGTCAAACGATCAGGCGACGCCTGCGGTCTCGTTCGACGGCACGCAGTTCCTGGCTGTCTGGAGCGATGCGCGCGGAGTGGATCGCGACATTTATGCGTCGCGCTTCGGCACCGACGGTTCAACGATGGAACCGAATGGAATTCCGGTCACGACTGCGGTCGGAATCCAGGGAGCGCCTGATGTGGCCTCTGGCGGTGGCGTTTCGCTCGCTGTCTGGGCTGATCGCCGCAACGGAACGTTCGACATCTATGGCGCGATCATCACCCCCGCGGGCACAGTATCCGTAGCGGACATCGCCGTCAGCGTCGCCGCCAATGACCAGAACGCACCCGCCGTCGTCTTCGACCCGAACAGTGGCAACTTCATTGTAGTTTGGAGCGACAAGCGCACGCTGGGTGTTGGCGACATCTTCGGCGCTCGCATAAGCCCCGCCGGTGTCGTCCTCGATCCATCCGGAGTGCAGATTGCCGGTTCGCAGCAGGCTCAGGTCCAGCCCGACATCGCGGTGTCTGGAACGGTCGTGATGGTTGTGTGGGACGATCGCCGCACGGACAGCACCGGGGACATCGTCGGTTCCCGCGTCAGCGCGGCGAACAACACTCTCAGCGTCCTCGACCCGAGCGGGATTCCCATCAGCTACATCCCACCCGGACGCCAGAATGCACCGGCCATCGTCGGGATGCCGAACAGCACCTTCCTCGTCGCGTGGGTGGACTCGCGCGACGTTCAGACCACTGGAACCGATGTCTACGGCGTGTCCCTGAACTCAGCGGGACAGCCGTTGGATTCGACGGGGTTCGCTATCGCGGCGACCGCTGGTGACCAAGGCGCTCCGGCGTTCCAAAGCGATCCAAACACGAGCACTCGCGTCGCACTTGTCTACCAGTCCTATCGCTCCGACGTTGGCGCAACGCGGACGTTCCGGCGACTGATCACCGTCGATGGAGGTGGCGGCGGTGGTGGTGGTGGTGGTGGGGCTCCTAACGGGACGATCTGCCAGAGCGATAGTCAGTGCGGAAGCGGCTTCTGCATCGACGCGATGTGTTGCAACTCGCAGTGCGGCGGCAACTTCAATCAGTCGGACTGCCAGACCTGTAACCGGATCTACGGCGGCACGGTGGACGGCCAATGCACTATCATCGTGGTGGAAGCGATCTGCCGGAACTTCGCCGGACCGCTGCCCGGGTGTGACCTGCGCGAGTACTGCGACGGTGTGAACCCGCAGTGTCCTGAAGACATCGGTTACAACCAGGGTGGCGCATGCACGACGTCGAGCGGAGCGTCCGGGACCTGTGGCCCCGAAGCGGCGCCCGGCCCGCACGTCTGCCAGTAGGGGGGGGAAGTCGCAAGAGCGATGGCTTGCGCAGCCGCGTATCCGCGACGAAGATGCCGTCCTGACCAACGGACCACCCACAGAACAGGAAGCCGTCGGACGTCGGACACGGCGCGGGATCTCGTGGAATGTCGTTGGTGCAGTAGCCACGAACGTTTTTCGCCTCGTGAGCGTCGCGGTCATGGGGCGAGTGCTGGCGCCGCACGATTTCGGAGTCGTCGCTGCTGCGCTCTCGGTCCTGCTGGTGCTCCATCAGATCCGCGACATCGGGATTGGTGCTGCCCTCGTTCAGCGCAAGCACCTTGACCGCGAGCATGTCGCAACGGCATTCGCGTTTTCGATCTACCTCGGAGCTGCGCTTGCCGCGGTTTTGGTGGGGTTCGCGCCGCTCATCGGGGCCCTCTACGGAATCCACGAGTCCATTGGCGTGCTGCAGGGTCTAGGGTTCCTGTTTGTGCTTCGTGGTCTATCGACCGTCCCCCTCATGATGTGCAGGCGCGCGATGAACTTCCGCGCGATCGCGTTGATCGATGTCGTCACGTACGCCGCCGGCACCACAGTCAGCCTTGCGCTAGCGCTTAACGGCGGGGGACCTTGGTCGCTGGTCGGGGGCTACCTGGTGGAGGAAGCCCTGTCCGCGGTCCTGTACATCTACGTGGAGCGCCCGCCGCTTTCCTTGAAGGTCGAGCGCGCCCATCTCCGCGACCTGCTTGGGTTCGGAATCGGTCACACGATGATCCAGGTCGCGAACATCCTCGCGGTCCACGGGGACAACTTCGTCGTTGGACGCACCCTCGGGGCCGGCCAGCTCGGTCTCTACACGCGCGCATACGAGCTCATCAAGTTGCCCGCAGCGGTGTTCACGAACGTCGTGGGGAATGTCCTATTTCCCGCGTTCTCGAAGCTCCAGCATGATCCTGAGCGGCTGGCGAGTGGATTCCGCAGAGCGATCCTCGCGAATGCATTGGTTCTGCTCCCGGCGAGTGCCGTGCTTGTCGTGATCGCTCCCGAGGCGATCCGTTTTGTGATGGGGGCTCAGTGGGATGCGGCGGTAGTGCCGTTTCGCATCCTCGGAATGACAATGCTGATGCGCACCAGCTACAAGGTCGGAGCCACTGTCGCGTCTGCAGCGGGCGCCGTGTATCCAGTCGCAGTCGCGAACGCGATCTACATGTTCGCTGTTATCGGCGGTGCAGCTTTCTCGATTCGCTGGGGAATTCCGGGCGTCGCAGCGTCGACGGCCGTCGCGATCGTCATCGTCTACTTGCACTGTAGCTACCTCGGCATGCGCGTCACGAAGGTCGGCTGGGGTGAGTTCGCGTTCGCGCACCTCCCGGGCCTGCTGATCGCGGGGTTGGTCACCGGGGTTGCGTGGCCGCTAGCGAATCTTCTTCGCCACGCCGCTCTGTCGGCGGGCGTGATCTTCGCGGCGATCGTAGCAAGCAGCATCGTGGTCTCGGTCGTCGCGCTGCTGGTTTGGGTGCAAACGAATCACGTCGATGCGCGCTGGTTACGCGACGAACTGGCGCGACTCAGACGAAAAAAGTCCGAGCCTACTGTGTCACCTCAATGAGCTGACCTGGGTGACTCGCGCAACGATGCGGGCTGATCGAGGACGTCGAACCTCCGTCTGAGATCGGCATCGTTTGGGGCGGTCAGGCCGCTACCTTCGAGGCGGCGCAAGCAGAAGCGCGCGTCACTTGTCATGCCGAGCGCCGCTTGCGCGTCGCAAAGCATCAGCCACGCCGCCGTCTGGTCGTCGCGGTGGCCATGCCAGTCTGCGACGTCGGCGAGCTCTTGGACCAAGTCCCTGTACTTCTTCGCGCGTGCAAGCACAAGCGCGAGCGCCAAGCGACAACGAGTCGTGGGAACCAACACGCAGCGGCGCCGCGCAGCGGTCTCCGCAGCGGCGAGGTCATTGGCCTCCATGGCGACCGAGTACAAGACCTCCGTGGTGTGGATGTCATCGTGCTCCTTCCACACTTGCTGGAGCCAGAGCAGTGCGATATCGAACCGATGCGCGCGTTCGAGAGTACGGATGGTCGTGTCGATATCCAGTTCGCCAGGAATCGCATTGGCCGCCTCAGTAGGCTGTAGTGCGGATACCACCTCAAGAATGGCGAGCTCCGGATCGCGCATGCCGCGGATCATCGCCGCATACTCGATCTCCGCCTGCCCCGGCAGCTTTGCTCGAACAAGCAAGCGAGCTGCAATGCCGTGCAACGCTGGATGCGTCGGGTGCAGGCGAAGGGCGTGGTTCAGCAACTTTACACCCTTGGGATCGCTCGACCTCAGAGCGCGCTGGGCAAGCAGCGCGTATCCGAGATAGTCGAGTGGATGGTTCGCGATGGAAGTCTCGATCTGCTCACGCGAAGGAACATCCCGTAGTGCAAGGTGGTCGTCCTCTAGGCCGCGAGTTCTCGGGAGGATCAAAAGGCACATTCCACCGAGCAGCGATGCGATGTGAAGGGAGCGGGCGGCCCGGAGCAGGAATGGTCTTTGCTGGTCTCGGTCCCGAAGCGGAACGTAGGTCAGGCTGGCGATGAGCATCGTTACGGGTACCGCGATCCCGAGGAGCTCCGCCCCGAAGTCGAAGTTGCTTTGGAAGGCGACGACCATCACCCCGCCGAGGGCGGACGCTGCGAGCGGTCCATCGTTCCAGCGCCGGACCGCCAACAACAGGATCCACCCGCCAAATGCACCCAATATGATTGTCAGCGGAATCCCCCACTCGACGGCTGCCTGGAGTGCCTCGTTTTCTACATGCGAGAATGTGACAAAGGCGCTGGGTGCATGAACTCGCGTGAACGTCGACTCGAAGGCCCCACGTCCGACGCCGATCCACGGTGAATCCTCGATCAATAGAACGGACGACCTCCAAGCGGCAAACTTGCTCGTGGGGTCGTGGATCTCCGCGAGGCTTGTCGATTGGAGCTGTTCGACGGCGCTTCCAGCGCCAATGTATACAGAACCAACGAGAATGCAGGTGACGACTATTCCAACAGGCAATGTGGCGGAGAAGAACCTCGCGCGACGCGAACGTGCCGATTCGCCATGGGCTGGGCTTAAGCGCTGGGCGATGAGAGTAGCCCCGGTAACGACCATCCCCGCAGCGAGTGCGATGACTGCACCACGAGAGATGGTCGCGAGCGTGACAGCGAGACAGCAGCCGCCCACGGCAAACCACAATGCACGCTTCCGTGTGGCCTGCTTCGGGTAGAGTAGTAAGCCAACGCTAGTTACCGTGCCGATCGCCATCAAACAGCCGAGGTGATTCGAATTGAGCAGCGGGCCCAAGATCGGCGGCGACGCCTGACGCGGAAGGTACAGCCCGTAGAGGCTGGTAATGCCGAACAACTTATGTGCGCCAGCGATCAGCGCTGCGAGCCCACAGAAGCCCGCGATGACCGCCGAGAGTGCGTAGCGACCGCGCTCCGAGGCGGCGACGCGCAAAGACACTACTGCGATACCGCCGACCGTGAGCAGAAACGCGAGCGAGCGCAGCGTCGCCGGAACATCCATTGTGAGGGTCGTCCCAGTATCCACTCCGGCGGTCGTTGCGCCGTCTTCACGAAGACCATGGAGGACCGGAGTGAGAAGCTCGAGCAGGCGGTCAGGGAGTGGGATACACTGGATGACGGTCCACGCGGTCGCAACCGCGACCATGACCACCAGTGGAGGCCACCTCTGGAAAGTGCGCCGAGAGGTTACTTGCGTTGCCAGCGCTGCCGCTGCCGCCGCCGCCACCGCTGCTTGCGCCCATCGTGGAGCGCCGCCCATCGCCAGGATGGACAGTCCTAGACAAACGGCGATGGCAAGGAGGGAGAGTCTGTCCCTTCGAATCATCGCCTACCAGGGGCGCTCAGGAACAAACACTTCGTCTCCTGGCATCATCGGAAAGTTGGGCCGCGTTCCCTCGGCGATCATCTCGACCGGGATCTTGTAGATCTCCGGCTTTCCCTCCAGCTTTCGGGTCACCCTGACCATGTTTTTGCGGGCCATAGGGCCGAAGCCACCGCTTTGTGCAATTGCCTCCGTAATGGTCATTCCGGGCGTAAACCGAAGCGACCCACTCCGGATTACTTGCCCGAGGACGGAAAGCTTGCGCGAGTTGATCTCGGCAATCGTGATCGAGACGATAGGGTTGTTGAAGAAGCCGTCTGCGAGCTTGCCTTGGATCTCATCGCGAACACTCTTTACAGTGCGCCTCGCGGCCGCAATTGTACCTACGTACTGAACTTCGATCTCGCCGGAAGAATCGAGAACGTACTGGGCTTTAGACTCGTGATTCCCATGATAGACGACGAGCTCGACCTTATCGCCGGGTCCTAAGGTTAACTGCGCCTCATCGAAGGGGGCGACCGTAGGATAAGTCGGCGGCGGATTATCACGGCAGCCAACGACTGCCAGGACGTGGAGGATAAGGAGCGACCGGAACACCGCCGATTGGATACCCATCGGTTCGATAGCGTTCAACCTCAAACCAGCGAAACATGTGAACGGATCAAGCGCCGAGGCGACTAACATGAGGTTGACTCCTGCCCACGACCACGGTAGCCTGATGTCAGCTCGGCAAATCCCATGAAAAGACTCACGAAAGCTTCGATTCTTGCAGGGCTTGTTGTAGCCGGACAGCTCTATGCTCAGCCTGTCTCGGTGCCCGCAAAGCAAGAGCGCGTCGAGGCACCCACCAAGGCAGCGACCGAGCTAACCGCCACCGAGATGTTGTCGAGTGGCAACAAGCTGAAGGAGCAGGTCCGCAGCGATACCCAGCAGGTTCAACACCTTCAGATCGTTGCACGGCGCGAGAAGGATGTGCTGAAACTGTCGTGCGTTAATGACAAGTACGTCAAGCTCAAAGCAGAGGCAAATCTCGTGGACACGGCCCTTGGCGAGCTTACTGGCTCGCAGGGCCAATCGCGACCGGCGTTTGCTGCGGCCACGCAGCACACGCAGAACGTCGCAAAGCTCCGCGAGGAGGCACAGGCGTGCGTGGGCGAGCCCGAGCTTGGTGAGAAGTCGAGTAACGACTACAGCCATCCCGACATTCCCGATGATCCGACGTCGGGTGGGATGCCCTTTGAAGAGGGCGCGGTCGAGCCACCGGGGTACGCGTCGCCGTATACTTGAGTGTGGCTCTTCCGGTTGCGATCGTCGGCGCAGGTGGATTCGGGCGTGAGGTCGCTTGGCTAGCTGAGTCGTGCGACCGACAGGTAGCGTGCTTCGTCGACGATCATCCGCGGGTGTCCGTCATCAACGAGATCCGTGTGGTCACGTTCGAAGAGTTAGTAAGCTCCGGTCGCGAGGTAGAACTGGTGATCGCGGTCGGTAGCCCGGCAGCGCGACAGGCGCTCGTAACGCGCGCAGGAGCTGCCGGCATTGGCTTCACAACCTTGATCCACCCTCGCACTGAGCGGTCGCGATGGGTGACCTGGGGAGCAGGTCTCGTGGTCTGTGCTGGAAGCATCCTGACTACGAACATCACGCTAGGTGCGCATGTACAGATCAACCTCGATTGCACGATCGGACACGACGTGCGTCTCGGCGATTTCGTGACGCTTGCGCCAGGTGTTCACGTTTCAGGATGGGTATTCGTCGGGCCGCGTGCATACGTCGGCACCGGGGCAGTCGTGGTCAACGGAACTGCGGAGGCGCCGCTCGAGATCGGTGCGGACAGCGTTGTCGGCGCCGGCGCATGCGTGACACGTTCGGTTCCCGCTGGTGCAACGGTGGTCGGCGTCCCAGCGAAGTCACGCAGCTGACGCGCCCCTCGGTTGCGAAGGGACGAGCCCGCGCAGTCGGCAAATCGGTCGTTCGATAAAATGCCAGCTGATCGATGCGAGCGCGAGCGTGATTGCGAGCCCAAGCACAGCACTCGCGATGCGGCCGAGGTTAGCTGACTTGAGCAACTCGAGTACCAGTAGGTGGAGCAGGTAACACGCGTAGCTGATCTTCCCGATGTACTGCAGGACAGGTGTGCAGAGTATCCGCGAGACGGGCCCCGCGTCGGTCCTCACGTACGCCAGCACTGACGAGAAGAACCCAACGGAAAGTCCGAAGCCCATGACGTTGAACACCGGGGAGTTGACGCTCGTGCGGAACGTCGGGACGGTGATCGAGAACGCTGCAAACAACGCGAGCGCCCCCCCTGCAAGTGCGAGGAACTTGCTGCGATGGGTTGCCAGAGCGGTAGGGTGCTCGAGATCAACGACCGCGAGAAGCGCGCCCGCCGCTAGGAGGTCCATGCGGCACGGCATCAAGCGATAGACGGCAGCGAAACTCAGGTCGGCGAACAAGAGTCTAAATGCAGTAGCCGCGAACAGGACGGTTACTAACGTGATGACGAGAGCGCGCCGTGGGAGAAACAGTACGCCCAAGGGCCACAGTAAATAAAACTGCTCTTCGACCGCGATCGACCACATCGAGTTATACGGTCCGAGGCTCGGCCCCTGGAGCGAATCGCGGATGTTCGAAGCAAAGCCGAAGTACCAGGCCGCGTCCGACGCCGCGACCGGGTACGCGACGAGCATCGCAACCAAGGTCAGGTAGTACGGCGGCACGATGCGGAGCAGGCGACGGAAATAGAACGTCGCCAGCGAGCTACCTGTCGTTTCCTCCGCCCGCGATCGCAAGAGAATACGAGTGATCAAGAACCCACTGAGAACGAAGAACATGTCGACGCCCATCCACGTCAACGGTAGGTGGACTGCGTGATGGGCGAACACCCCCAGAAACGCGAGCGCTCGCAACCCGTCGAACTGCACGATCCGGTCGCTCATCTCAAGCGGTCCGGCTCAAGCGCCCGCAGCCGGCGTCGCATCGTGCTCAGCATCGTAGCCGTAGCCGTAGCCGTAGCTGTAGTAGGAGCCGCCACCCGACTCGATCTCGTTGACGATGACGCCAAACATCCAAGCTCCCACGTCACGAATCTGCTTCGCCGAACGCCGAACGTCCTCACGCAGAGTCTTGTCTGCGCGCACGACGAGGATGACGCCGTCGACCATCTTGGAGAGGACAACCGCATCCGTGACCGCTTGCACAGGCGGCGAGTCCAAGATTATGCGGTCGAATCGCGTAGCGAGCTCTGCGAGAACCGTTTTGAAGCGGCTGGTCATCAACAGCTCGGCGGGATTGGGAGGTAGAGGTCCGCAAGGCAGGACGAACAGATTGGGAATCTCCGTCGCCTTGATCACTTCGTCGTAGCTCTGGTCGCCGAGGATGAGGTTTGAGAGCCCTCGCTGGCGGGATACTCCCACCGAGGAATGCAACCTCGGCCGGCGCATGTCAGTGTCGACGAGCAGGACGCGCTGACCGCTCTCAGCCATCGAGGTCCCGAGGTACATCACCGTGGTGGTCTTGCCCTCGCGCTGATTCGCACTTGAGACCATCAGCGTTTTGAGCTGCCGATCCGCGGTCGAGAACAGAATATTCGTCCGGAGCCCACGGCAACACTCCGCGACCGGAGACTTCGGGTGATTGTGCACGTATAGATCTCGCGCCTTGTCATTCTCGGTCGATGGGACGATGGGAATGCAGCCCAGTACCGGCACGCCGGAAGCTTGCTGCGCATCGCTCATCGCCTTCACCGTTCGGTCGAGGAAGACGCTCAACAGCACCAGGCCCAGCCCGGCGAATAGAGACATCACCACGGCAAACGCCACGTTCACGCGAAGGCGTGGAGACACCGGCGACGTCGGCACCAGCGCTGGATCTAGGGGCTTTACATGAGTCGTGGAGATCTCGTTGTTCATGCGTCCGGTCATCTCGCTCGTGGAGAGTCGGTTCCGCAAAATCGTATATTTGTCCTCGTAACTCTTCTTCGAGCGAAGGAGCTCGTTGTACGCGACGATCTTGGGCCCTAGCTCGAACGCCTCTTGTCTGGAGCGCTCTACTTCCGCACCGAGGGCCTTCTCGGTTGTCCGCATCGCTTCGTACTGCTCCTCCACCCCACCGACTATGCGCCGGGCTTCTGACTGGAGAGCCGCGCGAATGTCGTCGACATTTGCCTTCTGCTTTTGATACTCAGGGTTCTTAGGGCCGAGTTCCTTCTCGATCTGAAGGAACTTGTTTCGCTCTGTGTAGTACTGCGCCCGCAGGTTGTCGAATGAGGTTGAGTCGCCCATCATGAGAATGGGCGACTCGAGGACATCCCTCTCGGATGCCTTCTTCATGCGCTCAAGCTTCGCCGCTATCTCGATCCGCTTGGAACGGACCTCGTTCATGCGTGCCGTAAACGTGGTGATGTTCGACGAGACGACGTTCTGACGGTCCTCCAGTGAGACAGCGAGGATCTCGTTGTCTTTCTGGTACTGATAGAGCTTCGACTCGCTCTCTTGCAGCTTGAGAGCGGCTTGCTCGAACTCGGTCTGCAGCGCCTTCGACGCCTGCTGCGTGTCGGTAGAAAGCAGCCCCTTCGCATACGCGACATATGTAGTGATGTGGTCATTGGCGATCTCGGCAGCGAGAGATGGATTCTCGCTACGAACGACCACGTACATGATCCGGTCCTGTTCGGGATAAGTGACGGTGAGCGCGCCCTCGAGCCGGCTGATCGCCAGCTGGAGCTGCTCGTCGGCGCTCAGGCTTGCTCGCTCTGCATCGGTGACAAGCTTGGTCACTAGCTGATGGTCTTGCACTGTCTGCCGGACGAGCGTGTAGCTTGCAAGCACCTGACGCTGCTGCTTGTAGTAGTCGCTGCCGGTCGTCGAGATTCCAACGATGCCATTTTCGCCCTGCCCGAGCAAATCAGGCAGACGGGGTTCGATCTGGACAGAGGCGCGGGCCTCGTAGACCTTCGGCTGGCGACTCGTGTAGATCACGGAGCCAGTGACTGCCAATGCGACAATGGCGAACAGCGGGAGCAGGAACTTCCGAAGCGCTTTTAGGTAGCGGCGCACATCGAAGGTGAAAAGCTCGCCCTGTTGTTCGTCGGGTTTGGTTTCCGTCTGTTCCGTCGCTGGCGTCACGAGCTCTCCACTGGAGTTGGTTGCCGCGGTGGCACAAACGTTCAGTCGGGGGAGCTGTTTTTATCAGGTCGGCCGCGCTGATCAAGCTTTCTAAGCAGTCAACGTCATTGGTGTTCCGTCGGCTGCGAGCGAGCGCTGGGCCGCTTCAAGGATATCCACCACGCGGCAGGCAGAGCGCAGGTTCGTGCGCGGCTGGTCGCCGGACTCGATACATCGCAGGAAGTGTTGTAGCTGCCGCTGCAGCGGTTCCGCCGGCGCAATCTCAGGGATCTGCACGTCGTTGTCACGAAGCACAAAGTCTCCTGACAGGCCGGAGCTCGTTGGTCGTCGATCGTAGCCCTTGTCGAAGATCCGGAGCTTGTCGGTGGCCATGTCGTCGAATTCGACCATTTTGTCGGAGCACAGCAGGGTGAGGCGCCGCTCCTTGCGTGGGTGCAACCACGAGAGATGGAGGTGCGCCATCTCGCCATCTGGATAGCGCAGCGTCATGAACACAACGTCCTCGATCCCCTTCTGGAGCACGCATTGGCCGCGGGCGGCGACGCTGACCGGCGCGCAATCCATCAAGTAATCGAGCATGGACAGCTCGTGCGGACCCAGGCTCCAGAGTGCGTTCTCCTCCGTCCGGAGGCGCCCGAGGTTTGCACGCGTACCTTGAACGCCGTGCAATCGCCCGAGCGAACCACTTCGCAGTAAATCTTTTAGAAGCTCAACTGCCGGATGGAACACCATCTGATGGCCTACCATCATCGTCACCGAACGTGGTGCGATTGCAGAAACTCGGTGGTAGGCCGCCGAGGACAGCGATAGTGGCTTCTCCACCAAAACGTGCTTTCCCGCCTGAAGTGCCATGCAGACCAGATCGACGTGTGTCCCCGCAGGCGTTGAAATGACGACACCATCGATCCCACGGTCTGTGAGCACGCGCTCGACGTCCATGCAGAAGAGCGCGTTCGGTGCAAGTTCACCGACGCGTCTCCGCGTCGCGGCATCGCTGTCGACAACCGCTACTAACTCACACCCGGGTTCGGCTGCAAGTAACCGAACGTGATTGCGGCCCCATGCGCCGGCACCGATCACCGCGAGTCGCGGGCCGAGGTTCACAAAGCGACGCGAACGCCAGCGACCACTTCGTGACGCGTGTAGCTCGGATCGTCCTGCGCGCCGTTGATCATGTAGGTGAAATCTGTAAGTACCGACGACAAACGGTACTCGACGACGCCCGCGACAGAGTCGCGGAAGTTGTAGCGAAGGCCTGCCGCGAGCGACAAGATGACGTCATCGCGCGTATCTGCTGGCGCTGCTGGTACGACAGCCTGGACCCCCGCGTAATGGCGGAATCGCACCTCTGGTCCGGCGGTGAGGACGAACGGCGCGAATTGCTGCTCCAAGCTGAGCCGAAAATCGTGATCACGATAGAAATTTGCGTTGATCGAATCCTGATAGTTGTAAGCGTAGAGACCAGTGACTCGCCCGCTTCGGGAATACCGATAGCCAAACTCAAGACCACCGATGACCGATGAGTAGCTCGGCCCGGACGAGTAGAACCCGTTGCTGTAACCAACGCGGGCAACGACGGTCGTGTTGAGGGTGAGTAGCGTCTGCGCCCCCACGGTGACGTTGAGTGGATAGGAGCTGACCTTCGTACTCTCCGAACCAAGGCCGCGGAAGAATCCAATGCTCGCGTCGGCGTAAAACACTGTCACTGGGCGAAACCGCCAGCTGACTGTGGTCCCCACGGTGTTTTGCATCCGGTTCGCGAATCTTTGATCCACGTCCTCGAACAGATCGACGACGTTCTCGTAATGAAGCAAGCCACTCACACTGCGACCCGTGGGCGCGTATTGGATGCCCAGCTGAAGGCGATTGATATCGCGGTTCGTCTGCGAGGTTGATTCGAAATTGGTAGCGCGGATCAACCGCTGGAAGTCCTCGAGGAACAGGAAGGAGAGTGGCTGACTCGGGTAGACGATGCCTCGAAACAGTAATCCTGCACCAAGGCCATTTTGAGCCTTGAGACTGCGGTCCCCGGACAGATAGACGTCGTACGAAGCATGCAGATCAGCCCGGTACTGAAGCGTGCCCTGGCTCTGCCCACCCCCTCCGGCGCCGTCGTCGCTCTCCGCCGCAATCGCAAGGCGTTGGGGCGGCAGCGAACCGGTCCCGATTTGAGCGAGTAAGCGAAGGATCGCGGCGCCAACCGGCTTTTCGCCGGAGGCGTTATAGAACACGTTGGAGATGAAACCGGTTTCCATGCCTACAATCGGATGGAGCACCGTACCTTCGCCAACCTTAATCCCGGGACCCTCGACCACCGACATCGGTGCGAGTGCACCTTCGGGAGTGATTCCAGGAGCCGTGTCGCTGATGCCAGGAACGTTATCCGGCGAGCCCGCGGCGGCAGCCGAAGCCAAGACACAGACGAACACGAGCGGAAACCAAAGGCGAATCATCTGGCGACGCCGGGGATGGTACTCAGGTCGCAGGATGTGGTCAACAGGCGGGGTCACGGTGGTGTTTGGTGACCCTACTTAGCGCCCGCGTTCATAAAAGATCGAGGGTTGCTAGCGTGTTTTTAGCGTGATATCC
>JAYUVX010000272.1:0-13242 GCA_043753855.1 Myxococcales bacterium | reverse complement strand
GCTCGATCGCCTCCTTCACGGTGGTGTCGTCGACGCGCGACACGAAGGTGCGCACGGCGCGGCGATCCGCGGGTGGCGTGGCGATGATCGAGAGGTCGCGCAGGTTCGCCATCGCGAGGTGCAGCGTGCGCGGGATCGGTGTCGCGGTCAGCGTGAGCACGTCGACCTGCGTCCTGGTCTTCTTGATTCGCTCCTTGTGGGCCACGCCGAACCGCTGCTCCTCGTCGATCACGAGCAAGCCGAGGTCCTTGAACCGAACGTCGGGAGACAGCGCGCGGTGCGTACCGACGACGACATCGATGCCGCCATCGGCGAGCTTCTTCACTGTCTCGATCTGCTCGCCCTTGGACTGAAAGCGCGACAGCTTGCCGAGGTTGACCGGGAACCCGGAGAACCGCTCGCTCATGGTGCGGAAGTGCTGCTCGACGAGCACCGTGGTCGGCGCGAGGATGCACGCCTGCTTGCCGCCCTGAACGGCGCGGAAGATTGCGCGCAGGGCGACCTCGGTCTTGCCGTAGCCGACGTCGCCGCAGACCAGCCGATCCATCGCGCGCGGCGCTTCCATGTCGGACAGCACCGCATCGATCGCCGCGGCTTGGTCGGGCGTCTCGTCGAACGGGAACGTGGCCTCGAGCTCGTGGAAGCTCTCGTCGGCGGGCGGGAATGGATGACCGGGCACGGATGCCCGTTGCGCGTACAGCTGCAGTAGCTCCTCCGCGAGTGCGCGGATGTGGCGCTTGACCTTGCTGGTCGTGGCCGCCCAGGTCTGGCCGCCGAGCTTGTCGAGCTTCGGCCCGTGACCGTCCGCGCCGACGTAGCGCTGGACCTCGCCGAGCCGGTACACCGGCAGGTAGAGCGTGCCGCCGTCGTACTCGAGCTTCAGCGTCTCGACGTCCGCCGCGCCGGCCAGCGCGAGCCGCTCTAGCCCGTGGTACTTGCCGACGCCGTGACGCTGGTGGACGAGGAAGTCGCCGGGGGAGAGCTGGCTGAAGTCGCTGACGCCGCCGAGCAGCGCATCCTTCGCGCGTTTGCTCGCCTTGCCATGGTGCGTGCGCACGCCGAACACGTCCGCGGCCGTGACCACCGCGATCCGATCGCGCACCGACGCGAAGCCGTGCGCGGGTGCGCCGGAGACCAGCGTGACGTCGTCGCGCAGCACCCCGCGCGCGCCGAGCACGCCCTGGAGTCGATCGATCCGGCTCTGCGAATCGCAGGCGATCACCACGCGCATGCCGTCGCGCGTCCAGCCCTCGATCGCGGCGACCAGTGGAGCCACGTGCTCGGTGTCGCCGAACGTGCGCGCGTGCTCGAGCCGCTGCGCCAGCACGTGCAGGTCGTCGACCTCGATGCGGATCTTCGTGCCGGGCTGATCGTGGAGCTCGAGGATCGGCAGCTCGACGCGCTTGTCGGCGGTGAACGGACCGGCCTGCTCCGCGGTCACCAGGTGTGCCTCCGGCGGATAGCTGAGCGCGCGATCCTTGGTGCCATCGGCGGCGCGGCGCAGCGGGAACCGCGCCTCCGCATCCGTCCACGCATCGGTGATCGTGCGGCGGCACGCATCGGGATCGATCACGAGCCAGCGCGCCTCGGGCGGGACGTAGGCCGCCGGCGCCGCGAGCGCATCGTGGAACGCGGGGATCAGACCCTCGATGCCCACGAACACGCCACCGGCTTCGAGTTGCTCGATCAGCTTGCGAGTGGCCTTGGTCGGAAACGCGATCTCGTCGGCGTAGTCGCGCAGCCGCTGGCGAACGTCGCGCGTGCCGGTGTTGATCGTCTCGCGCACCGGGTGCAGATGGACCAGATCGATCGGGCGCAGCGTACGCTGGGACTCGGCATCGAACCAGCGCAGCGATTCGACCTCGTCGCCGAACAGCTCGATGCGCACGGGATGCGGCGCGAGCGGTGCGAACACGTCGAGCACGCCGCCGCGGACCGCGAACGTACCGGGCTCGTCGACCACCGGCGTGCGGCTCCAGCCGCCGGCGACGAGCAGCGCCGACAGCGCGTCGCGATCGATGGTCTCGCCCTTCTTCACGGTGCGTCCACGCGCCGCGAGCTCCGCGGGCAGCAGCGTCTTGCGCACCAGTGCCTCGGCCGAGGTGATCACGAGGCGCGGGCGCAGCTCGGGCACCGACATCCGGTACAAGGTCGCCATCCGCTCGACGATCGCGCTGCGGTCGGGGGACAGATCCGCGTACGGCGAGACATCAATCCCGGGCAACAGCGCCATCTCGTCGAGGACAACCGCCGGATCGTGCGAGGCCGCGCGATAGAACGTCACATCCTCGGCGAGCTTGCGCATCGCGGCGTCATCGGGCGCGACCACCACCACCATCGGCTCGCGCGCCGCGAGCTGTGCCGCGAGCCAGGCGGTCCAGCCATCCGTCGCGCCGAGCACGACGACATGCTCGTCGTTCAGCGCGGTTTCGAGCTTCGACCACATGCGCGCGGACCCTAGCACCCGGATGCCGTTTTGCCGGCACCTGCGGAGCGTGTTACGACCCACGCGACGTGTGGCGCCTCATCGCGATCGCCGGTGCGCTGGCTGCGCTCGCGGCACCTGCGACGGCAGGCCAGGCCACGTGTAGCAATCCCGGCGTGCCGATCGGCGCGGCCGCCTCGAGCGAGCTGCTCCCCGGCCGGCTGACCCTGAATCTCACCAGCGGTCTGCTTCCGATCTCGAGCTCCGAGCTTCTCGATGATGCCGGCGGTCCCGTTCGTTACGATTCGCACCTCGTGCTGGTCGAGACCCGGCTCGGTGCCGAGTACGCGATCACGCCGTACCTCGCCGTCGGCGGCGCGCTGCCGTACCGGGTCGTCGATGTCGGCGTCAACTACTTCGAACCGACCTCGGGCATGCGGCGCGACCCGAGCTTCGCCGGGATCCATGCGCGCAGCGAGACCGTCCACGGCATGGGCGATCCGTCGCTCCATGCTCACGGCGTGCTGGCGCGCCGCGGTCTCGTGCTCCATGTGCGCGTGGGCTCCACGCTCCCGCTCGGAACCACGCTCGATGAGGACCCGTTCACGCTCGGTGCGATCGGACAGGAGCACGCACACATCCAGCTCGGCACCGGCACCGCGATGCCATTCGTCGCGCTCGAGGTGCAGCGTCGGTTCCGCAGCATCACGCTCGCAGCGTGGGGGCTGGCATATGTTTCGGCCTACGAGGGCAATAACGGCTACCGGCCCGGCAGCCGGATCTCCGGCGGCCTCATCGCCTCCACCGCGCTCGCCCGCGAGCTCACGCTCGGCTTCGCCGCCGAGGCCCACGGTGAGACCGCCGAGCACTGGCACGGCGCCGTCCCCGTCGGCGAGGGCAACGAGGGGCGCGTCGATCTCCTCGTCGGCGGCTCGATCGCCTGGCGTCCGACGGCGCGCCTCGCGATCACCGCCGACCTCAAGGTCCCGGTCTACGCGCACGTCACCGGCAACCAGCTCGACTACGGCATCGTCGCGGGCCTCGGCCTCGTGACCTCGTTCGATCTCAAGCGCCGCCCTTCCTACCGCGGACTCGACGTCGGGGTCGTCGGCGCGCCGGGCAGCGCCACGCCGGTCACGCCGGTCGCCGGCAAGCTCACCGTGTTCGACCTCTGGGCCGACTGGTGCGCCCCGTGCCGCGACCTCGACGAGCGCATGGCTGCGCTCGCGAAGCGCCACCCCGATCGGCTGGCGGTGCGCAAGCTCGAGGTCATCGACACCGACAGCGCCGCCTGGAAGGCGTTCCTCGCTCCCGGCAGCTTCGATTTGCCGCACATCAAGCTCTACGGGCGAGATGGGAAGCTGCTGTTCGAGAAGACCGCGCCGCCCGCAGAGCTCGTGAAGGCCGTGGAGGCTGTGTTGGCTGGGGACGGTTTCAACTTGGACAACTGACGATCTGGATCTACGCGAGATCGCTGGTGGGTGGGGGACGGTTTCAACGTGCGCTACTTGCTCGACGACCTTTCGCGGTGCTCGTCGCGCGCGGGCCACGGTGCCGGGGATGACGACGATGGTCAGCGTGAAACACGAGCACGTTGCGTAGGTTGAAACCGTCCCCGCCCCCCCTTGGAATTTCCAGAGGTTCCGGATCGCAAGTAGCGCACGTTACAACCGTCCCCCGATCACGGAGCCGTGCAGGTGCCGTCGTACCCGTCCGGTGCGATGCCGCAGTCGGTGTGGCAGTGGATGCACTCTGGATTGTTTTCGGTGGTCACGCCGCGATCCGAGGCGACCCGCTGCCAGACCCAGCCGAGATCCTCGGGTGTTGCGAGCTTCTGCATCACGGTCCATTCGATCACGGGGCCGGTGCAGCTGGTGTCGCCAAAGTCGTACTCCTCCTTGAGCACGATCGCGCCGATGGGGAACGCGGAGGTGCGCGTCTGATACGGGGCGAGCGCATCCGACGCGACCAGCACCTTGATCCGGTGGAGGTCGTGGTCCGAGCTCGAGCGGCAGTTGCGGACCTCGGTGTAGCTCGCCGCATAGTCGGCGCGGAACACCGGCGAGGCATCATCGCTGCAGGCGGCGAGCGCGAGGGAGAGGCATAACCAGCGCACGGTCAGGGCAGGCGGACCGAGCGGATCCGGTGGTTGCCGGTGTCGGCGACGTAGAGCACGCCATCGGCCAGCTCGATGCCGTATGGGCGCTTGAGGTGCGCGGAGGTGGGCGGCCCACCATCGCCATCGAAGCCCGATTCGCCACAGATGCCGACGACGGTGGAGATTGTTCCGGACGGCCCGATCGCCCGCACGCAGTGGTTGTAGACATCCGTCACGTACATCGTTCCATCGGAGGCGAGCGCGAGATCGACGGGGTTTGACAGCTTCGCCGCCGTCGCGGGACCACCGTCACCGGCATAGCCCGCCATGCCCGGCGTGCCGGCATAACGATGGACGATGCCCGCGGTGTCGACCTTGCGGATCACGTGGTTCGCGGTGTCGGCGAAGTACAGGTTGCCGGCCGCGTCGTAGGCGATGCGTCCCGCGGGGTCCGCGGACTGGCCGAATGGCTGCCCCATCCGCATCTCCATCGCGGGCCCTTCATCTCCCGCGTAGCCCGGCGTGCATGGTGCCGCGCAGGTGGCCATCGGGCCGCAGGTGAACTTGCCGGAGCCACCCGGGCATGGCGTCGGAGCCACCCCGGCGGCGCACGGTCCGCCACCGGTCGGCGGCAGCGCATCGATGACGCACTTGCCGGCGAGCCGCGTGATCGTGCCGCTCGCGTCGATCTTGCGGATCACCTGATTCGCCTGATCCATGACGACCAGCTCACCGTTCGGCGCTCGGGCGAGGCTCGCCGGGAGATCGATCGAGGCGGTCAGCGCCGGCCCACCATCGCCGAAGTAGGCCCGGCGTCCATCACCGCATTGATCGGTGATCGTGCCCGTCGTCAGGTCGATCGTGCGCAGCTTGCTGTTGTGCCACGCCGCGATGACAAGCTTGGTGCCGCTCGCATCCATCAGCAGGCTGGTGGGGTGGTTGAGATCGTCGTTCGCCGGATCGTCCAGCGTGCCGCCGAGCTCGCCGCGCCCGGCGATGTGATGGATCTTCCCGTCGCCGGGCAGGCTCCGGACGCGGTGATTGTTCCAGTCGAGGATGTAGAGGGTCCCATCCGCCGCGTGCAGCGTGTCCTGCGGCAGCGACATGCGTGCTGCCAGGGCAGGGCCTTCCTCGCCGGCGTAGCCACTCTTTCCATCACCGGCGATCGTGCAGATCGTGCCCGGCTCGGCCGGGTCACATGCAGCGGGCGCGTCATCTCCACCACAGGCCGCGAGCACGACCAGCGGCATCCAGATCGTCTTCATCGGTACACCTTCAGGATGCGGCTGTTGAGCGTGTCGCTGATGTACAGGTTGCCAGCGGGATCGAGCTCGATGCCGAACGGACGCTTGAGCTTGGTCGTGGTCGCGGGCAGATCGTCCACCGCATCGAGGCCGAGCTCGCCCGAGCCAGCCACCGTGCGGATCGTTCCACTCGCGAGATCGATCGCGCGGATCCGGTTGTTGTCGGTATCGGCGATGTAGAGCTGGCCGTCGGCGAGCTCGAGATCGCGCGGGTGCGCGAGCTGCGCAGCGAGCGCAGGGCCGCCATCACCGGCGCTGCCCTCGATGCCGGTTCCTGCGAGCGTGGTGATCATCATCGTCGCCGTATCGATCACGCGGATCCGGTTTGACAGCGTGTCCGCGATGAAGATCTTCTTGGGACCGAGCGCGAGCCCGCCCGACGGCTCGGGGTTCGAGCCTGCCTCGAAGTCGAGCTTGGCCGCAGCCGCGGGCCCGCCATCGCCCTCGAATCCCTGCATGCCGTTGCCCGCGATCGTCGAGATCAACCGGGTGGCCTGATCGACCTTGCGGATCCGGAAGTTCTGCTGGTCGAGGATGTACAGGTTTCCCTGCGCATCGATCTCGAGGCCCTTCGGTTGCTTGAACACCGCGGACGCCAGCGGCATCCCATCGCCGGCGAACCCGGCGCCACCGCCGGCGAGGATTCGCACGCGACCCGTTGCCGGATCGATCTCGCGGAGCTTGTGGTTGTGCCACGCCATGACGAGGACCTTGCCGTCCGCGGTCTGCACGAGGTCGGTCGGGTGGTTGAGCTTGACGTCGCTGCCCGGCGCGCCGTCCGCGGATCGCTCCGACGGGCCACTCAGTCCATCGCCCGGGAAGATCGGATCGGTCCAGCCGACGACCGAGACCACGGTCTGATCCGCGAGAACGCGTCGCACGAGGTGATTGTTCCAGTCGATGAACCACACCGTGCCGTCGGCCGCGAACGACATGTCCATCGGCCAGTACAGCTCGGTATCGCGGCGATCGAGCCCATCTCCGTTAAAGCTCTCGACGCCAGAGACGCCCGCCCACACGCACGCATTGCCGGGGGTCTCGGAGCAGGCATGCCGCCCAGGCAGGTCATCACCACATCCGGCGAGCGCCGCTACCACCACAACGAATCCTCGGAGCATCGGCCCAAGCGTGCCATCACCAGCTTCGGGAAGCCAAGCCTGCTAGCATGCGACCGATGCGCCGTCTTCTCCTCGGCCTCGTGGCCACCGGCGTGCTCGGGAGCACGCTCGCGTCGGCCGACCCGACGGCGCTCGACCTGCTGCTCGCCCGCACCGACAAGGTCGCGCGCGAGGTCGCGAAGATCCGTGGGATCAAGCTGAAGCGGCCGATCCCCAACGAGGTCGTCGACAAGGACGAGCTCCGCCACCGCTTGCGGGTGATGGCCGCGGAGGACAAGACGGCGTCGGAGACGGCGGCCGAGGGCATCTCGCTCGCGCGGTGGGGGATGATCCCGCTGGCGATGGACTACTCGGCGCTGCTGATCGATCTGCTGACCGAGCAGATCGCCGGCTACTACGATCCGGACACCAAGAAGCTCACGATCTCGAAGACCGCCGGTGATGACCCCGCGTGGGCCGAGATGGTGCTCGCCCACGAGATCGATCACGGTCTCCAGGACCAGAGCTTCGATCTCAAGAAGTTCGAGGATCTCCCACCCGGCGAGGGCGACGCCTCTGCTGCACGGCGTGCACTGGTCGAGGGCGATGGGATCGCGCTGATGATCGAGGTGATGCTGTCGCGCACCGGCAACGCGGCGCCGTGGTCGAACCCCGAGGTCGCCGACTCGATCGAGAAGGCGATGACGGTGCCCGGCAACGGCGATGGCCTCGACAAGGCGCCGCTCGCGATCCGCGAGGCGATGATCTTCCCGTACCGCTCCGGCCTGTCGTTCGTCGCAGCGCTGCGCCGGCGCCAGCCGTGGAGCGCGGTCGATGCGGCGTTCGTGAAGCCACCGAAATCCACGGAGCAGATCCTGCATCCCGAGCGCTACCTCGCGGGCGATGACCCCGTGCAGGTCGAGATCACCGCTCCGGTTTCGCTGCGCGGGTTTGGTTCGGCGCACGTCGACGTGTGGGGCGAGCTCGGCTGGAGCTTGTTCCTGCGCTCGCACGGCATCGATCCGAACACCGCCGCGGAGGCAGCGGCCGGATGGGGTGGCGACCGCGAGATGACGCTGGTCAAGCTCGACGACAAGCGCCCCGAGCGCGCCGTCGGACTGTCGCGCAGCGAGTGGGACAGCGAGGCGGATGCCCTCGAGGCGTTCGAGGCCGCCGAGAAGGCGCTCGATCATGCAGTCACCGGCGCGACGATCGATCACGTTGGCACGCGCACGCGGTGGATGGCGCTCGACGGGACCGTGTCGTGGATCGAACGCCGCGGCCCCTCGATGGTGATCGTGCTCGGTGCGCCGGCGTGGGCGGCCGATGCACTTGGCTCGGAGATGTGGACAGCGAGCACGCTGACGGCGTTGCCCGTGAAGAAGCCGAGACGCTAGAGCCCCGAGAGGCTCTGGTGCCACCACACGTGCGCGGCAGGGATCCCCGACGGGATCTCCGAGAGGTACTGCACCGCCCCCCACTGCTTCAGATCCTCGTCGATATCGGACGTGTCGATCTCCTCGACGCGTGACCGTGCTGCGGTGTCCCGATACAGGTCGCAGAAGAATTCGAGATCCGAGCGCATCGCGAGCGCGCTGGTGTACTCGAAGGTCTCGGAGCTCCTCGAGTCGGCCGCCCTCGAGATCCGATGGAGCCAGAGCGCCAGCCTGGCGCCATCCGCGACCTTGTCCTCGGTTCGCGCGACGAACGCCGCCACCACCGGCCGGAGCTCGGGGTTCAGCACCAGCGCGCGACCGATCTCTCCGATGTCGATCCCGAACTGCAGGACCTCACTGTACAGGTCACGCTCGTCGCGGGACGTCAGCGTGCCGAGAGTCTGTTCGGCACGCGCGATGATCTGCTCCAGAGAGTCGAACACTTATCTGCCTGGCATGAAGGTGGCGATCGTTGCGGAGCCCTCGGGAGTGATCGTGACAATCGTACGGCCCGACCTGCGCGCGTAGGTGATCGACCACGCCCCATCGGGCCGGCGCACCGGTGTGCTCGCGGCTCCATCGAGCACGGCCTGACGTGCGGTGTTCAGATAGACCTCCACTTCGTTCGCACCGGCGATGATATCGGGGGGCGGGATCCCGCGGATGTGCACGTGCGCATGATAGGCCGCCGTCGCCGGATCGCTGAAATTCAGGGTCGCCGCTTGTGCTCGAACGCGTTCGACGGCCGTGGCCTCCGTGATCGCGCCGGTCAGGCGAGTCTCGCCCGCGGCGTAGTTGCCGGCGAGATCCGCCGCGGTCCGCACCGCCGCCGCGTCCGCGCGCGCAGCGCCGGCGGCTCCGCCACCTGCCGCCATCTCGTCGATCGCGAGTGAGCGGGCGGCTCGCCGTGCGGCGGGGCCGGTGAGGTTCACGAGCTCGGTACCCAGTCCGCCTGCGTTCATCGCGTTTCCGGGCGCCACCGCGCGGCCGGTGATGCTGCGGCAGATCACCTCGCGCTGCCTGTCGGTCACACGTGCACCACCGGCGCCGGCAGTGTCGACGGCCGCCTGCACCTCGCGCTCGAGCCGCGCCATGATCTGAACGTTCACGTGCTCGATCTCGCCGAAGTAGAACTGGAAGTCGGCAACGAACTGACGGATCGACGACGGACGCCTGCCCATCGCCCAGCGCGCGGCCTGCGGCCTTATGCGCGCGTCGGCACCGCGGTTCTGGGGCAGGTCCCACATCTGTTGCGCGTCGGATTCCGACATGTCGCGGAACATCGCGGCCTCCGGAGCGTCGTGGGCGATCCCGATCTCGTGGAGCATCGTCTCGACCCACGGGTTGACCTGAGCGCTCACGCGGGTGCGGAACCGGAACCGGTACTCGCCACCCTCGAATCGCCTAACGTCTGCGGCGTTCGCTGCCGGGTTCTCGCACGCTCGCAACAGCGCCGACATCTCGGCATCGGGCACGCGTGCGAGCGCCTCCGGGACGATCGTGAGCTCGTTGTGCAGCCGCAGCGCATTGCCCTCGACGCTCACGTGAGTGAGGAGGTTCCTCCCCATGTGACGCGCGAGGCGCCCGGCGAGCCCCGGAGCCGACTGCATCGTCCGCGCGAGCGCGACACCCTGTGCCGGGTTGTGCTCGATCGCGCGGAAAAACGCCGTCTGTTCGGCGGTACTTCCGATCCGCGGCAACAGCGTGCTGAGTCCCTCGGGACCGCCGGTGTGCTCGAGCAGCGCGAGCAGGCGGTTGCCCGCGGCCGTATCGGTGCCCAGCACACCGAGGTGCGCTTCCATGCGGGCGAAGTCGTTACCGTAGGTCGTGGCGAGGCGATCGATCTGCGCGGCGTCGGCGGTCCGGTCGAGGATCGCGATCATGCGCTGCGCCGAGCCCGCGTGCTCCATCCACCCGACGAGCTTCGCGGTATCGGCGACGCGCCGGAGCAGTCGCTCGATCATGACCGCGTCGCCGCCGCCGAAGAGGAACATCTTCTCGAGTCGCCAAATATCACCGGCGAGGCCCAGCAGATGATCGAGCCGCTCCGCGCTGCCGACGATGCCGAGCAACCGTTCGACGGCGACCGGATTCGCCTGCACCGCTGCGTGGAGATGCGGGAATTCCGCTCGCATCGCTCGCATCGCGCGTCCGCTCCGCCACAGCATCGCGCCCATGAATCCCGCGATTCCCACCGGGATCAGGATCGAGAGCCCGAGCCCGATCCACGCATGCCGCATCGCCGAGCGCGCCTGCTCGACGGAGATCCCCTGCAGCGTCAGATGCGGATCGAGCAGCGCGAGATCGAGCGCACTGCGCGCGTCGGCGACACCGCGCGCGGAGACCGCGATGTTCAGGGCGAGGTCCACGGCGGTGAGGATCAGTCCGCCAACGCCTGGCACGAGGATCGACGACACGGTCAGCAGGCCGAGGCCCATCATGACGGCGACCTGGCGGAACTCCGCCTCCAGCTGCTCGCGGAACGTCCAGCCCACGACCGCGCGCGACAGGAACGGGTTCTGGCCCGCAGCGACTGCGCCGGTCAGCACCTGTCCATAGGTCGTGAACTCGGGGAAGCTGCCGATGCCGAGCTCCGCTCGCGCGATGTTCGTGACCTCCCGTCCCCACGTGTACGGCGGGTACTCGCCGCTGCGGATGCGCGCCGCCGTGCGATCGAACACCTCGAGCGCCTGGGCTAGCTCCTGCCGCTTCTCGTTGGCTCCCTCGGGGCTCGCGAGCCGGTCCGCGATTCCACGGAGGGTGATGGCCGCGTCTCGAACCTTCTGGACGTCGGCCCGCTCGAGGACTTCGCCGCGTAGCTCGACGCTCGTGACCTCGCCCGAGTCCAGGCGTCGCGCGACATCCTCGAACGCGAACGCGGCGATCCGGTACGTCGCGATGAGCTGTGGCGTCTGGGTATCCCAATGGTCGTGCCAGTTCGCGAGCTCGTCTCGGTTTGCCGTCAGGATCCGAAGTGCCACTTCCTTCAGCTTCGGAATGTAGACGTCGCGGATGTACGCCTCGGCGGCGTCCCACATCCGCTGTACGATCTGGACGACCTCTGGGTACGACAGCTCGATATCGTGACGCAGATCCGTACGCGTCGCTGATTCCTGTTGCTCGTGCAGCGAGCGGATCGCATTCAGCTGCGAGAACAGCGCGACCATCGCAGCGACACCCGTGAACGCGGCGGCTCCTTCCGTCGGAGGCAACCCTTCGAACGCAGCACCGATGTCGCCGGTCCTCTGCAGCGTCGAGAACACGGACATCGTGGCCTGCGACAGGCCCTGGGCGGAGCGGAAGTAGCCGTAGGGATCTTCGGCGATCTCGAGATCGCGCGAGTCGATCTCGCTGTAGGGCGTGGTCACGAGGCGCACCGCGAGTCCCTCGTTCTCGCGCTGCATCGCGGTGCTCAGCGTGAACAGGGCGCGGATCGCGTTGAAGCGCGCCGTATCCTGCGTCGCCGAGCGCAACGCACGCCGGTAGCCGGCGTCCGTCGTGGCGAGCCGCATGAATTCGTCGACCATGTGCGCCACGATCTCTGCGCGAAGACTCGCTATGTCCACGTGCGCGAGAAAGCCTTCCTCCGTCATCCGGCTCGTCGACCAGCTATCGCGAACGTGCAGGACGATGAGGTTCGGCATCCGCGTGCGCTTGAAGTCCTCGAGCACGCGGTGGCGCTCGGTCTCCAGCGCGGAGGCCGTGTCGGTGGGCCGGAAGCGCTCGACGTCGAAGCCCTCGGGCGTGTAGCGCAGCTGGCCGACGCCGAGCGACCACCTCGCGAGGAACGCTTCGCTGAAGATCGAGACGGCGTCGCCGAACGCCGCGGTGGGCAGGTGGTCGACGTAATCGTGGAGCAAGGTCGTGAGCTGCGCGGCCGTGGCGGTCGCGCCGATGACGGCGGGGCGCGCTCCGGCCTCGGTCATGATCGCGCGCAGGAACAGGTAGTAGCGGTCCTGCGTGGATGCATCGATCAGGTTCTGCGCCGGCGGCGGCCGCTCGGCGAGCAACGCAGGCCTCACCGCGGCCCAGTCGATCGATCCCGGCGTGATGCCGCGCCCGGCCAGCGCCCGCTCGAGTGGCTCGAGGAGGTGGAGATTCGCGAGCGCCTGCGCGCGTTGATCGAGGAACTGCGTGGTTGCGACGAGCCCTTGTCCGTCGAGCCAGCGCGGGAGATCCGCGGCGACGCGCGACGAGATTGCGCTGCTCTCGAGGAACTGCCTGCTCTCGAACCGAGCGCGCCCGTTCGGCGCGAGCGCACGTGCGAAGTCCTGCGCGAACCGTGTCGCCGCCGCCGGATCCGCCTGCAGTCGAGCCGCGACGGCCGGAGGGACCGGGACGAGGATGTGACAGGAGACGCCGCTCTGGTCGATATCGAGCTGCAGCTGGCCGCCCGCGAGCCGACCGAGCGCGTCGCGGGCGATGACGCCGGGCGCTACCGGAGCCGCGGCTCTCCTCGCGCGCGCCCGTGGAATCCCGTGAGGCTTCGCTGCGAGCTCGGCACGCCGCGGCTTCGTGGCCTGGACGAGCTGATGCGCCGCGTGTTCGACCCAGTCGCCGGGCTCGGTCACTCGTGGCGCGACGCTCGCCAGCTCACCGCGATCATGCTGGACGACGTGCGCCAGCTCGTGCTGGAGAACATCGCCACCGTGGGGCGTCGCGAGCTGCTGCGCGTCGAGCGCCAAGAACACGTGCGCGCCGACCGTGAAGCCGTGCGCTGCCAGTGCTTCGCAGGCAGCACGCGCGGCTGCGTCGGTATGGAGCTGTACGTGCTCGAAGCCATGATCGAACAGGTACGCGAACCGGTGCTGCAATTCGATCGGGAGGCGCTGCCCGACGCTCCGGGCGGCGAGCTCGAGGGCGAGCGGAGAGCCGGTGGCGA
>JAYUVX010000271.1:0-4402 GCA_043753855.1 Myxococcales bacterium | reverse complement strand
TACGTGCCGCTGCGGATCGAGCTCACGGTGTGCCTGCGCGACGACGTGTGGCCCGAGGATATTCGCTTCGAGATCCTCGATACGCTCGGTGCGCTGTTTCATCCGGATCGATGGACGTTCGGCCAGTCGCTGTACGAGAGCGAGATCGCGGGCCGGTTGCAGAAGCTCGCCGGCGTCGAGCACATTGCGCGCGTCCGCATCACGCGGTGGGATGCCGCATCGCCCGGTGATGGTCGCTTCGTGGAGGTCGCGAGCAACGAGATCATCTCGGTGCGAAACGACCCCGATCACATGGAGCGCGGCTTCATCGAGCTCACGCTCGCCGGAGGTCGGTCGTGAAGCCGCCGAAGCAGCCGGAGTGCAAGACACCCGAGACGTTTCCGGAGGTCATCACGAACCGGGCCGGGCTCGATCGCATTTGCTATCGCGCCGGTGACTACGCGAGCGTGCGCGAGTGGCTGTTCGAACGCCTCGACCAGGAGCCGAAGCTCAGGGCATGGACGTATCGGGGCGCCGACGATCCGGGTATCGCGCTGTACGAGGGAGCGGCGCTGTTACTCGATTCGCTCACCGTTTACCAAAAGGCGTACGCGAACGAGGCGTTCCTGCGCACCGCGACGTGGCGCGAGAGCGTGACCGAGCTGGTGCGGTTGCTCGGCTACCACCTGAAGCCCGGCATCGGCGGGGCAGGTACGTTCGCGTTCGAGGTCGACGGCACCACGCCGGTCACGATCCCGATCGGTCTCGCCGTGCGCGCGACGCTCGAGCCGGATCCGCAGCAGGCGGAGTTCCAGACCGCCGAGGAGACGGTCGCGTTGCCATGGTTATCGCAGCTCGCGCTGATGCGGCCGCAACTCCCGCGGCAGATCCTGCCGGGCACCACGAAGCTCGTCGTTGCCGCGGGTACGCCGCTCACCTTCGCGAAGGGCGACCGGATCGCGCTCGGTGTCTTGAATGGTGCCGCGCTGTCACCGTTCGAGATCGTCGTCGTCGAGTCCGTCGCGCAGTGGCACGGGCGCAGCGTGCTGACGCTACGGGGACCGGTCGCCAAGAACACCACGAAGCTGGTGACGCTGACGGCGGTGAAGCTCGACCGCACGTTTCATCTCACTGGCCACACCGCGCCGCCGACGTACGTCACGGTCGACGGTTCGGGCAACCCGCACTACCACAACACGCCATATACGCTCGCGCTCAGGACCAAGACCCTGAACCTCGACCCGCAGGCCAACGACCTCGCACTTGGCACCCGGCTCGCGATCCAGTTGAGGACGACCAACACCTTCTCGACCGCCGTCGCGGTCGCGCAACTCGCGCTCGCGAGAGTGGTTCCCGACCTCGCGGTGGTCACCGATGCGCTTGTCGCGGCTCCGCAACTCGCGCTCGCGACGGTCACCGATGCGACCCCTACCACCGTCATCTACGGGCCGATGTCCGTACCCTCGACGGTCGTAACGCTCGCAGCCGCGCTCGGAGCCGGGACTGAGGTTGCGGATATCCGCAACGTGCTCGTCAACACGGTCGCGGGCGCCCCGTTCACGGTCGGCTCGGTGTGGGAGAACCTCGATCTCGCGCCGACCTGGCTGTTCTACTGGGGCGATCCGAGCAAGGCGAAGGACCTGAAGGGGCGGCGGATCGGCATCGCACCGGTCGGCAAGCCCTCGTACGAGGTCAATGTCGTGAACGTGATCGCGACCGGGTTCCCCGACCTCTCGGTGATCGTGCTCGATCGTCACGTCGACTACGCGGACTTCAGCGAGGGCAACAAGACGAAGGTGTTCGGCAATCTCGCGGATGTCACGCAGGGCAAGTCGGAGCAGGAGGCCGTGCTCGGCAACGGCGACGACCGCGCCACGTTCCAGTCGTTCCAGATCCCGAAGGGACCGCTGACGTACCTCGAGCGCGCCGCGCTGACGCCGCCACATCGCCCCGAGATCGAGATCGTCATCGGTGGAAGGCGATGGACGTACGTCTCCGTGTTGTACGGCTCCGCACCCGACGCCGAGGTCTACATCGTTCGTCAGGACGAAGCCGGGAATTCGTGGGTGCAGTTCGGCGATGGGAAGACCGGCGCGCGGCTGCCCTCGGGTCGCGACAACGTCATCGTGCGCTGGCGCACGGGGGCGGGGGCGTACGGCGCGCTTGCCGATGGCACCACACCGAGCGCCGATCGGCTCGCGCATCTCGAGGAGGTCGGTCTCGTCGGCGTCGTCTCCGGCGGTAGTGAACCGGAAGATCCCACCACCGCGAAGCGCGCGGCGCCCGGGCGCGTCCAGAGCCTTGATCGCATCGTGAGCATCACCGACGTCGAGGCCGAAGCGCTCTCGATCGGCGGGGTCGCCCAGGCGCGTGCAGCGTGGACGATCGCGAACGGACTGGCGTGCGTGCAGGTCACGCTGCTCATGCAACCCGGCCGCACCGCGGAGCTCGACAGTGCGCGACAGGTGCTCGGGACGGCGAATCGCATGCGCGGCCCCCAGCGGTTCCCGATCGTCGTCGTTCCGGGCGCGTTCGAGTATGTGTATCTCGATCTCTCGATCGCGATCGATCCGTCGTACGACCCGAAGCCGGTCCGCGAAGCGGTGCGCGCGGCGATCGTCACGGGATTGTTCGGCGAGCGCTCGCCGCGCACGTTCGGGGACGCCGAATACGCGACGCGGATCGAGGGCGTCGCGCAGAACGTGACCGGAGTCTCGTGGGCGCTCGTCAACGCGTTCGGCTCGCTCGGTGTCGCCGACGATCCGACGACGCTCGTGTACCCGACGGTGCCGTCACGCGCGGCCACCGTGCCGTGCGCGACCACCCACGTGCTGCGCCTGGCCTCGACTCACCTGATCGTTCGTGCGGTCACGGGGGCGTCATGAAGCGCGTACGGCTGTTCGACAGGCTGCCGGCGATCCACAAGATCAAGGACGCCGAGCTCGATGGTCCGCTGCAGGCGTACCTGGCGCCCGTCGAGACCGCGTTCGACGAGATCAAGCAGTCGATCGACGCGCTCTACCACGACCTGTTCATCGACACGTGCGCGGCGTGGGTCATCCCCTACCTGGGCGACCTCCTCGGCACGAGCCATCTCGCCGGCGATCCGTGGACGCTCCGCGCGGATGTCGCCGACACGATCTTCCTGCGTCGCGCGAAGGGCACGCTGGGCGCCATCGAGCGGCTCGCGCACGACCTCACCGGCTGGGGCGCGCATCCGGTTGAGCTGCGCGAGAGCCTCGTGTGGGCGCAGGCGCTGAATCATCAACGCGCGTGGCCCGACAGCGGTCGCCACACCGTCATCCGCGGCGGGTTCGCGACCATTCGCGATCCTGCGGTGCTCTCGCAGCTCGGCACACCCTACGACACCTTCGCGCGGTTCCCGGATATCTCGTCAGTGCGGCCGTACAACGTGCACTACAACCTGCCGAACCTCGCCGTGTTCTTGTGGCGGCTCGCGAGCAACGCGATCGACCTGCAGACCGAGCTCGCGACACCGGCCACCGCGATCACGACCGCGGGCGGTACGTTCAGCGCCCGGTTCTACGTCCATCCGCTCGCGCGCCCCGTGCGCCTGTTCGGGCGCGAGACGTACGATCCGGATCGCCGTCCGATCGTGCTGACGCCGCTCGACGCGCAACCCGCGCCGATCCCGCGTGCGCGGCTCGGACCGGTCAGCCCGGATCCGCTCGGGATCGAGAACCCGTCCGCATTCGTGGCGGTGACCGAGCTCGACCCGGCGCAGCCGATCGCGGTCACGGGGATGCCGATCGAGATCCATGTGCCACTGGGGTTCCCCGCTACCTGGGTCGTGCGCGGTGCGAACCTGTGCGCGTGGGAGGCCGGTCTCGCACCGCCGCTCGCGCCGAACGAGATCGCGATCGATCCCGTGATCGGACGGATCGCGATCGGGGCCGTGTCGCAGGCGGCCGCGCAGCAGCTCGTCGACGAGCTCGTGATCGGATACCACTACGCGTCGGTGGGGCCGGTGGGCGCGCATCCCGTCGTGCGCGACACAATGCCCGACGACCTGCCGGCCGCAGTCCTCGTCGATCGCCGCCCGGGCTCACCCACGCTCGAGCAAGCGCTCGCCGATCTCGCGATCGTCACGTCGACGCCACTCGTCGTCGAGATCGCCGATAGCCAGATCCACGACCTCGATGCGATCCTCGTCGGCGGCGCAGCGGAGCTCGTGGTCGGTCGTCCGCTCTATCTGCGCGCGAAGGACGAGGAGCGGCCGATCATCCGGTTGGCGCAGCCCTTGCGGTTCGTCACCGCGCAGCTCGATGACGCCGTGGCGAACACGACGGTGCGTCTCGATGGACTGATGTTCGTCGCCGGTCCGGCGTTCGCGCCGGCCGACGCGCTGATCACGCGCGTCGCGATCGCGTCACTGGATCTGCGCGGTTGCACGCTCGACCCC
>JAYUVX010000270.1:0-13326 GCA_043753855.1 Myxococcales bacterium | reverse complement strand
TCGAGGCGAGCGATGGCCACAACCTCCAGTCACAGACGATCAACATCATGGTCGTCGAGGACACCGGCAGCGGCAGCGGTAGCGGTAGCGGTAGCGGTAGCGGTGGTGGCGGTGGCGGTGGCGGTGGCGGTGGCGGTGGCGGTGGCGGTGGCGGTGGCGATGGCACCGGCACCAACGGCGGCTGCTCGACGGGTGGAGGCAGCGGCCTCGCGGTCGGTCTGCTGATGCTCGCGGTCGGATTCCGGCGTCGCCGCGGCTAGTCACGGCTGCGCGGGCGCGGCGCCTGGCTCCAGTGGCGAACCACCGGGTCTTCGCCGCAGCGCTGCTCGTACTGCAATGCGAACTGGTGGACCGCGGCCCACTGGCCATCCATGACGAGGAGCCGGGCCAGCTCGTGCGCATTCGCCGCGTGACAGGCGCTGCCGGTCGCCGCGAGCTGCGCGAGCCTGGTGATCTGGCCCCGGCGCTGCTCCACGATCGTCTGCTGCTCCTCGGCGCGGAGCTCGGCCTCGGTCGGCCGATGCCGTGTGATCAAATTCGCTCCGGCGGAGCCGAGGGTGAACAGGACCAACAGGACGATCCCGAGCACGGGCAGGAGCTGGCCACGCGGGCGAACAGAGGGCATGCCGAGATCAACGCGCCAGCCGCGCGAGCGTGACAGACCTCGCGAAGCTGCCGTCCCTGTTACCCTTTCGCGATGATCGACCCACGAGCCGACCAGCTTCGGTCCGGCTACGCGAGCGTGGCGCACGCGTATCGCGAACAGCTCGCCGACGAGCTCGCTGGCAAGCCCCTCGACCGCGCGTTCCTCGATGCGTTCGTCGAGCGCTGCGCTGGCCGCCGGATCTGTGACGTCGGCTGCGGACCGGGCCACATCGCGCGCTACCTCGCGAGTCGAGGAGCCTCGGTCGAGGGCGTGGACCTGTCATCCGAGATGATCGCAGAGGCCGCGACGCTCGCGCCCGACCTGACGTTCCGCGTCGGCGACATGTTCGCCCTGCCCTACCGCGCGGAGACGCTCGCCGGCATCGTCGCGTTCTACGCGATCGTTCACCTGCAGACCAGCGAGCTGTTCGCGCCGTTTCGTGACTTCCACCGCGTGCTCGCGCCGGGTGGCCTCGTGGCACTCGCGTTCCACGCGGGCACCGAGACCGTCCACGTCGACGAGCTGTTCGGCTGTGCGACCTCGCTGGACTTCAGGTTTCATCCGCCCGAGGCAGTGACCGCCGCTCTCGTCGAGGCCGGGTTCACGCTCGAGGCGCGGCTCGACCGCGCCCCGTATCCAGGCGCCGAGCACCCGAGTCAGCGCACCTACCTGCTCGCGCGGAAGTGACGTCAGTCGGCCGCGACAAGGCGCACCAGCTCGTCCGAGAGCGCCGCGCCTTCGCCATGATCCGAGAGCCGCGCGCGGATCAACGCATTCGCGCAGCGACCCGACCGGAACCGGCCTCCCTTGGGGACCAGCGCGACGTCTCGGCGCTGCGTGGGATCGTGGCGCACCACGACCTCGAGTGATCCGATCACGGACTCGAGCCGGCCGCGCCCACCGTCCGCGATCCCCGCCGCCGACGCTGGATGCACGGTGACCGGCAACAGCCCCTGGAGCGGACGCGCCCATTGCGAGGCCTGCGCCTTCTCGGTCGAAAGCGACATCAAGAACATCGGGAACTCTGGCGACGGTACGGCAGATGGCGGCGGCGGCTCGGTCATCAGATTCGCGCGGCCCGACGGCGTGGCGAACCTGCGCCCGGGGAACGCGTGCTCGCCCGCGAGCGGATGCTTCACGAACCGCTGCTGTTCGAGCTGCTCGAGCGTGATGCCGTGCTGCTCGAGCGTACCCATCACGCGACGCTTCCACGAGCGCGCATCTCCCGCGACCAGCTCGCCGAGCCCGACCCGCTGCGCGATCGCCTGGATGATCTCGAGATCGGAGCGCACGTTCGTGGGTCGCGGCACCACCGGCTCGGAGATGCCGACGTGGTGATGGCCATACGAGCCGAGGATGTCGTCGTCCTCGAGCAGCGTGGTGGTCGGGAACACCACGTGCGCGTGCTCCGCGGTATCGGTGACGAACGAGTCGACGACCACGACGAGCTCGCGGGTATCGAGGGCGTGTGCGATCCTCGCCGAGTCAGGCAGCATCGCGACCGGATTTCCGGCGGTGATCCACACCGCGCGGATCGGCGGATCGGTCGCCTCGAGGATGCCCTCGCCGAGCAGCGGCTCCGGGATCCGCCGGGGCGCGGTCCCCGCGATGAACGACAGGTCGAACGGGCGCCGCCGCTTGGCCTCGAACGACACCGAGCCCCCGCGCACGCCGATGTTCCCGGTGATCGCACCGAGCGCGTCGAGTGCGCGCACGATGCCGGCACCGTTGAGTCGGCGTCCCATCCCCCACCCGACGAGGATCGTGGTGGGACCGTGGTGGAGCCGCACCGCGAGATCGTCTGCAGCCTCCGGATCGACATCGGCATCCCGGCACCAGTCCGCGACCGATCCGCGATGTGCGAGCGCCCGGAACGCGTCGAGGTTGTCGCACCAGCGCGCCGCATCGAGGTCTGTCCACCCGCGCTCGAACAGCAGCCGCGCGGTCGCCATCGCGAGCGCGAAGTCACCACCGGGCCGCGGCTGCCAGTAGCGGTCGCACAGCTCGGTGGTGCGGTGATGCACCGGATCGACGAGGGCCATCCGCGCGCCCCGGGATCGCGCCTCGCGGAGCACCGGGATCAGGTGCGGCCACGACACGTAGACGTTGCGGCCCCACACGATCACCTGCCGTGCGTCTAGCAGATCCGCCGGCTCGCTCGCCTCGAAGTCGCCGAAGTCGGTGTTCTGCGCCCACTCGCCCGCTCCACTGCAGATGTCACCGGCACGATCCGTCACCGGACCGAACTGCTCGAAGAAGTAGCTCGTGACGTGCTTGACGAAGCCCATCGCGCCCGCCGAGCGATAGTGAAAGATCGCGGCCGGACCGGACTCGCGCTTGATCGTCACCAGGCGCTCCGCGACGAAGTCGAGCGCCTCGTCCCAGGTGGCGGGCTCGAGCTTGCCGTTGCGGCGCATCAGCGGCGTGGTTAGCCGATCCGGCGAGTACTGGATCTCCAGGTACTGGCTGGTGCGCTGGCACAAGAAGCCCTGCGTGATTGGATGAGTCTTGTCGCCCTGGAGCTTGATGACGCGGCCGTTCTCGACGGTGGCGACGATCGCGCAGACGTCCGGACAGTCGCGGTTGCAGAGTGTTTTACGAACCTCGGCCATCGGCCGCTCCAGCCTACCGCGTGTCGCTCCAGCTCGCAGGTGGAGATGTGGTCACCAGCAGGTATGGAACGACTGTTCCTGCGCTGCGGTGGTGCGTCCGCTCGCGCCGCCGCACTCGACATGGAGTGCCTCGGCGTCGCGCCCGAGACTGGCCGCCGTGGCGAACAGCGTGTCCTCGTCGAGGATACCGTCGAACCGGGTGCGGTAGCGCGGGTACGCCTTCCACTGGTTCACGTTGAGCGTCACGTACTGCCGCCAGCGCGGCAGGCCGCGGGCCACGGCGATCGCCTCGAGCGCCGCCTGCTGGCACTCCGGCTCGAGCCCGATCGTATGAAACTGCCGTGCCTCGGCGAGCCGGTAGTGAACGACGTTGATCCCGTGCACTGCGGCGTTGCCGGTGACCTCGCACGCGATCGCACCGCGTCCTCCACATCCATCGAGCGGGCGTCGGATCGCGGCCACGTGGTGCGAGACCGCGACGCAGCGCAGGCGTTCCTTGGTCACCGGATGCGTGATCAGCGTCCACGCGCCGGTCACGCGGATCACGTCGCCTCGCGACAGCTCCGGCTGCAGCGCAGCCCCGACTGCGGCCTCGACCTCCGCCTCCCACGATCCCTTGAGGTGCAGCTTCGGCATCCGGCCGCGCGCGGCTCGCAGCGCTCCACCGATCTCGTCGGCGAACACGATCGGTCCGGTCTCGGCCGCATCCGCGCTCCTGCAGGCGAGATGCACGATCTCGGCGCGGCCGAGCTGCTTGCCCGCACGCGGATCCGCGGGCTCGGCGCGATAGCACGATGGCTCGCACCGGCTGTGCGGAGCCGGCGGATCGGACTTCTCACACGTCGCAGCGAGTGCCGCGGACTGCTCGGCCTCGAGCTCGCGATGCGCCGCGGCGAGCTTCATCCTCCGCTGCTGCTCGGCCTGTGCCGGCGAGATCGCCGCGACGCTCGCGACCACTGGCTGCGCGGGTGGCGCCGCCGCTCCACCGGCTCCGCAGCCGACGAGCGTGGCGCAACAGAGGGCGATCCGGAGCACGCCTCCACCATACGCTCTACAGCCGCTTCGCGAGATAGATCGCGGTCTCCCCCGGCATGTAGGGGCCGTAGTACAGGGTATCCGCGCCGCACAGCGCGTATCCGAGCCGGTTGTAGGCAACCACGCCCGGAACATTGACGTTGCTGGTCTCCAGCCATACGTGGGTCGCACCGAGCGCGCGGCCGTGCGCCTCCGCGTGACCGAGCAACGCACGCCCCACGCCGCGCCGCCGCCACGCGGGAGAGATATACAAGAACCACAGCACGAGGCGCTCGTGCCACGGCTCGTAGGCCACGGTCGCGAACCCGCGGATCGTCCCGCCCTCCTCGGCGACCCAGCCAGCCTCCCAGCGCGCCCACGCGGCGAACACCTCCCCGATCGAGTAGCGCTTGATCAGTGGCTTCTCGAGGGTGCGCTCCACCAGCTCGATCGCGCGTGCACCGGTCGTGAGGTCGAACACCGTGGCGGTCTCGAACGCCGGATCGACCGCCTCGACCCCGCGCCGATCGATCTCGCGATCGAGCTCGCGGATCGTGAAGGCCATCGCTACAGCGCCTTCTCGATCACCTCGAAGCGTAGATCGTCGCGCTTCGGGATACCGAATCGTTCGTCACCGTAGGGGAACGGCTTCTTGATCCCGGTGCGGACATAGCCGCGCCGCTCGTAGTACGCGATCAGCTCCTCGCGGATGTCGATCACCGTCATCCGCATCGCGGATAGCTGCCACTCGTCGCGCACGATTCGCTCCGCTTCCGCGAGCAACGCCTTGCCGAGTCCGCCGCGCTGCCGGGCCGGGCAAACCGAGAACATCCCGAAGTAGCCGGCGTTGCCACCCACCGTCACGTTCGCGCACGCGACGATCTCGCCATCATCGATGCCCAGCAGCATGCAGCCCTGCGCGGTCTCGATGCATGATCTCACGTCCTCGGCGTCGGTGCGCTGCCCGCCGAGGAGCTCGGCCTCGGTGGTCCACCCGGCACGACTCGCGTCGCCGCGATAGCAGCCCTCGATCAGCGCAACGACGGCGGGAACATCGTCGAGCCGGGCGCTCCGGAACGTCAGCATCGGACGCATTCTAAATCACGCGGAGCGACCACGCCTTCTCGCGGCGGGCTTCGCGCGCGGCATCTGTGCGATCATACGCCGCTCAGATCGAGTCGAGGCGATCATTGCGCACGCCGTTGGTCGGATCCCAGTGCAGGGTCAAGCCGATCGAGCCGTTGAGCGACAGCGGCTCGGCATAGGACAACCGCGAGACCTGCGAGAAGTCGCGCATGTCGATCGCTGCCGGATCCGGTGCCGGCAGCTCGCGCTGGGTGATCGAGATCGAGAGGTTGAGGTCGACGTGCGTGCCGAGCTGGAGCGTGACGAACGGTGAGGCGGTGAGCAGGTGCCGTCGCGTCGGGTGGTTGAGCTGCACGTCGCTCGACAGCTTGAGGCCATACGAGATCTTGTCGTGACGCACGCTGCCGAACGCATCGATCCCGTGCAGCGGGTACTGGGCGAACGTCTCGCCGAGCACGTTGCGGATGTTGTAGCGATCGACGCCCCAGCCGAGGTGATAGAACACGGCGAGCCGGTTGCCGCGCGGATCGTCGGCAGGGAACAGGTCGAACTCGAGCGCCGCGCGCGTCCTCGAGTTGTAGCGGTACTGCGATTCGGGGTCCTCGAAGCTGGTGTAGCTGCCGAGGCCGATCGACCACCGATCGCACCACGAATGAATCACCTCGGCGCCGCCGCGGATCGACCACTGGTGGCTATCGAGCGAGACCTTCATTCCTTCGACCGTCAGTGGCGGCTGGCGATTGATGCCGCCGTTCACGAACATTCCCGAGAGCGCGCGGAAGTGCCGCTTCACGTAGCGGCCGACCAGGAACAGCTCGCTGTTCGCCGAGCGGTAGTTCTTGGTGTAGTTCCCGTTCGCGTTGATCCCGAGCTGGAGCCCCCACGGCGTCGTATCGATCTTGGCCTCCGTCAGGTCGGCCGGCACGCTGAGCACGATCGCGACCGCGCTGGGATGCCGCGCCGCGACGAACAGCACGATCCCGTTGAGGAACACCGGCTCGAGCTTGGCGCGCTGCTCGTCGTCGGTGGCCCGCGAGTCGAGATCCACGTCGAGCTCGACGAGCGGTGGCGCACCATCGACATGACCGACGAAGCGCAGGTGCAGCCGATCGACGAGCGCGATCTCGTTCGCCGTGGCGTAGACCACGACATCGGCGCCGGCGCGCGGCGAGCTGAGGAGTACCTTGTTCGCATCGATCAGGCCCAGCAGGAACGCCGGGCACGCCTTCGTGCGCCCGACCTGCTCGCACTCGACCGCGACCCGGATCGGCGCCGCCGGCAGTCGCTGAGCCTGGGCACGGCCTGCCCCACCCACACACACGATCGCCGCGATCAACAGCATGCGCAGCATGACAGAGCGAGCGTACCTGAAGATGCGCTGTGCAGGCCACCGTGGGCGTGCGCTGTGACGGTGCACCAGGCCGTGGTCGGTGTACGAACGAGATGTGCAGATCATCGGTCGCAGCAGCTCCCTGTTCACCCGGGTGCCTCGGATCGTCGCGCGCGAGCTGGGCGTCGCGCTCGAGCTCGTGCCGATTCCCGACATGACCGCCACGGACCCCGCGAGCTACGGCGGGAATCCCGCGCTCAAGCTCCCGACCTTGCGCCGCGACGGCTCGCTCGTGTTCGGCGCGGAGAACATCTGCCGCACGCTCGCGGAGGTCGCCGGGACCAGCGCGCGGATCGTGTGGCCCGAGCAGCTGCGCTCCGAGGTATCGCGCAATGCGCAGGAGATGGTGTGGCAGGCGATGACCGCGCAGGTGCAGGTCGTGTTCGGTACCGTCATCGGCAAGCTGCCCGCCGACAACCTCTACTTCACGAAGGCCCGGAGCGGGTTCGAAGGCGCGCTGCGGTGGCTCGACGCTCACCTCGAGGCCGCGCTCGCCGAGTTGCCGGCCCGCGACGTCAGCCTGTTCGAGGTCACCCTGTTCTGCCTGGTCGAGCACATCGTGTTCCGGCCGACGCTGCCGCTCGATCCCTGTCCCGCGCTCGTCGCGTTCGCCCGTGCGTTCGCGACCCGTGCTTCAGCGCAGAGCACCGCGTACCGGTTCGACGCGCCAGCGAACGCCTGAGTAGCTACGCAGCCACGGCCGCCGCGAACTCGGTGGCGGCGACCTTGCCCCAACGCGTCGGCCCGGCGCGCCGCTGGACCTCGTCGCGCAGCTCCGGTGAACGTCCGAGTGCGAACGCTGCCTCGGCTACCAGGAACAGCGGTCCATCGAGCAGGCCGCGGAGGTCATCCATGAACGCCGGCTTTCGACCCTCGAAGTAATGACCGAGGAACTGCAGCGCCCAGCCTCCGACGAACAGCCCGCCCGCGGCGCCCGCCCACAGCGGCAGCGGCAGTGCGGCGATCGCCGTGCCCGCGACACACGTGGCGCCGAGGACCGCGCCCATCGCAGCGCCGTACTGCGGATCGAGTGCGCGGTAGTAGCGCGTGGCGAGTGCGGTAGCGCCAACCGCCGCATTGAGCGGACCGATGCCGATGCGCGCCAGCGTTGCCTGCGTGCCGACCAGGATCATCGGGATCCCCACGAAGTGCGTCGCGATGTTGCGCTTGTCGCGGTGGTATTCGGCGTAGGACACGAGCCGATCGACGAGGGACTTCATGCGAGCGAGATTACTCGCTCGCCGGCGCCAGTGTCCTCACGAATGCGAGGCGGTCCCGCGGAGGCAGTCCAGGACCACCTCGAGCGCGTCGGGGTTGTCGAGGCTCGACAGATCGCCCGAGGCGGCACCGGTGACCAGCAGGTCGCGCAGCACGCGGCGCATGATCTTGCCGCTCCGGGTGCGCGGCACCGTCGAGACCACCACGATCCGGGCCGGGCGCGCGATGGCACCGACCGCATCGACGACGGCCTGCGACAGCGCACTGCGCAGCTCCGGACTCTCGAGGTGACCGGTTCTCAGAACCACGAACGCGACCGGCACCGTGCCCTTCACCTCGTCGGGCTGGACCACGACGGCGGCCTCGGAGACCGCCGGATGGGTGAGGAGCGCGGCCTCGAGCTCCATGGTGCCGAGCCGGTGACCGGCGACATTGATGACGTCGTCGAGCCGCCCGGTCACCCACAGCTGGCCATCGTGATCGAACAGCGCGGCATCCGAGGCGGCATAGCGGCCGGGGAACTCCGAAAGGTAGGTCTCGACGTAGCGCGCGTGCTCGCCCCACACCGTGCGCGCGAGACAGGGGAACGGTTCGGTGAGCACGAGCGCACCGAGCTCGCCGGGCGCCGCTTCGGTTCCATCCTCGCGCAGCACTGCCGAGCGGTAGCCTGGGAGCGGATGGCCACAGCTGCCCGGCCGCGTCGGCGTGATTCCGACCATGCTGCTCGTCCACGCGGTGCCGGTCTCGGTCTGACCGTAGGTGTTGTTGACGAACGCGCGCCCGCCCCCGAGCACGTCACGCGTCCAGTGCCAGGTGTCCGGGTCGAGCGGCTCGCCGACGAGGCTGATCAGCTGCAGCCGCGACAGATCGTGGCCCGCGAGCAGCCCATCACCCGCGCGCCGCAACATGCGCAGCGCCGTCGGTGCGGTGAACATCTTGGTGATCCGGTGCTTGGCGAGCAGCTGGTACGGACGCGAAGGCGTCGGCGTATCGATGCTGCCCTCGAAGATCACCAGGCTCGCACCATGCGCGAGCCCGCCGACCAGCGCGAAGATCGGGAACGTCAACCAGCCGACGTCCGCGGTGCACCAGTACGCATCGTCGGGCCCGAGGTTCAGCGACCACTTGACGTTCGCGTACGCGCCGACGAGAAAGCCGATGCCGGAATGCACCAGGCCCTTCGGCTTGTTGGTGGTGCCCGAGGTGTAGATGATGAAGCCCAACTCGTTGGCCTCCATGGCCACCGGCGCAGCGCGTCGCGTGGTCGCCGCGAGCAGCGTCGCGAAGTCGTGCTCGCCCGTCGCGAGCGGGAAGCTCGGATCGACGCGGCGCGCGACGATCACGTGCGGGATCGAGAGGCCCGTCATCGCCTCGTCGAGCGTCGCCTTGAGCGGAATCGCGCGGCCGCGGCGCAGCGTGGCGTCGGTGACCACGACGACCTTCGGCTGCGCGTCCTCGAGCCGATCGCGCACCGCGGTGGCGCTGAAGCCCGCGAAGATCACCGTGTAGATCGCACCGATCCGGTAGCACGCATGGATCGCGATGAACGACTCGGGAACATTGCTCGCGTAGATCGCGACGCGATCGCCCTTCACCACGCCGAGATCCTCGAGCGCGGCGGCGAACCTCGCGACGGCATCGGTGAGCCGACCGAACGTCCAGGTCTCCTGCACACCGTCTTCCCGCTCGTAGTGCAACGCGACACGATCCGCAGGCCACCGGTCGAGGCAGTTGACGCTGACGTTCCCGGTGGCGCCCTTGAAGTAGGTGAAGTCGCCGAACGTGCCCTCGAGACTGCTCGTCGGCGCGCTCTCCCAGACCAGCTCGCTCGCGATCTCGCGCCAGTACTCGGCAGGTGCCAGCGCACGCAGCCGCGCCGCATCGTCCGGTGTGGTGGCAGGCCGAAGCCGGGAGCTGGGCATCACGAGCGGGGTCTCGAGCAGGGTTCGATCCACGGAGCAACAGTACTGCGGTCGAGGACCGAGCCTCGTGCAATCGCCGGTCAATCGTTTACGGTCCCGGTTACCGCACGCGCGGGTTCGCAGTACCGCCGTGTCCTGGAGTACCGTCTGCGATGGTGATGGGTTCTCTCGAGAGCGAAGCGACGACCATCGCCGTGGCGGCGCGCCCTCGAACGCTCGTGCTGATGGTCTCCGCGGAGGCGATCGAGGCCGTGGTGCTGAGCCCGTCGGGGGCGGCCCTGGGACCTCCCGTGCTCGTGGAGCGCGACCCCGAGCCCCGGCACTCGTTCGAGGCCATGTGGCCGCGGCTCGAGGCTGCTGGCGAGTTCGATCGGATCAGCGTGCTGACCCGGCCGGGGATCGGGCCGGCCTGGACTCCCGCACTCATCACGGGCGAGCTGGAGCGCCAGAGTCTTCGCCCGGTCCGGCTGACCACCGTCGGCGAGCTCGCGTGGAGTCGCGTGATCCGCGGCGTCGGTGTGGAGCTTGTCATCGCGCTGGGAGCGGAGCTCGACTCCTCGCTGTTCCACGATGGTGTCCCGGTCCCCGGCCTCGTGATCGGGCGCCACGTGTTCCGCAAGCAGCGCAGCTATCAGGAGTACCTCGCGCCGCGGGTCCTCGAGCGCAAAGGTCTGCGCGCGTGGAACAAGCGGATCGCTCGCGCGGCGGCCGAGATCCTCGCGGTCTGGAATCCCACGATGCTCTACATCGCGGTCCCGACCGACGTGACGCTGGAGCTCGACCTCGGGACGACGCTCACGATCGTGCCGTTGCCGACGGGGCTCGAGAGCGCGCTCGCACTGTGGAACCGGTAGCTGTCGCGGCGGTCGCGGCGAGGAGATCCCTCCCTGTCGATTCCGCCGTGATCGGGTAACAGTGCCCCGGCGATGAGGGACCTGCTCGCGCGTTTCGTGGCGGCGTTCAAGCGCGGCATCGAGGGCGAGCTCGCGGCGATGCAGGACTCCGCGGAGAGCTTCGAGATCGCGCTGACCGGCGGAGAGGAGCTCGGCTCGTCGCGGTACAGCTTCCAGCTCGTGACCTCGAGTGATCGGCTGGTCCCCGGTACCGTCTGCTCGCTGCGCTCCACGCACGGCGAGCAGCGCATCACCGTGGAGCGAACCGACGAGACCCGGATCACGCTGTCCGCCACCCAGCCGATCGACGTCAGCGCGTCCCCGATCGTGCTCGTGGTGGCGCCGTGGTTTCTCTACGATCGCCTGCTGCAGGCGCTCGGCGAGCTCGATGTCGATCGCCACGCGGTCTCGCTCGCGCTGCGCCTGTTCGGCAAGCACCCGCACACGCGCATCGCGACCGAGCTGCGCTGCGATCACGCGGGCCTCGATGCGAGTCAGCTCGCCGCGGTGCAGCTGTGCAGCGATAGCGACCTCGCCTTCATCTGGGGGCCGCCCGGCACCGGCAAGACGGTCACGCTCACCCATGTCGTCGAGGAGCTCTTGGCGCAGGAGCAGCGCATCCTGCTCGCTTCCACCACCAATGCCGCGATCGATCAGATTCTCGCGAAGCTCTCGAAGCTCCCGTGGTTCGCAGCTGCCGTCGAGGCCGGGACGCTGATCCGGCTCGGGCGCAGCACCGAGGAGACGTTCGGAGCCGAGCTCGCGGACATCGTGCAGCGCAAGCACGGGGCGCACCGCGGATCCCTCGATCGGCTCCGCGCTCGGATCGGTGAGGTCGTCCAGCAGGTGCGGTTCGCGCGGGCCCTGGCCGCAGAGCTCGCGCCGGCCGTCGAGATGCAACAATCGCTGTTCGTGGCGCCGCCCTCTCGCCTGCGTGCAGCCCCGCTCGCTCGTGTGTTCTCGCCGGGCCTCGCCGACGCCATCGCGAGCCTTGCGCCCGGTGCGCAGCTGCGCGTGATCGAGCTGCGGATCGCCCGGCTCGAGCGCGTGCGGGTGCTGTCGAAGGCACGAGTCGCAGCGCTCGCCGCCGCCGATCGCGAGCTGGAGGTACAGCTCGTCTCGAACGCGCGGATCGTGATGTGCACGCTGACCACCGCACACCTCGAGCCGCGGATGAAGGATCAACGGTTCGACGTGCTGATCGCCGAGGAGGCCGGCATGGCCACGTTGCCACCGCTGTTCTACGCCGCGTGCCTATGCGAGCGGCGCGCGATCATCGTCGGCGATCCACGCCAGCTTCCGCCGATCGTGCAATCGAACGACGAGCAGGTGCGGCGCGCGATCGGCCGCAACGTGTTCGAGGTGACGATTCCGGACCCCACGCGCTCGGAGGTCGTGGCGATGCTCGAGCGGCAGTACCGGATGCACCCCACGATCGGCACCCTGGTGGGAGGCCTGTTCTACGGAGGACGGCTGGTTCACGCCGCCGATCGAGCGGTGACCGAGGCGATCGCGGCGCGCGCCCCGTTTCCCGGCACGCCCGTGATGGTGGTCGATACGCGTGGCCAGACGCGCTGCGAACGCTCGCCCAAGGGAAGCTCGCGGATCAACCGCGGCTCCGCGGAGATCACGGCCGAGCTCGCACACGAGGCGGTTCGCGCCGGGACCAGCTCGATCGGCGTGATCACACCCTACGCCGCACAGGCGGCCGAGATCCGCCGGCTCCTCGCCCAGCGAGACATCGCCGAGCTGGTCGAGTGCAACACGATCCATCGGTTCCAGGGCCGCGAGTGCGACGCGATCATCCTCGATCTGGTCGATGCGGCGCCGATGCGTCCGAGCGCCCTGGTCTCCGACGCGCCAAATCTGCTGAACGTCAGCATCTCACGAGCGCGCGGGAAGCTCGTCATCGTGGCCGATGTCGCGTACTTCATCGCCGCCGATCCGGGTGGCCTGGTCGCGTCGCTGTTGCGCCAGGCCGCGGCGTGATCGTCGGTCGGACGGTCAGGACACCTCTTCGGGAACGATCAGCTTCGATGCATCGATCGCCCACCAGCTGAGCGTGCCCAGCAGCGTGGTCCCTCCCATCACGAACAACGGCACCTCGTAGCTCCCGCCGAGCTTCACGAGGTAGCCAAAGGCAAGTGCGGACAGCGCGCCCCCCAGCTGGCCCGCGGTGTTCATCGCCCCGGCCACGGTGCCGACGTGGCGTCCGCCGACATCGATACAGGTCGCGAATGCGTTGGCCTGGACCACACCGCCGGCGATCGCGGCCACGGTGAAGACACCGATCGTGAGCTGCTTGCTGTCGGTCAGCGCAGCGAGGAGGAACGCTGACGCCACGATCACCATGCTGCCAGCGCCAACAACGCGGCGGCCGATCCGCCGGCCGAACTGCCGCACGGCGGCGTCGCTGAGCACGCCTCCAACGAGGTTCCCGATCATCGCGCCGACCCAGATCACGGCGATCCAGCGCAGCTCGTCGTCGGTGAAGCCCCGAGCTCGGACCAGGTACGTCGGCAGCCAGAACACGGTGAAGAACGCC
>JAYUVX010000269.1:0-4419 GCA_043753855.1 Myxococcales bacterium | reverse complement strand
ACGACCTTCTCCCTGCCATAGCCGGCAGGCGCGTGGATGTCGTACGCGTGCACGCGGCCGTTGCCGAAGTTGCCGACGAGGAGCGAGCCCGCGAGCGGACCCCACGTGCTCGGTGCGACCGCGAGCGCCCACGGCGAATTCAGCGCGCCCCTCGTGATGAGGCGGCGCTCGAGGTGGCCATCGGTGTCGAACTGATCGACGTAGCCGCGGCCCGGGCCATGGTCGTCGTCGGCCGCGTCTGCGCCCTGCTTCGCGTAGGTCACGAGGATCTTGCCCTCGATCTCCTGCGCGTTGAACGGGGCATAGCCCGCCGGGATCTTGGGATCCGTGAAGGGGCCGTCGACCGTGATCGGGCGATAGTTCGCGTCGAGCACATCGATCTTGCCGTTGTGGAAGTCGGCCAGATACAGGCGCTGGTGACCGTAGTCATCCGCGGCGATCGCGAGGCCCTTGTAGATCGCGTGGCGGGCCGAGTTGTCACCGCGGACGGTGACGCCCGTGCCCGGCTTCCAGCCGTAGATCCGGCCGTCCTCTCCGTCGAAGATGAACTTGTCGCCGGAGAACTCGGTCGCCGAGGCGTTGAACACCTGGCCGGTCGGCGACGAGGGATCCATCGAGCCGGCGGCGGCGGGGAGCGTGACCGTCAGCTTGAGCGCGCCGGTCGCGTCGTAGACGGTGCTGGTGCCGCTGTGGTTGTTCGCGATCCACGCCGGGCCGGCCGGGTTGAACGCGATCCCCCATGGGTTGACGAGGTGCGGATCGAGAGTCGCGGCACCGGGGCGATCGGAGACGAGATCGATCTTCTGAAAGCCAGCCACCATGCGGGCGCTCGCGCTGTCGGCGGGGCCGGAGTCATCGGTCGAATCGGCGCCGGCATACGGATCCTGCGGCGCGGGAGAGGAACAGGCAGCGGCGCATAGCGGGACACCGAGCAGGATCGAGCGAAGGGTATTCATGAGACTCTCCCAAGGTTCGTTGTGTGCGGTCCTCATACTCGCGGCGACAAACCACGGGCTACGCCGTTCTGGCGCACGCGCGTTGCCGATCTGGAAACGACCCGTGGGACGATAGCGCGGTGGGTGACTCCGCGCTCCACGATCTCCGCCTGTCCGATCTCGTGACGTTCTTGATCGTGGCGCGCACACGTTCGGTGACCGCCGCCGCGCGCGAGCTCAAGGTGACGCCCTCGCAGGCGAGCAAGGCGCTCGCACGCCTCGAGCAGCACTACCGCGTCAAGCTCCTCACGCGCAGCTCGAAGGGCATGGCACTCAGCGACGAGGGCAAGCAGGTGATGCCGCAGATCGCCGAGGCGGTGAAGGCGCTGACGTCGACCGCGAATGTCGCGCACAGCCCCGATGCATCGATCGAGCTGACGATCGCGGGTCCGTCGTACTTGCTCGGCAGTGTGGTCGCCGGCATTGCGGCGGCGCACCCGCTGCTTCGGCTCCGCGGCGTCGAGTTGCCGCCGTCGCAGCTGCGCGCGACGATCACCGAAGGCTTGTTCGACATCGGCCTGTCGCCCGGCGGGATGAAGAACCTGCCACCGACCTGGGTCACCGACGAGGTAGCCGTGTTCCGCAAGGTCCTCGTCGGCGCGCCCGCGTTGGTCAAGTCACTCGGCAAGCTCCCTGTCGGGATCCCCGTGGTGCGCGAGCTGCCATTCGTCGGCGCACTGTCGTCGATGGGCGGGCGGTTCGCGCCGCGTGCGGATGACTGTCCAATTCCCGTCGAGGAGCGCACGATCGTTCACCGCGTCCAGACCTTCGGTGCCGCGCTCGAGCTCGCGATTCGCGCCGGCTGCGTCGCGTTCGGACCGTGGATCGCGGTCCGCCGGATGCTGCGCACTGGTGAGCTGGTCGAGATCCCCGTGCAGGGATGGAACGAGACCGAGACGCTAGAGCTCGTGTGCAACGGCGACGTGGTGCGCGAGCGCACGCGCAAGCAGCTGGTCGCCACCCTGCGGCGAGAGCTCGCCGAGTAACGGCGCCGACCTCGCCGCGTCGTCGAACGGTCGGGGAGCCAGATGGGCGTTTAGACCTAGCAGGGCCGTCGCGCGGGCCAGCGCGGTTTCGTGGCAGGCCAGAAGCACCTCGAGTCGACCTTGCGACTGCCTGCGACTGTCCGCAACCCGGTGCGTCCGGATGCATGTGCGTCCGCTCTTGCTGGTGTGTCTCGTCGCATGCTCGTCGCCATCCGATCCGCAGGCTGGCGTCGATGCCGGCCCCCACGTCGGCGATGGCACCCAGCCAGCCGACGACCGGCTTTATCCGCTCGCGCTCGGCCGTGTGTGGACGTATGACGTGACCTCGACGTACTCGTCATGCCCAGGCGGCACGCGGGAGCTGCGCGTGATGTCGGAGGGCACGACCCAGGGCCGCATGACGTTCGAGGTCAAAGGGTTCTGCGGCCTCGTCGGGCACACGAACGTGGAGGGCGACCGGGTCGAGGACTACTACGACTGGGGACCGACGGGGTGGATGCGATCTCTCGATACGCCGGTCTCCGAGGGCCACACGTGGCAGACCACGAACGGCAGCGCGACGTTCGGCATGAGCTACGCCGCGACCGACGTGCCAGGCTATCACGACTGCTGGAAGGTCACGCAGCAGGTCTCGTATACGACGTACTGGGTCTATTGCCGCGGAGCGGGCCTCGTGCGGTACGAGCTGGTTGACCTCTCCGGCGGCACCATCCGGGCGGTGCTGACCCGGTGAACGATCCGGCGCAACGGCTCACCGGTGCGTCGCGCGGACGTGCGAGCGTCAGACCTCCGCCTTGTCGAGCGACCGCGCGCACGGACGGTGGCATCTAATAGGAGCTGTGGCCAGACTGGGGACGATTCGCCGCGCGGTTCCTCGCGTACCGTGTCGAGCACTTTGCCAGCCATGGGCTCCAGCGCGTGGACGATCCGGGGCGACGCGACCGCGACCGTCGGCGCCGACGTCGCGTACGTGAAGCACGGCTTCACCGCGCAAGCCGAGGCAACGCTGTCGCAGAGCGTTCGTGCCCGCGGCGACAAGACCGTCGCAGGAGCCGACCCGCTTCGGACGCGCGCAACGATGTGCGCCCATCTCGGCATGTTCCTCGGCCGTCACGTCTCGGTCGGCGCCGATCTGGAATATCGCCGGTGGCTCTCGCACCCGACGATGCTCGACGCGATGTCCGATCCTCGCGTCCCGAGCGCCGATCAAGATCTGGCGACCCTCACCGCCTCGATTGGCGCACGCGTGCACTTCCACGTCGGCAAGGCGTCGATTCACCCGGGGCTCTCGTACACGCGCGGCTTCGACGGACTTGCTCTACGCGCGCCGATGAACATCACGAAGCAGACCAACGCGGTCGCGATGGTGATTCCGGTCGTGTTCTAGAACGCAGCGATCATCGGGAAGCTGACTGACCTCGTCATCCGTCGTCAGGCGAGAACCTGGAGCTGACTCCGCGGCCGAGCGTCCCCAGCTCCAGGCACAGGCTCGACATCTCCGCCAGCTCCATCAGCCGATGGGTGATGGAGGCTGGTGACATGTCCACGCCTTCGGATGTCGTGAGTGGCGCTTCTAGTGCCATCCGCAACCGCTGTTCGAGGGTGGCCGTCATCGGGTCATTTCTTCTCACGATGGGTCTCCGCCGCCGTGAGGCTCTGGATGTCGACGAGGTCCTGGGCGCGACCCGCCGTGAGCTTGAGCGTGATCAAGCCATCCCGGGAGACCACCGACAGCGTGCCCTCGTTCCACGGTAGCCGCTGACGGTCGTCCCAGATCGTCTGCAGCTTCGGATTCAGCCACAGTACATCGAGCATGAGCGGTCGGCCGTCGATCAGCTTCGAGAACCGCTGGACCTCGATGCCCGAGCCCGAGAATTCCATCGGCAAGGCTTCGAACACGAACCCCGTCCGCCGTGCGACGTCCCGGATCTTGCTCGCATCCTCCTTGCGCGCGATCAGATCGATATCCTTGGTCGCACGCGGTGCGCCATGAACCGCCAGAGCCAGCGCGCCGCACAGTGCGTAGTCGATGCTGGCCTCGTCGAGCGCTCGCAGGATCGCAACGAGCTCTGCGTAGACATCGATCATGAGACGCGATCATAGCGCGTCGGTCAAGTGCGCGGATCTCGCTAGATCCTGGAACCCCGGTCGAGCCAGTCTCACATCGCGTTGGCGTTCGCTGTGATGCACGCTTCGAGCCTAGAACGACCGCTGGCTCGTCGTCAGGTCGCGGCTGGGCGAGCGCACGTTCGAGGCGCTCGACGAGCCGGGCCTTCGCGACGATGTTCTCCGGCGTCACCACGCACAGGCATGCGCCGTACAGCCCGGCGACGTAGGCGTCCCACTCGGCGGACAGATCGTCTCCGCCCGCAGCACGATAGCGCGCTTCGAACAGCGAGCGGACCCCTTCGATGTCGCCCGCCTCGTCGAACAGGCGC
>JAYUVX010000268.1:0-4433 GCA_043753855.1 Myxococcales bacterium | reverse complement strand
TTCCAGCGCGGACGATATCTCCATGCTCTTTGACCGCGATGATCGAGCTGTGGATCCGCGAGCGATCATCCTCGATGACGTAGGCGATCAGCGCCGAGTGATCCGCGATCAGCAGATCGAACGTGCGCTGCAGGGGCTCGAACGACGGCGCCGGCAACAGCTCCAGCAGCGGAGGTTCCGTCCACACCCCGGAGCCGGCGTGCTTCTTGAGCGCTCGCAGTGCGATCAGGCCCTGGGCGACGAGATCCTGATCGAGCCGCAGCGCACCCTCGATCTCCGCCGACAGCGCTGCGATCACGCGGCGCTCGATGGCGATCACGGCACCGACGCCGAGCGTCTTCGCCCACGCCTCGAGGCCCTTGCCCGTCAGCGACGGCATCGGCGCGCTCGCGGGATCGATCGCACCGCGTGCGTCGGCGCCCGCGATCACCAGCTTGATCACGCGACCCGCATCGAGGATGGCGAGCGCCCAGCGCGGACGTTCGATCACGCGTGGCGGGGTGAGCAACCGCCACCAGTTACGCCAGTGACGCGCATCCAGATCCGCTAACCGGAGCTCCGCGGACAGCACGCATGCAGGGTAGCACCGGTCCGTCCCCTCGACTTGCACTCGGTGTCGAACGGGGAGAGAGTCCGCGCATGAAGCACATGATCAAGCTTTCGGCGCTCGTGTTGATGGGGACGGCAGGCGTCGCCACCGCAGGTGGATCGGCAGGATCGATCGGCGTCGGCGCGGAGTACATGCTCAGCTCGTTCGGAGCCGGCACGCCCGGCCGCGGGGTCGCGCGAATCGGCGGACCGTCGGTCAACTACGACGCGGGCAAGTTCCACATCGGCGGCTTCCTCGGCATCGTCGATCCGAGCGGCACCAACAACACCACGTTCGAGCTCGGCGGCCGGTTTTACTATCACGTCCACTCGACCGCGATGGCCGACTTCGGCATCGGCGGGACGGTCGGTCTGGTCAGCGATGACGGCAACGGTCCGCGGTTGGATGCGCGCAACAACCTGCTGTTCATCGAGCCTGGATTTCAGATCCGCGTGTTCCTGCAGTCCAACGTGGCGCTGAGCTTCACCGCCGGCCTTGCGATCGGTGCCGCGGATGCCGATGGCATCGCGCTCATCGGTGACGCCATGGGCGGCGCCGGTCTGCACTACTACTTCTTCTAACCCGTCAGTCTTCGCCGCCGCCCACCGCGGCCGCGATCGCTACATCCTGGGCGCGGACTTTCGACGGATCGAACTTCTTCGCACCCTCGATCATCTTGTCGATGGTCCTGGTGAAGTCAGGCGTGGATTCCTCCTTGCCGGGCTTCACGAACCGCAGCGGATTGACCCGCGCGACGACGATCGGCTTCAGGTAGCCGCTGTTGAAGCCGGACTCCTTGAGCCGCACGACCGCCGCGGTGACCGCAAGGTCGAGCTCGAGCAGCTTGTCAGCATGCTCCTCGCGGAGCGAAAGGCTCCTGGTCATCGGATCGGTCGACCAGGTCTCGCACTTCGAGACCACCGAGTTGTAAGCGCCGCCGGAGAACCGGGAGTTCTTCTCGTAGCAGATGCCGATCGTGACGAGCGATGCCTGCTCGAGCTCGAACGCGACATCGCTCTCGCTCTGACCGCTGCGCTTCGGATCCGCGGCGATCGCGCGCGCCATCCGGATCACCTCGATCGCCTTGTCTTTCAGGTTGTGTGCCTTCTCGGTGTTGAGCGCGAGGATGCGGAACGCGATCTCCGGTTCCGGCATCACCAGCGCGACCACCGTCTTCGCGCCGAGGCTGGTCAACGCGGCGAGCCGGTGCATGCCGTTCGGCGAGATGAAGCGATCGCCATCGGGCACCGCGATCACCGGATCGAGGAACCGGCCGACCTTCGGGATCACCGCCGCGAGCCGATCCGCGTGCGCCTTCGACAGCTCGCGCTGATACGGCGTGGGCGCAACCTTCTCGAGCGGGAGCGCGGCGAGCGCCACCCAGTGACCGCCGAACGGCTCCCGGTACGCGGCGAGCGTGTGCCCACCGGCGTCGGCGATCTGCGAGCGCAGGCGCGTGATCTCCGCGGTGGGCGAGCCCGACGCAACTTCACTCGCGGTGAGGCCGATCGATCCGGGCTCGGCCTTGGTCTTCTTCCTGCGAGGCGTCGTTGCCTTGTTCGGAGCCGCGGCCTTCGCCTTTGCCATGCGGTGCACTGTAGTACCCTTGCCGCGTGAAGTGGACGCCCGGCACGAAGAACGATGACGTCATCGATGCGCGTGGCAAGCGGCCGTCCGGAGCTGTGCTCGGTGCCGGCGGCGTCGGTGCCGCGGTGATCGTGTTCGTGGTCGCGCGGCTGTTCGGCGTCGACATCAGCTCGCTGTTCGGCGGCGGCGGTGGTGGTGGGAGTGCCTCGCAATCGCAGACGCAGAACGATCAGCAGGAGCCGCCGAAGGGACCGGATCCCGATGCCCAGCTGGTCGACTACGTGAAGTTCGTCATGAAGGATGTGCAGGACACCTTCGCGGCCGAGTTCCAGGCGGAGGGCAAGCCGTACCGCCGAGCGAAGCTGGTGCTGTTCACGCAGGCGGTCGACACGGCCTGCGGGCGGTCCTCCGCAGCGATCGGTCCGTTCTACTGCCCGGGCGACTCGCACGCGTACATCGATCTGTCGTTCTACAAGGATCTGCGCGCGCGGTTCGGTGCGCCCGGTGACTTCGCGCAGGCCTACGTGCTCGCGCACGAGCTCGGGCATCACCTGCAGAACCTGCTCGGTACCGAGCAGAGCAGCGCACGATTGCACAAGGGCGAGTCGCGCAATGCCAACTCCGTCCGCGTGGAGCTGCAGGCGGATTGCTACGCCGGAGTCTGGGGACACGACGCGGCGGGGAAGAAGCTGCTCGAGGCCGGCGATCTCGAGGAGGCGCTGACAGCGGCGTCGGCGATCGGCGATGACCGGTTGCAGAAGCAATCGGGCGGCGACGTCAACCCGGAGACGTTCACCCATGGAACGTCGGCGCAGCGCATGAAGTGGTTCCGGCGCGGGTTCGATACCGGGAAGCTCGGGGCCTGCGATACGTTTTCCGTCGAGGAGTTATGACCCAGCTCACGTCGTTTCCGAAGGCCGAGATCAAGATCCTCCTGCTCGAGAACGTTCACCCGGTCGCCGCCGACGCGTTCAAGGCGGAGGGCTTTCAGGTCGAGACCGTCAAGGGCGCGCTGTCGGAGGCCGAGCTCGTCGAGCGCGTCGCCGACGTTCACATCGTCGGGATTCGATCGAAGACGCGGATCACGCCGGCCGTGCTGGATGCGGGTCGCCGGCTGCTCAGCGTCGGCGCGTTCTGCATCGGTACCAATCAGATCGCCACGCGGGTCGCCAATCAGCGCGGGGTCCCGGTGTTCAACGCGCCGTTCTCGAATACGCGTTCGGTCGCCGAGCTGATCCTCGCCGAGGTCGTGATGCTGTCGCGTCACCTGGGCGATCGCTCGCGCGAGGTCCACGAAGGACGCTGGCACAAGATCGCCGTAGGTAGTCACGAGGTGCGCGGCAAGACGCTCGGGATCATCGGCTACGGCCACATCGGCAGCCAGCTCGGTGTGCTCGCCGAGGCGTTCGGCATGCGCGTGCTGTTCTTCGACATCGTCGCGAAGCTGCCGATGGGCAACAACCGGTCCACCGCCACGCTCGACGAAGTCCTCGAGCTCTCCGACTACGTGACGCTCCACGTCCCCGAGACGCCGCAGACGCAGAACATGATCGGCGCCGCGGAGCTGGCGAAGATGAAGCCCGGCGCCTGCCTGCTGAACGCGAGCCGAGGCACGGTGGTCCAGATCGATCCGCTCGCCGCCGCGATCAAGTCGGGTCACATCGGTGGCGCGGCCGTCGACGTCTATCCGGACGAGCCCGAGAGCAACAGCGATGGCTTCACGTCCCCGCTGCGTGGGCTGCCGAACGTGATCCTCACGCCGCACATCGGTGGGTCCACCGAGGAGGCACAGGAGGCGATCGGTCGCGAGGTCTCCGCCGCGTTGATCAAGTACATCAACAGCGGCGCCACGACCGGAGCGGTGAACTTTCCGCAGGTCGAGATCCCGCTCGCTCGCGGCTCGCACCGGATCCTCAACGTCCACAAGAATGTCCCCGGCGTGCTCCGTGACATCAACAAGATCGTCTCCGACTGGGGCGCCAATATCCGCGCCCAGATCCTGTCGACGGATCCGGATATCGGATACCTGATCATGGATCTCGACCAGGACGTCTCGCAGGACGTGAAGCGCGCGGTCGCGGCACTCACGACCAGCATCAAGACCCGTATCCTGTTCTGAGCCTCACGCCGGTCTCTCGGGCCTCGACCGGGCGGAGCGGCAGCGACAACGGTATCCCTCTTGGATGACGTTCGATGTCGCCGTGATCGGCGGAGGACCGGCCGGCCTCGCGGCGGCACTCGCGCTGTGCCGGTCTCG
>JAYUVX010000267.1:0-13406 GCA_043753855.1 Myxococcales bacterium | reverse complement strand
ACGAGCCGGCGCACATCGGGTGGGGGTGTTACAGCAGCAGTGACCACGACAGTTGGATGCATCTCGCGCGCTCGGCATTACATCCGTTATCGGCTCCGCGCGTGCGACAACTTGGCCACCATCGGTTCGTATCCTCGGCGCGGGTGGTCGCATCGAGGCGTACAATATGTCGGGTTGGCCTCCGGTTCGTTCGTTCCTGCTCGGTGGTGCGGTGGCGGCTCTCGGCGCCGTGGTACTGTTCACGTGCGCAGGCGCCTTCGAGGCCGGAGCGACCTGGTCACCTGTGAACCAGACCGGGGGGCCAGGCTTCGTGTTCGTCATCGGTCCGGCACTCGCCGGATGGTTCTGGGTCGGCGGCTGGGTGAGGCGTCACGAGCTCGCCGCCGTCGGCGAGGCTACGCTGCTCGGCGGCCTCGCGGCACTCGCGGCTGGTGTGGTCGGGCTCGTGGTCGCGCGCGCCTGGCCCGCTCATCCCGCAGTGCTCGAATCATTGTTCTCGACGATCGGGGTCGCGCTCGTGGTGAGCACGATCGCGTCGGTCTCAGTCCGGCTCGTCAGCGAGCCCAACCCGGAGTGAATCATGCCTACGCTTTCGAGTTTTCAGTACGGTCTTGTCTACAACCTGATGTCCCTGACCGTCGCGGCGATGGGCGCCGCGGCCCTGTTCTTCTTCCTCTCGCCCGGCATCGACCGTAGGTTCAAGCCGGCACTCGTCGTCTCGGGACTCGTGGTCTCGATTGCCTGCTACCACTACTTCCGGATCCTCGGATCATTCTCTGCCGCGTACACCGCGGACGCGGGTAGTTACGTCGCGTCCAAGCTCCCGTTCAACAACTTCTATCGTTATGCGGACTGGCTGCTGACGGTGCCATTGCTCATGGTGGAGCTCGTCGCGGTGCTGGCACTCGCGAAGGCCCAGGCCAGTGGGTTGCTCAAGCGGCTCGTGATCGCCGCGGCGTTGATGATCGCGCTGGGCTATCCCGGTGAAGCGGCGATCGGCACCGGAAGCAGCGGCGCGGTCTGGGCGTGGTTCGCCGCGAGCATGATCCCGTTCCTCTACATCCTCGTCACGTTGTTCGGCGCGCTCGACAAGGCCGCCGCGACGCAGCCCGCGCAGGTCCAGCCGCTGCTCCGCCTCGCACGTGGTGTGGTGCTGGTGACGTGGTCGTTCTACCCGCTGGCCTACGTGCTCGGAGCGCTCGGAGCCTCCACGGGTGCTGGCGAGACCGCCATCCAGGTCGGCTACACCGTCGCGGACATCACCGCGAAGGCTGGGTTTGGACTCGTGATCTATGCGATCGCGCGCGCCAAGTCGACGGAGCAGGCCTCCATCGACCGCGCACCGCAGAGCGCTTAGCTACCAGGAGACGCTCAGGCTCTGTGCGAGTGAGCGCATGATGCTGTCGACGTCCGCTGGCGCCAGGCCGGCGCTGGTGAGGAAGTGCTCGCGGGTGCGGCTCAGCAGTGCCTCGCGGGCGTCGCGCAACCACCGGAACGCCGTGACGCGGTGCACGCCGTAGAAGCGAGCCAGGGCCTCGGTGCCAACGCCATCGATGAAGGTCAGCCGGAGCACCGTGCGCGCGCGTTGGTCGAGCTCGGCCATCGCGGAGCGAAAGGCTGCAGCGAAGGCGTCGCGATAGCCGTGCCGCGCGAGCGCGAGCTGCGGTTCGGTGGCCGCGATGTGTAGCAGCTCGTCGTCACCACCGGATTCGCGGCGCGTCTGGCGGTGGGCCATCAGGATCTCGCGGAGCGCGATGATCTGGATCCAGGCGGCGAGCGGTCCTTTGCCACGGTAGGTCAGGATGCGCGCCGGCTCACCGCCGCCAACGAGCAGCTTCACGCGCACCCGCTGGAGGGCCTCTTCCACGAAGTCGTCGTCGCGCCCGACGCGGATCAGGGCGCCCCGAATGTCGTTGCAGATCTCCCGGTCGAAGACCGTCAAGGCCACCGGGTCGCCGGCCGCGAGCGCCAGCGTCAGTCCGACATCGGCGGCATGGACGTGGTCGGCGTCGAGGCCACGTTCGGCGAGCGCGGCCGGAAGCCCCGCGCGCGGAACGGTCACGCCCGGCCAGCGCGCCGCGATCTCGGCACACAGCCCGTCGATCATCGGTGCCCGTCGAGCCAACGCCGCACGTTCTCCGCGGGCGCGCGAAACGGTTCCGGCAGCCGCTCCAGGCCGCCGAGCGAGGCCGTGGCGAGTACCCGGGCGCGCTGATGTTGACCCGCTCGCCAGAGCAGGGTCGCCAGGAGAAACCGGGAGAGATGCGCGTCGGGGTGATCGAGCCCGTTGGCGTCCCAGCCCGCAACCGCCTGCGTCGCCAGCCGCAACGCCTCGTCGCGTTGCCCGCCGTCGTCCATCAGCTCGGCGATGCGGTACTCGCACATCGCGACGATCGGATGCTGCGGCCCCAGCGCTGGCGTGGCGATCGCGATGGCGCGACGATACAGCGTCAGCGCCTCCGCTGCACGGCCACGCTCGGCCTCGACGCGCGCGAGACCGGCGAGGGTCTCGCTCAGGTGCGGATGGTCGGGCCCCAGCGCCTTGGTCTGGATGCGAATCGCACGCTGGTACAGGGTCGCGGCCTCGTCGCGATCCTTGCGTTCGATCGCGATCGCCGCCAGCTCGATCAGCGGCAGCGCCACGTCGGGATGGTCCGGGCCGACCGTCGCCTCGAACATGGCGAGGGACCGTCGCAGCAGCGCGCTCGCGTCGTCGAGCTTTCCCTGCGCGTGGACGTCCATGCCCAGGTTGACGAGCACTCCGGCCAGCGGCGCGCTTCGGCCCTCGGTGTCCGCGGCGAGCTCCGCCTCGAGGTCGACGACCTCGCGGTGATGCACCTCCGCCTCCGCGTAGCGCCCTCGATCGTAGGCGATGCCGCCGAGCAGCGAGGCGAGCGTGCGCGTGCGATCCGGATCAGGTGGCAAGCCCTTCACCACGGCCTCGGTGACCGTCTCGAGCGCGGCCGCACGATCGAGGTCACCGACCTCGACATACAAGCCCATCAACAGCAAGAGCGTGTTGGCGCGCGCGGCGCTCTTCCCCGTGCGCTCGGCGATGGTGAGCGCTTGTTCGAGCAGCGCGAGCGCGCCGGGAAGATCGCCGGTGCGCGCCACGGCGTCGGCGCGTCGGTAGAGCAGCTCTCCTTGGAGCGGAAGATCATCGGCTGAGACCCGGGCGGTGAGCTCGACCAGGCGATCGCGTGCCTGTTTGTAGTTTCCCAGGGCCGTGATCGCGGTGACCTCGTCGAGGGCGGCGGCGACCTCGTCATGGGCCTTGCGCGCAGCGCCGTCGAGGGTCGTGAGCTCGGGCAGCGCCGCGGTCGCGCAGCTCTCGGCGCCTCGCAAGCTGGAGATCGCGGTGGCAACCGCGGTCGCGTTGGCGGCAGAGGGCGCGTTCTGCACGAGGGCCATCAGGCGACGCCGGGCCGATTCGACGCAGGTCCGACCTCCGCTGGGCACGCCGCCGCCACGGCGCTCGCCGAGGCAGACCTCGACGTCGGCTGCTTGCCACGCACGCCACCGCGCCTCGATGGCCACGGCCAAGGCGCCAACCTGGTCGCCAGCCACGGGCCGCATCGCTTGTTCCCACACCACGCGGCGCGCTGGCGACCACACCGTCGCGATCGCAGCCGGATCCAACGAACACGTCGGCGCGCGATCCGGCGCACGCCAGGCCCACGCGGCAACCGCGGCCGTCAGGATCGAAGCTCCGACGGCCAGGCCCGTCAGCACGCGGCGGCGCCGCCGGCTGGCGCGGACGAGCGCTCGCAACAGGTCATGCATCGATGCAAACCGCGCGGCCGGATCCGGCGCGAGCGCGCGATGCAGCACCCGCGCCGTGGCAGGGCCGCGCCGACGCGCGGGTGTGATCGGGGTTGCGAACAGGGTCTCCCACGCGGTGACCGCGAACGAATACTGATCGGAGCGCGCGTCGGCGACGCCTCCCGCCGCGACCTCGGGCGCCAGATAACCGTGGGTACCGACGAGGCGCACCGGTCCCTCGGCCGCGTCGATGAACGCCGCGACGCCGAAGTCGGTCATGCGCGCGCGCCCGTCCTCCCCGACCAGGATGTTGCTCGGCTTGACATCTCGGTGCACGAGCCCGGCGTCGTGCGCCGCCGCGAGACCGCGTCCCGCCTCGAGCAACACGCGGAGCCGTTGCGCCGTCGAGGGCGCGCCCACGAGCCATGCAGCCAGGTCGCTACCGGGGACATACTCCATCGCGATCAGTCGTTCGTCGCCGACTTCGACCAGCTCGTGGATCGCGACGACGTTGGGATGGGCGAGCCGTGCCATCGCTCGCGCTTCCTCGATCACGCGGTTCTGAGCGCGGTCGTCGAGCGCACAACTGCCGCGGACCAGCTTCAGCGCGACGGTGCGATCGAGCTGAGGATCGTAGGCCTCGAGCACGATCCCCATGCGGCCGGCGCCGATCGCACCGCGAACGGTGTACCGACCGAGCTGGGTGCCCACCGGGACCAGCTCCGGCACGAGCGCGCGCTCCGGGCTCCCCGAGGCCAGTGCCAACGGGGCTCGATCGACGAGTCCCAGCTGCGCGATTGCCGCCGCCAGGTTCCGGCAGTCGACGCACTCGTCGAGGTGCTGGGCGAGCGTGGGCTCCGCGTCGGCGACGTCGAACCACCGATCCGGTTCCGGGCACGGACCCATGCTGGGCCACGAGGGTAGCAGAGGCCGCGGAGACCGCGGTCGAGGGCCAACATCCGCTGCGTATTCGATGACTTGCAGATTGTCGTGCAACGTCGGTCCCTCGGCTGCATCGGTCAGCATGCGTCCTCCTCCTCGTACCGTTCCCTACCTCCTGTCGCTTGCCGTGATGGCCATCGCTGCCGCTGCCTGTGACCCCGCCGAGTCGATCACGCCCGACGCGGCCAGTGCGTTCACCGTGGTCGGCATCACCCCGGCGGATGGCGCCGCGCAGGTGGCACTCGATAGCCCGATCGTGATCGAGCTCAGCCTGCCACCGGCAGCGGACTTCGACGTCGAGCTCACCACCCTGACGGGTGACGCCGTCGCGCACGCGACCCGGATCGCAGGCACGACGGTCACCGTGGTGCCTGACGCGCCGCTGTGGCTCGCCACCGGGCACCGCCTGACGGCGCGTGGGCAGCGATCGCGTGATGGCCTCCCGCTCGCACCGGCGTTCGCGGCGACGTTCGCGACGCGCGACGGCACCTGGACGTCGCGGTCGATCTACAGCGAGGCAACCCCTCCGGCCGCAGCGTCCCTGGGCGCGGGTGCGTCCCCGGCCCTCGGCGTTGCTCCCGACGGCACCGTGCTGGCGATGTGGAAGTCGTCGCAGAAGCTCGTGCATCAGCGTTACACGCCGGGCGCCGGATGGGCAGCAACCTCTGGCACGCTCCCCGTGATCGGTGATCCGGACGGTGTCTCGATCGCCACGGTCACGTGGGACCGCGCCGCCGCTGCGTACGCCGAGTACATCGGCACCACCGCGGACATTCGCGCGACCCGTGGCAGCTCTGGCGGCTGGACCGCACCGGTCACGGTGTCGCCATACCGCATCGGCGGTACGCGCTACGACCAGTTCCTCGGCGGGATCGCCGGTGACGACACCACGTTCGCGCTGGTGTTTCACCGTGGCCAGTGGGCCGACCATCGGTTCAACCTGTACGCCGCGATCGACACGGGCGCGGGGTGGAGTCAGCCGATCCTCGTGTCCGAGCTGCCTGGCATGGCCAGCCAGTCCCGCATCGTCAGCGATGGCGATGGCGGCTACGTGATCGCCTGGGTGCAGGACTCCATGGACCGGTCGGCGTCGGAGGTGTGGGTCGCGGCGATGACCGCAGCCGGCGTGGTGAGCACGCCGGTGATGCTCGACGGTGGGCACGGCGCGACCTACAGCCTCGATCTCGCTGCGGCCCGCGGGCGCGCGCAGATCGCGTGGGGCCACATCCAGCCCGACGACGTCGGCCTGCGGATCGTGACCCGCAGCTTCGCTGGAGGCGTCGCGACGCCAGCGCAGGTCGTCCAGCTCCCCGGCTTCTCGTTCGGCGGTGAATGGATCCGCGTGGCGCTCACGTCGACGGCAACGCTCCTGACGTGGACCCAATACGGCGCGCTCTACGCGCGCAATGAGCGCGGCGGAACCTGGGGCAGCACCAAGACGATCGCGCCGCGGCCGGTCGAGCTACGCGACGACATCGGGCGCCCGGTCCTTACCCTCGACGCGCGCGGCAACGCCACCGTGATCTGGACCGATCTGCCCTACCAGGGACGTCGGATCACGCGGTTCGCCCGCAACAGCGCGGCCGGATGGAGCGCTCCGGCGATGCTCGACCAGGACACCCGAAGCAGCTACGTCTGGACCGCGGGCGTGGACCCGACCGGCCGGGTCTCGACGCTGTGGGTCGCCTCCGACGGGAATGGATACTCCGTCGTGGCAGGCCGTCTCGAGTAGCGGACGCCTCGCCGAAACCGGCGACGTTTTCTGTGCAACGTAGGCGGCGTCGTTACATCGATCGACGTGCACATTCATCTGTCGGTTCTCGCCCTGCTCGTCGCGTGCAACGGATCCACCACGCCCAGCCTCCCCGACGCCGCGCCCGCGCCCGACGCAGCTGCCCCGGATGCAGCTGCCCCGGATGCAGCTGCCCCGGATGCCTTCGTTCCCGTACCGGTCGTCATCGCCAGCGGAGAATCGCGTCCCGAATCGATCGCGGTATTTGACGGCACCATCTACTGGACGACGGCAACCACGAACGGCCCCGGTCAGGTGCGCAAGGCGATCATGGGGCAGGCGGTGGCGACGATCGCGACCAACGAAGACAGGCCGCTCGCGCTGGCGGTCGGCAACGGCTTGCTCGAACCCACGGCGTTCTGGGGTACGGGTGCCCTGATCGGCGAGCTACGCCAGATCGCCGCGAGCGGTGCCTCGCCACTCGCGAGTACGCCGCTGAACGATCTGGTTTATTCGCTGGCCCTCGATGGAGGGACCGTGTTCGCAGGGACCCGGAGCGCCGTGATCGCGAAGCCCGTTGCGAGCTCCTCGGGCCCGACCACGCTCGCGAATGGCTACGGCAATGGCGTCACCGCGATCGCCGCAGACGGCACGGGGGTCGTGTTCGGAGCAAAGACCTTCCCGGGTGACTCGTGGATCGTGGCCACCGTGACGCGCACGGGTGGTCCCGTCACGACGCTCTACACGGGCGCCGCGTTGATTCGCGGCGTCGCGATCTCGGGCTCGCACGTGTTCTGGATCGAGGACAAAAAGCTGATGTCGGTGCCTCGCTCCGGAGGAACGGCTGTGATCGTCAAGTCCTTCACGGGACTCGAGCTGCCGTGGTCGATCGTCGCGTCGGGCGGGATGCTCTATGTCGCCCTCAACCAGGGCGTGATCAACCCCAGCGGCGCGACCGGGAGCATCGTCGCGATCGACGCGCTCACTCTCGACGCGCGGGTGATCGCGGATGCGCAGCTCGAGCCTTCGGATGTGGCCGCCGACGCCAGCTTCGTATACTGGACCAATCGCGGCATCGCGGCGAGTGAGGGGACGATCCTGCGGATCCGCAGGTAGTCGCGCTGGCTCCGGAGTGCCGGGATCGCTCCGTCCGCCGATCCCGCGACGGCCCTCCACTGCATCACGCTGGTGTTCTCTATGCTGGGGCGTGGCAGTAAACGAAGTGATGCGACGCCTCGCGCGCGACCAGTGGGTCCGGCTGCACGGCACCCCGCGCGTCACGGTGCTCGTCGGCGCCCATGCCCGCGAGGTCTACCTCGCCTGGCTCGCGCTCGGAGAGACCACGGCAACCCTGATCGATGGAGATGGCGACGATCTCGATCGTTGCATCCGCGAGGCCTGCGCCCAGGCGAGCATCCGTCCGAGCGACACGATCGCCGTGTGCACGACGCGCCGCGAGCTCGTTGCGTGGCGTACCGGCCGTACGGATCGGCTCGCTGCGATGATCGATGAGGGTGTCGTAGAGCTGTCGGAGCCGGCCGTGGCAGAGCCGCGCGTCCACAGCTTGCCGCTCGATGCGCGCAGCGCCGCGGAGGCAGCGATGTTCGAGGCGCTCGAGGCAACGCCCGCGACGGCCGGCCGCTTCCAGCTGAACGCGTACCTGTCGGTTCGCTTTGGATCGGTCGCGTGCGAGGTCGATCTGCTCTCGCGCGAGGACCGTCTCGCGATCGAGATCGACGGCGTCCATCACTTCGCAGATCCGTCCTGCTATCGCCGCGATCGACGCAAAGATCTCCTGCTTCAGACCCAGGGACTGATCGTGCTTCGCGTCCTCGCGGAGGACGTCCTCGCCGACCCGAGGGACGCCGTCGCCGCCGTATGTCAGGTGCTCGCGCACCGCCGAGGAGCCAGATGATGCTGGTGACGATGCTGGTGATGAAGCTGGTACCCGATCGACTCGACCTCACCGTGCTCGCACGGATCGCGACGAGCACAGGCCGTCCCACCCTTCCAGAATTGGCCGGCTCGCTCCGCCGATTCTCCCCGGCGACCGTTGGTGACGGTGAGTGGACGCGCAGCATCGAGGAAGCGCTGGAGCGCACGCAGCAGCTCGATCCGGCATCGGAGCTCGCGCGACGCCTCGGCCTCGGCGGGAAACCAACGTGGAAGCAGCTGGCCGAGCGAGTGCTCCCGGCGCTCGGCCTTGGCCTCGCGGCGTCGGACGAGAAGACGGCCTCGCGGCTGACCGGGCGCGACGAATGGACGGCCGCGATCGCGGGGCGAGCTCTCGGCTTGTGGACCAGCGGACCCGCACCGTCGCTGTCGGCGCTGTGCGATGCCTACGCATGGAAGAGCCTCGGCCTGCCAGGGCGCGCGAAGCGCTGCCCGCCGGAGGTACGTGCCCTGTTCCTCCAGCGCGAGCTCCAGACCGAGCCGGGACCACCAGATCGGTTGCTCCGGTTGTTCGTGGCTCGCGAGCTCTCAGCGGCGCGACCCGAGCTCCGCGTGCTCCGGGACGCTCTGGTCCGCAACTGGATCCACGGCAAGACCCTCGGCGCCGCGAGCACGTTCGCCGACGACGTTCGGCAAGCTGCGCGCTCGGCGCAACACGGTGTGTTCGGCGACCGCAAGGTCTTCATCTCCGCCGTGTGGGAGGAACTGCGGCGCAGCGGCCGATGGTCCGCGCTCTCGGGCCCCGAGTTCAAGCGCCGGCTCCTCGACGCCCAACGATCGGGATCGCTCGAGCTCGCGCGTGCCGATCTGGTCGCGGCGATGGATCCGCGGCTCGTCGCCGACTCGGAGACCCTCGCCGACGGGGCCAGCTTTCATTTCATCGTGCGGGAGGGAGCCTGATGTCCGTGACGACCACGCTCGACGCTGCCGAGGTCACCTCCTGGCTCACCCGGGTCACGCAGACGATCGATCGCAGCCTGCGAGAGCCGGTTCGCGCGAGCGCCGCCGCGGCGCTGCAGGCCGGGCTCGATGGCACTCGTGCCGCGCTCCCCGTGTTGATCCAGCTCGCGCTGCTCGACGACTGCCTACGCGTCGCGCACCAGGCGATCGAGGCGGATGGCCGGATCGATGCCGACGAGCTCTCGCGCGTGGCGGATCTCGTCCGCGTCGCCGTCAGCAAGTACTTCGCCGCGCTTCCCCACTACGAGATGTTCGCCGACGGCGCTGCGACCCCGGCAGACATCGAGCGCTTCCTGCGGACCCATCGCCACGATGCCGGCCCGTTTGGCTTCCGCTCGTCGCACGAATGGAGCGGCCTCCACCTCGTTCGCCAGGTCGAGAACCACACCCGCAACGCATCGCCGCTTCGCGACCACGAGCGGATGCTGGCGCGGATCATGGACGAGGTGTTCGCGGGCCGGAGCACGGAGATCGAGCGCAAGGCACGCCGAGACCTGCGCGCCATGTTCGAGCGGCAGACGGTGCTGGGCCTCGATCCGCGCGCCGTCGCGTTCTGTCGGCCCGACGGCCCGGAGGTGTTCGCATCCGTCGCGCACGGTTCCCAGATCCACACGCGCGATCCGCTGGACGTGGAATCGATCCACGCCGAAGCTCGCGAGGTCTTCCATCGCCAGGTCGTCCGCGCGAGCACGCCCGAACAGGTGCAGCGTGGCCATGGCCGCACGCTCCTCGTGCTCGGCGAGTCCGGCGCGGGCAAGACGCATCTGCTGCGTGCGCTGCGCACCCAGGTTCATTCCTCGCGCATGGGCTACGTCGGGTACCTGCAGATGACGTCCGAGGTCGGCGACTACTCGCGCTATGTGCTTCGAAGCCTGGTCGATTCGATGGAGCGACCGTACGACGCCCCCATCCTTCACGAATCGGCCTTGATGTACCTGTCTGACGGGCTCGCCGAGGGCCGCGTACCGATCCCTCCCGATGACCTCGAGCGGCTGCGCACGGCCGAGCTCACGGAGAGTCAGCTCGACTCCACGATCGGCGGCATCATCGATCGCGTGGTCCGCACCGAGGGTCTCGAGACGCTCGAGGTCGACCTGCTCCACGCGCTGTTGCTCCTGCAACGGCGAGATCCGGCGCTGCAACGCAGGGTGATCAAATACCTCCGCTGCGAGTCACTCACCGGTCACGACCGCGCCTTGCTCGGTGGGCTCGCCGCACGTGACCAGCCGGAGGATCCGTTGCGGACGATCAAGCAGCTCGCCGCCGTCATGTACGAGCTGCAGATGGCCGCGATGGTCATCGTCGTCGATCAGATCGAGGAGACGATTCCGGACGGTCAGACCGTCACGCGGCTGCAGCAAGCGTTCGATAGCCTGCGCGCCATCGCCGACGCCGTGCCCTCCGCCGTGGTCGTGATCTCCTGCCTCGATGACGTGTACACGGCGGTGCGCCCGAAGCTGTCTCGCTCCCTCGTCGATCGGCTCGAGAGCGACCCTGGCACGGTACGCCTGACGGGGCAGCGCCAGCTCGACGAGATCGAGCAGATGCTGGTTCGCCGGCTCGAGAACCTGTACTCGGAGTTCGACGTCCCGTGGCGGGACGACGAGCCGCTCTACCCGTTCACGACGGCCCAGGTGGAGGCCGTCAGCAAGTTTCGCGCGCGCGACGTCCTCGCGAAGTTCCGGGACTATCACGCGGCGTGCATCAAGGCGGGTTCACTCGTCGGCCATCCGGGACAGGCAGCCACCCCCGCCGTGCCGAGCGCCGCGATCGTGCTACCTCCGCTCGCCCTTCCCGAACCGCCGGCGGCGACCCGGGTGGTCGCGCACCCCGAGCTCGACCGAGCGTGGAACGCTCTGCGGACCGCGTCGATCCAGCTCCCCGATGACGATGACGGTGTACTCGCCCTCATCGACGAAGCGCTCCGCGCGGGCGCCCACGAGGCGGGCCTTCAGCTCACGTACCGCCTCGATCGCACCGCGGGACACCTCCACGTGGAAGGCGGATCGCTGGGCAAGCGGATCGTCGGCGTGTGCAACCGCGTGCCGCAGGGAGGGCACCTCGGCAAGCAACTCGAGGTCCTCAAGAAGCTCGCCGCTACGGGAATCACTCCGTTCGCGCTGCGTTGTGGCGACTTCCAGTTCAAGCCGAAGACCACCACCGCGCAGCAGGTCGGAGCGTTCGTCCAGGCCGGTGGGCGCACGGTCGTCCTCGAGGAATCCGAGCTTCGTGCGGCCTGCGCCTTCCGTACCCTGACCTCCACCAGTCCCCCACATCTCGCGGTGTGGCGAGGAACGGCCCGTCCGCTCGCGCAGCTCGGCTTCGTGCGCACGATCCTCGACCTCGACCTCGTGCCGCCTCGCACGGCGTCGATCCCCGAAGCGTCCCCAACCCTGCCGCCAATTCCGCCTCGTGCTCCGGCGCCGGTCCAGCGCATCAGCGCTCCGATCCTCGCGCCCGATCCGGCCTCGGTACGCCTCGGAGTCACGACCTCGCTCCGCGCCGAGCCGCAGACGCTGTCCGTCGAGCAGGTGAAGTCGCACGTCACCTTCGTCGGCGGAACGGGCAGCGGCAAGACCACCGCCGCCTTGCACGTGATCGAGCAATTGCTCGAGCGAGGCATCTCCGCGCTGCTCCTCGACCGCAAGGGCGACCTCGCCCGCTACGCCAGCAAGGCGTGGTGGAGCGACCGCTCGCACCCCGACCACGCGCGAAGAGCGGTGCTGCGCGCGAATATCGACGTCGACCTCTACACGCCAGGGAACAGCGCCGGTCGGCCGCTCCGGCTGCCGCTCATCCCGTCCCTGCTCGATGCGAGCGCGCAGGAACGCACACAGCTCGCGCAGTTCGCCGCGAACGGGCTCGCCGCGATGATGGGATACGGCACCAGCCCCACCCACCGCGCCAAGCTCTCGGTGCTCCAGTGCGCCATCCAGCTCCACACCAGCGAGCGCGACGCCACGCTCGACGTCCTGCTCGACACCATCAATCGGCCTGACCCCGAGCTGCTCCAGTCTGTTGGTGCGCTCCAGCGCCACTTCTCGACCCTCTCCGAGGACCTCCAGTCGCTTCGCATCCAGCGCGGTCCGCTGCTGACGGGCGATGGCGAGACGCTCGATGTTGGCCAGCTCCTCCCGCCGCAAGGAGCGCGCCCCAAGCTGACGATCATCAACACCTCCGCCCTGACCGAGATCGCGGTGCTTCAGTTCTGGGTATCTCGACTCCTCATCGAGCTCGCTCGGCTCTCGCGCAGGCGCCCGACGAAGACCCTTCAGGGTGTTGCCTTCTTCGATGAGGCCGATGCGTACGTCCCGGCGATCGGTGCACCTCCGACGAAGGAGCCGATGTTCGATCTGCTGCGGCGCGCGCGCTCCGGCGGGCTCGGGATCCTGCTCGCCACGCAGAACCCGGGGGACTTCGACTACAAGGCGCGCGACAACATCGCGACGTGGCTGGTCGGAAAGGTCGCGCAGGACCGCGCGATCGAGAAGATGCGCAACCTGATCGGCCCGTACCCCAACGTGGGTCCACGCCTGGCGACGCAGCCGACCGGGCACTTCTTCGTGCTCGCCAACGGTCGAGCTACCGAGGTGCGGTGCGAGCGGTCGTTGATGCAGACCGAGCAGATGTCGGAGAGCGAGGTCGTGGAGCTCGCGCGGGAGCTGCGGGCCAAGTAACCGGTACATCTTCGCGCGGTCTCCGGGCTGGGCGCGTGCATGCTCGTCGCTCACAGATCGACGAAGCTCCACTTGCATGTCGTGGTGATCAGCTCGAGGAAGGCTCGGACCTTCGCGGACAGCAGCCGCGTCGTGGGATAGACGACCTGGATCGGCAGTGGAGGTGGCTCGAACTCCGCAAGCACGATGCGAAGCCGCTTGGCGCGCACGGCGTCGGCGACCTGGTACGAGAGCGCCATGGTCAGGCCGCCACCGAGCACCGCGTGCCCGATCGCGGCGTCGGCGCTGTTGGTCACGTACCTCGGCTGGAACGCGATCCGGGAATCGCGCCCGTCTCGGCTGAAGCGCCACTCCGGCGTGGAGCTCAATGCGGTGAACTG
>JAYUVX010000266.1:0-13412 GCA_043753855.1 Myxococcales bacterium | reverse complement strand
GTGCGCAGGCCGCGCAGCCCGGTGGCTACACGCTGATGCGCTGGTAACTACGCTAGACTGGCACCGTGAGTGCCACCGTCGAGCAACTGGGTGCCGCTGCACGGCGCCTTCGCGAGCAGCCGCTCGATCATGGCCGCTGGCTGGAGCTGGCCGCGCTGCATCACCTGCTCGGCAATGCCGAGGATGCGGAGACCGTGTTCGCGACGCTCGGAGAGGGCGCGCGGATCGGAGGCCAGGTCGCGCTCGCCGTGGCGTGTGGCCGCCACCTCGCGGAGCTCGGCAGCGTGCGCGGGCCCGAGCTGATCGATCAGGTGGTCGAGACGTTCGCGACCGGTGGCCCGCACTTCGCGTTCTCGGCGCCACCGGCACCCGAGGAGCCGCCGGCGTTCCCGGAGCCCTCCGGCACGCCGCTCGAACAGGCGCGCGCCATCGTCGAAAAGCTCGGTGCCTGGCTGACGACCCGGCAGATCGCAAAGGTCCCACCGGCACCGCTGCTCTCTGCACTGACCAAGCCGGGCGCTCGTGCGCTGATCGGCGTGATGACGGCACGCGCGTTCCCCGCGGGCTCGGTGATCATCGAGATCGGGGAGCCCGCGACGGCGCTGTACTGGCTCGCACACGGCACGGTCGTCGTCGCGCGCGAAGCTGCGGAGCTCGGCGAGCTGCACTCGGGCGCGTTCTTCGGCGAGATCGCGCTGGTCGGCGGTACGCGGCGTACGGCGCGGGTCACCGCACGCGATGAGGTCTGGGTGCTCGAGATCCCCGCGCGTGCGGTGGAGACCGCGGCCCAGAAGCATCCCAAGCTCGCGGAGGTGCTCGCGCACCATGCACGCGCGCGGTTGCTCGCGAACCTGACCCGCACCAGCGAGCTGTTCCGCGCGCTGGGAGACGACGACCGCGACGCACTGCTCGCGAAGTTCTCGACCGAGCTGGTCGCTCCAGGGACCACGTTCATCCACGAGGGCCAGAGCAACGAGCACTTGTGGGTGGTGGTCTCGGGCAAGTGTCAGGTCGAGAGTGCGGGCAGCCCGATCGCCGAGCTCGGTCCCGGCGCCGCGGTCGGCGAGATCTCGCTGGTCAGCGGGGTGACCGCGGTCGCGAGCGTGAGCGCGGTCGAGCCGGCGGTGCTGCTCCGGCTGTCGCGCACCGACTTCGATGCGGTCGCCAGGAAGCACCCCACGCTGCTCGCCGAGGTCGAGAAGCTCGTCGTCGCGCGCGAGACCGCAAACCGAGCGTTGTTCCAGGACGCGTCGGATCTCATCGTATAAGGTACGGCCATGCGGACGTCCGTCGCCATCGCCCTGCTCGTCGCGGCTTGCGCGGCGTGTGTCGACAAGGGCCCGGGGCCGCAGCCGAAGAAGGTCGATCCGGGCTTCGTCGGCAAGCACCTGCTCGCGCAGCCGCCGGTGCTCACCGCGAAGCTCGACGTGGAGCTCGGCGGCACGCTGATCTATCTCGGCAACACGGTCGAGTCGTCGCGCATCGTCCCCGGCGGAGCGGTGAAGATCACGCACTACTGGAAGGTCGTCACGCCGCCGGGTCCCGGCTGGAAGACGTTCACGCTGTTCCGCGGTGCCGCGGGCCTGCCGGACTTCATGGCGCTGCCCGACACCGACATGAGCGTCGCGCACGGACCGGCGACCTGGCGCGCCGGCGAGATCATCGAGGATCCGCAGGAGATCACGCTGCGCCCGGACTGGCGCTCGCCCACCGCGACCTTGTCCGTGGGCCTGGTCGCGAGCGGAGCGCACGGCGTGGACGATCGGATGGCCGCGCAGGGCGCGAACGTGGTCGATCGCGCCGTGATCGCGCGGGTGTTCGATGTCGATCTGTCGAAGGCGCCGCCGCCACCGGGAACGATCTACGTGCCGTATGCGCGCGGACCGATCCAGATCGATGGCTTGACCGCAGACATCGGCTGGACCGGGGCGATCACCTCGCCCGAGCTGGTCACCGGTGAAGGCAGCCCCGAGCCGGTCGGTAAGGCCATGGCGAAGCTGACCTGGGACGACTCGTTCCTCTACCTGTACGTGATGATCACGGACAGCGACGTGTTCAGCGAGTTCAAAAAGCACGACGATCCGCTGTGGAAAGCCGACTGCGTCGAGATCTTCATCGATGCGGACGGCAACAAGCGCGGCTACGTCGAGCTACAGGTCAACCCGAACAACGCGACGTTCGATTCGTGGTTCGCGCAGGGCCGCGCCGCGAAGGGGGACGAGGCGTGGGACTCGGGGATGATCACCGCCGTGATGATGCACGGCACCGCGGACAAGGGCGGTGATACCGATCAGGGCTGGGACGTCGAGATCGCGATCCCGTGGGCCGCGGTGAAGGGTCGCGACCAGGGCATGAGCGTGATCCTCCCGCCTCGCGTTGGCGATCGGTGGAGGCTCAACGTCGTGCGCGTCGACAAGAAGACCGGCGACAAGGATCCAGCCGTGTCATCGTGGAACCGGATCACCTACTCCGACTTTCACGCGCTCGATCGAATGCTCACGGTGGTGTTCGCGGATCCCAACGGCGGTGTCACGCCGGGGACGCCGGTCGGTCCCGGCGCCGCCGGCAGTGGTGCGGGAAGCTCCACCGACCAAGGCTCGGGTGCGGGCAGTGGGAGCGCGCAGACCGGCAGCGCCGCACCGCCGGCGGCCGCGGGCAGTGGCGCGCGTCCGATCGTCGAGCTGGCCACCAATCCGGTGAGCCGCAACACCGCGACGATCTCGATCAACGCTAAGGGCGAGCACACGATCCATGGAGCGGTGGTCAAGGAGGCGGACCTCGAGACCGTGCTGCGCTCGCTCCACGGGCGTGACAAGGATCTTGTCGTGTCGGTCGTGCTCGAGCCCGGCGTGGCGCGCGAGAAGTCCGCACGTGTGCTCGAGCTGGCCAGGGCGGTGGGCATCGCGAACGTCGCGGTCCAGCCTGCCGCGCCGCCGCCCACACGGTGACGGCGGATCAGCGCGACGCGTGATACGGTTTCCACGATGGTGGGTCGCCTCGTTGTCCTCGCGCTGCTGATCGCGGCGGGGTGTCCATCCAGCGGCGGTCCCAAGCAGGTCGGGAGTCAGCCGAGCTGGCGCGGCTCCGCGGCACCCGCCGGCGCCTCGATCGCTGCGGTCAAGTTCGCTCCGACCACCGAGCCGGCGCAGCGCTACAACGAGCCCGTGCAGACCGCACCGAGGACGCCGCTCGGTGACGCGGTCACCGCCGCGGTCAAGGAGGCCGCTCAGCGCGCGGGCACCAGCGTCCCGGTTCCCGATGCCCGGCTGTTCCGCACCTGTGCCGAGCTCGCCGAGGTGGTGCCGGAAGAGGGCGTGATCGGCTACAGCCTGGTCGAGTTCGCGCTCCATCGCAACGGCATCATCGAGCCGTCGCCGCACTTGCTCGTGGTGTGGGGCGATATCGATTCGCCGCAGCTGATCGTGGAGCAGCTGCAGCCGCGGCTCGCCGAGATTCTCGCGGATGGCGCGACGGCGCGGCTCGGCATCGGAGCTGCCAAGCGGCACGCCGATGGCACCGGCGCGGTGGTGTTCGCACTGCAAGCTTCGGGGGTCTCGACCTCGCCGATTCCACGGGCGTTGCCCGCGGGCGGCTCGTTCCAGCTCGATGCCGTGGTCGAGAACCGGTTCAAGGATCCGGAGGTGTTCATCACCTACGACAGCGGATCGACCGAGCGGATCGAGCTCAAGACAGGTCACGCAGGTGGCTTCACCTCGAGGGTTGCGTGCGGTTCGCACACCGGCCGCCAGCAGGTCGAGATCACCGGCAGTGATGTCAACGGTTCGACGGTGCTCGCCAACTTCCCGGTGTGGTGCGGCGCGCAGCCGCCGGTGTCGATGACGCTCGATCCATCGGGTGACGACGCTCCGGTGACCACCGCGATCGATGCCGAGAAGCGGTTGCTCGCGCTGGTCAACCGCGACCGCCAGGCAGCCGGGCTCGCGCAGCTGCGCTGGGATGAGAGGGTCGCCGATGTGGCGCGCGGTCATTCCGAGGAGATGCGACGCACCAAGAACGTCGCGCACATCTCTCCGACCACCGGCTCCGCGGCGGATCGCGTGCGGGCCGCGAAGATCAGGACGGCGGTCGTCTTAGAGAACGTGGCGCGCGCCTATGGCGTCGGCGAGGCGCACCAGGGCCTCATGAACAGTCCCGGGCACCGCGCCAACATCACCTCGCAGGCGGCCACGAACCTCGGCATCGGCGTGGTGTTCGGCGACGAGGTCTCGGGGCGTCGCGAGATCTTCATCACTCAGGTCTTCACGCGCGTTCCTCCGAAGATCGATCCGACCTCGGCGCTGGCGAGCGTGCAGCAGCGGCTCGTCGCGGCGGCGGCACCGAAGCAGCTGACTACCAGCGTGCGGCTGTCGGCGATCGCGCAGCAACTCTCCGATGCACTCGCGGCGGGCAAAACGCGCGAGCAGGCGTACCCGCTGGTCAAGAAGCAGGTCGACGGGCTGGGCGCGATCTACGCGCGCGTCGGCAGCGTGATCACCGCCGCCGCCGATCTCGAAACGATCGATGGCAAGTCGTTGATCGGCGACTCGGTGGTCGATGACATCGGCATCGGCATCGCGCAGGGCCCGCATCCGGAGATCGGAGAGGGTGCGATGTGGATCGTGATCCTGATGGCCCAAAAGCGCTGATCGAACGCTGATCGATCAGGCCGGCAGCACGACGCGGATGCTGCTGCCGCCCCCCGCCGCTCGTCCGAGCTCGACGTTTCCACCATGCCGCGCGACCAGGGCCCGCACGATCCCGAGGCCAAGCCCGCTGCCGGTCCGCCCGTGCTTGGTGGAGGGCGAGATCGCACCACCACTTGTCGCGACCTCGGGAGAGATGCCGCACCCGGTATCCGAGAGCTCGAGGCGCAGCTGGCCACCCGGTGCGCGCTGGAGGGTGATCCAGAGCGTCCCGCCCCAGACCATCGCATCACACGCGTTGAGCACCAGGTTCAGCACCACCTGCTCGAGCTCGGAGGCCACGCCGTTCACGGTGGGGACGTCGCAGCCGACCTCGAGGATCACCCGTACACCTTCGGGGATGACCCGGCCGAACACGTCGAGCAGACGGCGGACCAGCGCCTCGAGCTCGATCGGCTCGGGTGCCGGCTGTGCACCGCGCGCGTAGCTGGTCAAGCTCCGCGCGATCCGCAGCACGGCATCGAAGGAAGCGCGGACGTCGCGCAGATCCTTGCGGGTGTCGTCGGTCGACCCTCGTTCGACGAACGAGAGCGCCACCTCGGCAGCTGCCAGATAGTTGTTGATGTCGTGCGCGACGCCGACCGCGAGTCGGCCGACCAGAGCAAACGGGTCCCCGGTCTCGACGTGCGCACCGGCGAGAATGGTCGTGCTCAGCTCTTCGGTCTTCATCGACCCAGTGGACGCTGCACCGCGTCGGTCGACCATCAGCGCACGTCGACTTCTGATGTGGGACGACACCGGAACGTCGTGTCCGCGTTCGTCCTACACGAGCCCGTTCTCGATCGCGTAGCGGGTGAGCTCGGCATTGCTGGCCATGCCCATCTTGTCGAGCAGGCGAGTGCGATACGTCGAGACCGTCTTCACGCTCAGGTGCATTCGTAGCGCGATCTCACTGACCGTCTTGCCATCGGCGATCCCGCGCATCACCTCGAACTCGCGGTCGGACAGCCGCTCGTGCGGCACCGGCGGGCGCCCTCCGAGGTCGGCGGCGAGCCGCTCTGCGACCGCACCCGAGACGTATCTGCCGCCTCGGGTGACCTTCTGCACGGCCTCGACGAGCGCCTCGGGTGCTGCTGCCTTGGTCAGGTAGCCCGATGCACCAGCACGCAGCGCGCGGACGGCGAAGTGCTCCTCGGCATGGAGGCTCATGATCAGCACCGGGAGTTTGGGCCAGCGATGTTTGATCTCCGCCAGCAGATCGATCCCTGAGCGTCCGGGCATCGAGAGATCCAGCACCACGGCATCGAACGGCTGTGCGAGCGCGGCGAGCGCCTCGTCGCCCGAACCTGCCTCCGAGACGTTCGCGCCGTGCAGCTGATCTTCGAGAATCGCGCGCACGCCGCGGCGCACCACGGCGTGGTCATCGACCAGGAGGATGCGCACCATCTCGGACGAGTCTACGCGTGGTAGCGTGGGAAGGCGGGGGTCACATGGGGTCGAAGGTCGAGCGACAGCTGGAGATCGTCCAGCAGATGACGCATATCGGGAGCTGGGAGTGGGACGTGGCCTCGGGCCAGGTCACCTGGTCCGACGAGCTGTTCCGGATCTACGGACTGGTCCCGCGCTCGCAGGAGATCACGTTCGCGTTCTACCTGTCCCGCGTCCATCCGGATGATCGAGTGCGGGTGGCGGACCAGGTCCGCGCGGCGCTCCAGCGCGGAGGGCGATTCGCTCACCACGAGCGGATCGTTCGCTCCGACGGCACGGTGCGTCAGCTCGATATCGTTGGCGAGGTCACGTTTGGTCCGGATGACGTTCCAATCGGGTTGATTGGCACCTGTCGCGACATCACCGACGAGGTCCGCCGTGACGAGCGGCTCCGGGTGTTCGCCGACATCGTGGATCACATGGAGATCGGGCTGTCGGTGTGGCGGCTCGATGACACCCAGAACCCGGTGGTGCTGCGGCTGGTCGGCTCGAACCTCGCGAACGAACGGATGACCGGCATCCTGGTCGCGACCTGCATGGGGCAGCCGCTCCAGTCCTGTCTGCCCGTGGTGAGCGGGACCGAGTTGCCAGCGCTGATGCTCGGCATCGACGAGGCCCGGCCGCGGCGCGAGCTGGCGGCGTGCCGGCTCGTCGGGCTCCCTGGCGCACCCACGTTCGCCGCCACCGCGTATGCGCTCCCCGATCGCTGCGTTGGCCTCGCGCTCGAGGACGTGACGATGCGGGTCCGCGCGCAGCGGCTGCACTTCGCCGAGCGACGGGCGCTCGAGATGCTCGCAGCCGGCGCGATGCTCGAGGACATCCTCGCGACGATCGTGAGCGTGATCGAGGAGCTGGTACCGGATACGGTTGCGTCGATCCTCGTCGTCGACGAGTCGGGAACTTACCTCCGTCACGCAGCGAGCAACTCGATTCCGGCCGCGTTCACCGCGGCGATCGATGGCGCGCCGATCGGCCCCAGCGTTGGCTCGTGCGGGACGGCTGCGTATCGCCGCGATGCGGTGTTCGTCGTGGACATCGAGAGCGATCCGCTGTGGGCCGACTACCGCGTTGTCGCGCGCACCCACGGCTTCCGCGCGTGCTGGTCATCGCCGATCCTCGCCAACGATGGCCACGTGCTCGGCACGTTCGCGATGTACTACCGCACGCCCCGTCGCCCGGAGGGCTCGGCGATCGAGCTGATCGCGCGCGCGGCGCACGTCGCCGGGATCGCGATCGAGCGGCGACACCTCGATGCGCAGCAGAGCGCGCTGTCGGCCCGGGTCGAGGCGGTGCGCGAGGACGAGCGTACGGGGATCGCGCGCGAGATCCACGACGTGCTCGGGCAGGCGCTCACCGCGCTCAAGCTCGATATCGCGTGGGTCGCTCGCCGGCGTGGTGACAACGCCGAGCTCGGCGCCAAACTCGTCGAGATGAGCTCGAATGCCGAGGAGCTGATCACGGCCGTGCGCCGGATCTCGTCCGAGCTGCGCCCGGGCATTCTCGACGACGTCGGACTCCAGGCCGCGATCGAGTGGCAGTCCGAGGAGGTCGCTGCGCGCGCCGGTCTCGAGATCGAGGTGGTTGCCGCACTCGGGGACGTTCAGCTCGAGCGCGGCTTCGCCACGGCGGTGTTCCGGATCTTCCAGGAGGCGATGACCAACGTGGTGCGCCATGCCAGCGCGCAGCACGTGGTGGTCGAGCTCGGCCTCGATCACGGCCGGCTTCGCCTCTCGATCTCCGACGATGGAGTGGGGTTGCGTGATTCCTCCGCGCGGATCGGTTCGCTCGGCCTGCTCGGGATGCGCGAGCGTGCCAAGCGGCTCGGTGGCGAGTGCATCGTCCAGCGCCGCGAGGTCGGTGGAACCGTGGTGTCCCTCATCGTTCCGCTGCGGTTCCCCGCCGATACCCTCCTCGAGACCGGCGAGATCGCGCGCGTCGAGCTGCCTTAGCGGGAACCCAATGCGCCGAGCACGGCGATATCGATCGCATCCGCTGCCGCGTACAGCGTCTCGCCGTCGATCGGCGGCCGGTACGCGGGCAGGACGGCGCCGACCTCCTCGGTGACCATCCGCGCGAGGTCGGCAAACGTGGGCTCGCAGCCGGCGACGGTGGCGACGATGTTGATGATCGCCGTGACGTCATCGAGCGGCTGTGAATCGATGACGGGGCCCAGGCCAGCAGCCATCACCGTGGGAACCGCGCCATCGTCGAGCACGATGGTGCGCTCGCCGATCGCGCCGTGGCTCCCACCCAACTCGTGGACCGCGGCCGCGGCCCGGGCGAGCCGCTTGAGCAGGCGGATGGTCTCGGTCGGCGGCAAGTTCGGCGTGGCGTCGGCGAACGACGCGCCCGACGGTGCCTCGAACACCGCCACGCGAGTGGTGCGGTCCAGCGAGAGCGCGCGCTGCACGAACGGGCTCTGCGCACGCCCGAGGAGCCGTGCGCGTTCGAGAGCCTTGCCCGCCTCCTCGCTATCGTCGAACCGCTCGATCACTACCGAGCGATCGAGCACGGTATCCACCGCGCGGGCGAGCTGCGAGATCGGCGTGGTCCCGAGCGGGGTCTCGAACTGATAGCGCGGCTTGACGTCGGGATCCTCGGCGAGCTGCGCGATCGAGTGCGGGCGGCTATCGCGGCGAGGACGAGGAACCAGCATCGGCCGGCCGCCGAGGTCCATCGCCTCGAGCTCGCGGCGCAGCTCGGCGAGCGTCCCGGTGCGCTCGCGCGGATTCTTGACCAGCAGGTTCGCGAGGATCGGATCCCAGCCCGGGGAGACGTTGGTGCCCACCGTGCTCGCCGGCGGCGGAAGCTCGCCGAGGTGCTGTGCGACGAAATCGGGTCCGAGGAACGGCAACCGGTTGGTGACCGCCTCGAACAGCGTGATGCCGAGCGCGTAGAGATCTGCCGAGATCGAGATCGGAGCACCGGTGATCTGCTCCGGGGACATGTACGCGAGCGTGCCGATCAGGCCGCCGGTCTGGGTCTGGCCCAGATCGACGAGGTGTGCCACGCCGAAGTCACCGATCTTCGCGGTCCCGCGCGCGTCGAAGAACACGTTCGCCGGCTTGACGTCGCGATGGACGACGCCGCGATGATGCGCGGCCTCGAGCCCACCGATGATATCGAGTGCCATCCGTCGGACCTGGACCGGAGCGAGTTGCTCGCCGGCCGCGAGGCGCTGCGCCAGCGACCCACCGGGCAGATACTCCATGACCAGGAATCCGCGCTCGACCGAAACGTCGTAGACCTCGACCAGCGATGGGTGACGTAGCGTGCTGGCGAGCCGCGCCTCGCGGACGAAGCGCTCGTAGGCCGCGCCGCCGCGTGCGCCCGCCGCGAAGAACATCTTGATCGCCACCTGACGGCCTGCGACCTCGTCGCTGGCGAGGAACACGCGCCCCGACGCGCCGGCTCCGAGCAGACGATCGAGCCGGTAGCGGCCCGCGACGATCTCGCGATCGCGGGTGGCCTTGCGCTCGGTGGTCTCGTCGCGCCACGTGCGGAGGTAGGTGTCGAGGTCGGCGGGCACCGTCTCGTCGGTGGAGCGCAGCTCGAGCAGGGCATCCCGCGCACCATCGCGCAGCCCCATCGCCGCCAGCGTGCCGATCAGGTGACGCTGGGCGTCCGCCTTGAGCGCGGGGGTCTTGCGGGCATCCTGGAGCAGGCGCGCGGCCTCGGGATACGCGCCGCGGCGCGCGAGGATCCGGCCGAGGGCGAGCTGGATCGGACCGCGCTCGCCGGCGGAGGCGAGGTCGAGTGTGCGCTCGAGCAGCCGGCCGGCATCGCGGTCGCGACCGGTCGCTTCGAGCAGGCGCGCGGCATCGAGCTCGAAGTGAGCGCGCGTGTAGAGGTCGATCGCGCGGTTCAGATCGCCGAGCTTCTCGGCGATCGGTGCCGCCTCGGCGTGGCGCCGCATCCTGGCGAGGACCTCGAGCGCTTCGCGGGCGCCCTCGTCGGTCGCCAGCATCAGGGTCTTGACCTCCTCGATCGCAGGCGCCTCCCCGATCTCGAGGGCATAGCGCAGCGCGCGGGGCAGGTTGTTCGCGGCGCGCGCCTGACCATACGCGCTCCGAAAATCCCAAAGCTTCTCGTACAGCTCCATCGCGGCCGCATGATCCCCGGCAGACGCGGCGGCCTGCGCAGCTACAAGGGGATCGTCCGCATTGATCGCCACGACCGGCCGATGGTACCAGAGCGGGATCCATGCACCAGCGCAGCGCCCATCGCTCCCTCCTTGTCGTCGGTTCCGTCGCGTTCGATGACATCGATGGTCCGTTCGGCTTCCACAAGGACCTGCTCGGTGGCTCGGCCTCGTTCATCACCCGCGTCGCGGCCTACTTTACGAAGAACGTCTCGGTGGTCGCGGTGGTCGGCGAGGACTTCCCGCAGAACTACGTCGACGAGATGACCGCGCAGAGCATCGACTGCTCCGGCATCGAGCGAGTCGAGGGCGAGACCTTCCACTGGGTCGGCAAGTACGCGCCCGACCTCTCCACCCGCGAGACGATCGACACGCGGCTCGGCGTGTTCGCGGACTTCCAGCCCAAGCTCAACGACTCGCACAAGGACGCGCAGCTCGTCCTGCTCGGCAACATCGATCCGTCGCTGCAGCTCGACGTGCTGAAGCAGGTGCGAGCGCCGGCGCTGGTCGCCACGGACACGATGAACCTGTGGATCAACATCAAGCGCGCGGAGCTCGACAAGGTGTTCGCGCGCACCCAGACGTTGATGCTCAACGACGAGGAAGCGCGGCTCTACGCGGGCGAGCACAACCTGCGCCGCGCCGCTGCGGCGATCCTCAAGGCTGGGCCGACCAGCGTGATCATCAAGCGCGGCGATGCAGGCGCGCTGCTGTTCCACGGCGGCGGGGTGTTCGCGGCACCGGCGATGCCGCTCACCGACGTCAAGGATCCCACGGGCGCAGGCGATAGCTTCGCGGGCGGTCTGCTCGGCTATCTCGCGTACGCCGGAGACCTGTCGCCGTCGACGATCCGCACAGCGATGATCATGGGCAGCGTCATGGGGAGCTTCGCCGTCGAGCAGTTCTCGGTCGGCGGCATCCAGGGCCTGACCACCGCGCGGATCCAGCAGCGGTTCGACGAGCTCGCCGAGCTCGCGCACTTCGAGCGCGTTCGGCTCTAGTCGGTCTGCGGATACTGGCCGGAGAACTCCGCTCCGGCCTGGGTCGCCACGGCGGCCCGGTTATCGGCGTAGAACTCGGCGACGAGCTGATCATCGAACTGGTCGGCAAACCGGCCAACACCGGCGATCAGCGTCGCGAACTCGGTGGCGTCGAGCCCCTTGAGGGCGCGTCCCCCGTGCAGGACGATCCAGCCGTCGGGTTGCAGCGCGAACGAGGCAATGCCACCCATGTACGCGTTGTGCTCGAGCAGCTTCTTGAAGAACTCGACTTCCTTGCCGGGAGGAACCGACCGGAAAAGCGGCGCGATCGCCACGACCGCGGAGCCGGAGATCCCCGCGATCACGAACGCAGATCCCCACTGCAAGCGCACGAGGTGCTCGTCGATCTTCACGGCCTTCTCCGCGAGGCCACTCTCCGCCAGCAGGTCGTCGAGCGCCGACATCAGAACAGGCCGCCGAGCTTGTCGCCGAGGCCGCCGGGGAGCTTGTCCTTGAGGCCCGACTTCGCGAGCATCTCGAGCGCTTCGTCCTTGTGGTCGGTGAGGAAGGCCATGACCTTCTCCGCGGTCGCCTTGTCGATCCCGATCTTCTCGACCATCTTGTTGATAAAGTCTTCCATAGGTGACGAAGCCTACGCGGGAGCGCAGTCTGTGGGCGTGGGGGTGGCGGGAAAACTTCCCCGATGACGCAGCGCGTACCGGGCTGACGCAGCTGGCGCGTGCGCTGGTCTCGCAGTCGACGCCGGCGCTGCGCGACCTGCCGCCGGGCACGCCGGCGGTGCCACCTCCGGAACATCCAGTACCGGATGCACTCGCGGCCTTCAGCTCGCAAGCTCCGGTCGACCGGGCGATGCGCACGCGAGGGAGGGCGTTTTCCGATCTGGTCGCGGGGTTCGCCGGTGATTATGCGGGTGCACCGGTGCTGGTCTCCCGGCCGCGCGACGAGGCGGAGGTCCTCCGAGTGCTCGACGAAGCCGGTGCACGAGGCTGGGCCGTGGTGCCGTTCGGCGGTGGAACCTCGGTGGTCGGCGGCGTGGACGCGGCCCTCGCGCGTGGGGATCGACCGGCGGTGGTGAGCCTCGACCTCGGCGCGCTCTCCGGCGTGCGCGAGATCGATGCGACCAGCCGGCTCGCGCGGATCGGTGCCGGCACGCTCGGACCGGCGCTCGAGAGCGAGCTCGAGGTCCACGGGCTCACGCTGCGTCACTACCCGCAATCCTTCGAGTTCTCCACGCTCGGCGGCTGGCTCGCCACGCGCGCGGGCGGCCACTACGCCACCGGACCCACGCGGATCGACGAGCTCGCGCACGCGATGACGATGATCACGCCGCGCGGTGCACTCTCCACCCATCGCCATCCAGGATCCGGTGCGGGCCCGGAGGCGCAGCGGCTCGTGCTCGGATCCGAGGGCGCGCTCGGCGTGATCACCGAGGCGTGGATGCGCGTGGTGCTGCGGCCGAGGTGGCGCGCCACCGCGAGCGTCGCCTACAAGGACTGGACCGCCGCAGCCGCCGCGGCGCGCGCACTCGCGCAGTCGGGTCTACAGCCGAGCAACGCGCGGCTGCTCGATGCGAACGAGGCACGGCTTCATCGCGTGCGGTTCGATGGCACCAGCGTGCTGTTGATCGGCTTCGAGTCCGCGGATCATCCGCTCGGTGCATGGCTCGCACGTGCCGTGGAGCTCGCCCGCGATCACGGTGGCGAGGTCGTGTCGGGGCCGAGCGAGGCCGACGAGTCGACCCGGACCGGCGCGGCGGGTGCGTGGCGCCAGGCGTTCTTCGACGCGCCGTATCTGCAGTCGGCGCTGCTCTCGATCGGCATGCTCAGCGACACCTTCGAGACCTCGTGCTCGTGGACCCAGTTCCCCGAGCTGCACGCGCGCGTGACCACCGCCGTGCAGCGGGCGCTCGACGAGGAGTGCGGCGGAGGCATCGTATCGTGCCGGTTCACGCACCTCTATCCCGACGGTCCGGCGCCGTACTACACGTTCGTCGGGCCGTTGCGGGTCGGTGGCGAGCTGGCGCAGTGGACCGCGATCAAGGCTGCCGCATCGGACGCGCTGTCCGCCGCGGGTGGTACGATCACCCATCACCACGCCGTCGGGCGCACGCATCGACCCTGGTACGACCGCGAGCGGCCG
>JAYUVX010000265.1:0-13429 GCA_043753855.1 Myxococcales bacterium | reverse complement strand
GACCCAGGGCCTGCTCGCCCAGGCCGAGCTCGCGCGCGTCAGCAACGACAAGGCGTCGCGGCTGCTCGCGCTCGCGGAGGCTCGCACTCTCGCTCACGATGCTGCCACGCGCGCACCGCAGAACGCGCACTGGCCGGGCTACGTCGCCGAGGTCCACGTCGGGCTCGCGGAGATCGCGCCCGATGCGAAGAGTGCCGCCGCCGAATGGAAGGCCGCGCGCGATGTGCTCGAGCCGCTCGCGAAGACGGACCGGATGTCGGCGATTCGCAAGAACCTGCTCGATCGTGCCCGGGCCGGTCGATAAGCGCTAGAGTGGCGCATGGGCGATGAGATCGTCGAGCGCGAGTTCATGGGCAAGGGTCGCAGCAAGATCTGGACCTACCTGATCTTGATGGTGCTGCTGGTCGCGATCGTCGTCGTCATCAACCTGGTCTGGAAGAACCCGACCGCCGCGCAGGAGGGCTTCAACAGCTTCGCGGGCCTGCCCGCGTGGGCGCTGGCCACCGTCGCGTTCCTGGTCGGTGCCATCGTGTTCTGGCTCGGTCTCAAGGTGGAGACCGACTGGCCCGAGGCGATAGGGGCGTTCCTGATCGCTGGCTCGGTCGCCGCGTTCGAGCTGATCGCCGGCTGGAACAAGTTCGAGCTCGGCCTCGTGGTCGTGCCGTACCTGATCCCGATCGCGGTGTTCGCGATCCTGCTCATGTACGGCATGAAGAAGAGCGTCTGACAACTACGGCATGAACTCGTCGGCGCCGAGATCGCACTGCACGTTGTATGGCCGCGGCTGACCGTCGACGTCGGTGGCCACGAACATCGAGCAGTCACCGGCGACATCGCGCACCGTCGTCGGCGACGAGGCGGTCAGGTGGAAATCGGGTGTCGCGCCGATCGACCGGAACGCCAGCGGCGTGGCCAATGCCTTCGCGTAGCTGTTGCCGAGGTCGCAGGTGCCACCTGCCTGGTTGGAGTCCTGCGTGCCGTTGATGCCGTCGGCGTTGGCCACGATGATGTTCCCGACCGCGCTGCTCGTGCCAGCGCACTGCAGGCCGGGCCGCGCGGTTCCATTCGAGCCGTTGAAGGCGACGGTGTTGTACTCGAACTTGCCGGTCGCCATCGACTCGAGGAGGACGCCGCCCGCCGAGGTCTGACCGGTGTTGCTGCCCTTGCCGTTGTCGATGATGAAGTTGTTGCGGATCGTATAGTCGAGCGCACCGGAGCGAACGATCACGCCGCCGCCGAGGTTCGAGAGCACGGTGGATCGCGAGAGCAAGAACCTGCCGTCCTCGACGCGGATGCCGCCCTGGCTGTTGTTAGTGACGGTGACTTGCTGGAGGTGCAACGTGCCCGCGGATCCCGTCGCCATCGAGACGCCGACGGTGGGCGCAGCCGACATGCCGCCGATCGTCAGGCGGTACACGACGACGTTGCTGGTGCCCGACACCATCAAGACGGTGCCCGAGCTGCGCGACAGCCGAGCGCCGGGCTCGCCGATCAGCGTGACCTTGGACATCCGGTCGTTGATCGTGACGTTCTCGTCGATCGGGTCGTCGATCTTGATGATCGGTAGATTGGTGCCGAGCGCCTTTGCGACCTTGTCACACGGTGCGACCTTCGTGCAGGCGCTACCGTTGCCGCTGCTCGACACGTACGCGACCGTGTCGCTCGAGGCGCACGAGCCATCGGGCATGCACGCCATCGACTCGGTGCAATCGACGTTGTCGTGACACGCACCGCAGGTCTGCGTCGCGCGGCACACCGGCTCCGTGGGCACCGTGCACGCGCTGCTGGTAACGCACTCGACACACGTGTGCCGGGCGATGTCGCACGCGGGCGTCGGTGCGTTGCAGTCGTCATTGACGTTGCACGCCCCCCCGCTGGGCCCGTCGGGGGCCGGGCAGTGCTCGGGATCATCGTGAGTGGCGCAGTACTTCGCGCTGGTCTTCATGCAGCCCCCGAGCATTGCGGCGGCGAACACCGCGCTGGCAACCCCGCGCATCAGAACGCCCGTCCCCAGCCGAGGTACCCGCCGCCCGGCACCAGCGCAATGGTGGGACTGTTCTCGGGGATGCGCTTGCCCGTGACCCACAGGTAGCTGCCGATGCCAATTGCGACGAGCCCGCCACCGACGAGCGTGAGCCCGAACGCGCGGGTGTCGCGATACTGGTAGTTCTCGCCGGTGTCGGCCTCGCTCGTCGCGTAGGCGATGGTACCGCCGACCAACAGCGCGCCGCCGAGGCCGATGATCGCGAGTGGGAATCGGGGGCGATGCCCGCGATCCGCGAGGCTCTGCAGCTGCAGCTCGAGCGGCGCGGTCTCGCCCTGCGCGATCGTCACCGTGCGGTGGACCTCGCGATGGCCGTCCGCGCTGACCACGATCTCGTGAGGGCCGGGTGGCAGCGCCACATCGATCGGCGTCACGCCAGCGGGTGCACCATCGATCGCCACGTGCGCAGCTGTCGGCACCGAGCTCAGCGTGAGCTGGCCGACGGTCTTGCGGCTCGAGCCGGCGAGCGCGGACATCAGCGCATCGCCCGCGGTGCCGAGCGTGGCATCCGTGCACTTCTCGCACATCCGCTTCTCGGCGACCGGATCAGTTCCGCGCTCGAACCAGTACGCGGTCATCGTCACGTCGCGCATCCCACCGGCGTTGTCGGCGACATCGACGCGCACGAACACCACGGTCGCGGTCTTCGACTGCGCTTCGATCCGTCTGCGAGCGCAGCTGGTGTCCTCGATCACGAAGCAATCGATCAGCTTGTTGATCCCGTCAGCGGGCAGTGGAGACGCGACCAGTTGGTGACCGTGAGTGCGCAACCAGCCCTCCACGAGCGCCTGCATCTGCGGCTGCATCGTCGTGTCGCCCGTGACCACCACGCCGACCTCGCCACCCGCCTGCGCAGGCGAGGTCCACACGGCGAGCAGCGCGCTCGAGATCAGGAGGGTTCGGCCGATCACTTCATTCGCTCGATGCTGGTCACCTTGCCGTCGGTGATCACGATGGGGAGCTTCTCGTCGTAGTTACGGTCGGCGTTGGACAGCCGCAGCGTGTGCTTTCCGACGGGAACCATCTTGGTGATCGGAGTATCGCCGAGTCGCTTGCCGTCGAGGGTGGCCGTGAGTACCGGGAACGCACGGATCTCGAGGCGGCCCTGCTTCTTCGCCTCCTGAGCATGCGCCGGTTGATCTGGAGTTGCATCTTTCTTCGGAGCGTCGATGGGCCCGGCATCGACGGGAGCAGCATCGGGGATGGGAGCATCGATCGACCCATCGACCGACCCATCGACCGGGGCGGGTGGGGCCGCATCCGGTGATGGCGTGCCCACCGATGGTTGGACCGCCGAGCTACCCAGATCCGACCCGGAGCCGGATCCCTTCGAGCCTCGCGTCGCGGAGACGATGCCGAACGCGGTGGCTCCGCTCGCGGCCGTGACCAGGACCACAGCCGCGATTTTGCCCGCGCGCCGGTTGCGGGGCCGCTGCATCTCGAGCGTCCCGGTTCGCGCCTGCATCACCGAGGACAGGCTGGGCGAGGCGGCAGCAGCGAACCCGGCGCCGGAGTGGCCCTCTCCGATCGTCTGCGCGCCCGCCGCGAGCTGCTGCACCGGCGTGATCGCGACCTTGCTCCGCGCGCGCACCAGGCTCTGGCGGACGCGCGCGTCCTGCGGGAATCTCTCGGCGAGCAGTCCGATCAGCGCCTCGCGGCCATTCCTGGGCGCGTCGGAGCAATCGAGCAGCTCGGTGATCGCCGCCTCGGCGGTCGGATAGCGCCTCGGCATGTCGCGCTCGAGCAAGGTCATCACGACCTTCTCGAGGTCCTTCGGGATATCGCTGCGCATCGATCGCGGTCGCGGGATCTGACCGAACAGCACCGCGGCGAGCGTGGCGCGGGTGTCCTCGCCGTAGAACAACCGGCGACCGACGAGCATCTCCCACATCATCACGCCGACCGCGAACAGATCGCTGCGGCCATCGAGCGGCTGACCGTTCGCCTGCTCCGGGCTCATGTACGCGGGCTTGCCCTTGATGAACACCGACGCGGTCGCCTCGCTCGCCGAGCGCGCCTTCGCGATCCCGAAGTCCGAGACCTTGACCGCGCCTTCCCACGACAGCAGGACGTTGTGCGGCGAGACATCGCGATGGATGATGCCTCGGACGTCGTTACCGCTCGGCAGATCGTGCGCGTAGCCGAGCCCTCGCAGCACCTCGCTGATCACGAAGATCATCACCGGGATCGGGACGGTGCCGCAGCTCACCAGCGCGTCGAGGTCCTTGCCATCGACGAGCTCCATGACGAGGAACAGGCCCCCGTCGGAGCCGCGGTCGAAGTCGAGCACCGAGACGATGTTCGGGTGGACCAGGCTCGAGCTGATCTGCGCCTCCGAGATGAACATCTGCGCGAACGCCGGGTTGTCCGAGAACCCGGGGAGCACGCGCTTGATCGCGACCCGGCGCGAGAACCCCTCGGCGCCGATCGTCGACGCCAGGAAGACCTCGGCCATCCCGCCGCCGCCCAACCTCTGATCGAGTCGGTACTTTCCGAGGACCCCGGACATCGGCTCGACGATAACTCAGGTCCGGTGGAATGCGTGCGGGCCAGTGACCTGGCGCTGCGCGAAGTACCGCTGCGCGGCCCCCACGTGGAGCGGGAAGGCAAAAACCTCCTCCAGGCCATCGGGACCGAACACCAGGCCGCGCTCCGACGTCTCCTTGTCCTCGTGGAAGGCGGGCAGGGCCGAGACATCGATCGGGCGGGCCGCCGAGAACAGCAGAACCCGGTTCGGTTTCGGCGTGCTCGACGCGAACCATAGGGTCTCGAGCGTCGCGGGGTCGATGATAGCCCCGGTCTCCTCCCGGACCTCGCGAGTCCCGCCGTCCTGCCAGCTCTCGTGCTCCTCGAGAAATCCGCCCACGAGCCCGAGCTTGCCCTGCTGTGGCTCGATCGCGCGGCGCACGACGAGCAGACCCGTCCGGGCGCCCGCGACCACCGGGACCAGGATCACCGACACCGGGATCGGATTCGCCCAGATCGTGACCTGGCAGCTGGCGCAGGTCCGCGGGTACGCGAGCGGCTCGGGATATTTCGTGCCGCAGTACGAGCAGAACGCGTCGCGGATCAAGGGCTGCGGCACTCGCTACCTCGGGATCAGGGAGTGATGGCCGCGCTCGCGCATCACCGCGCGCCAGCTGTCGATCAACTTGACGAACGCCTCCGCGAGCTCGGGATCGAACTGGGTCCCCGCGCAGCGCTCGATCTCGCCGATCGCCACCTCGTGCGGTAGGGCGCGGCGGTACGCTCGATCGGAGGTCATCGCATCGTAGGCATCCGCGATCGCGACCACGCGGCCGACCAGCGGGATCTGATCGCCGGCGAGCCCGCGCGGATAGCCGCCGCCATCGTACCACTCGTGATGGCACCAGCACCCGTCGATCAGCGGGTGCAGGCACGGCACGGGCTCGAGGATGCGCTTGCCCTTTGCCGGGTGATCGCGAAACACCGCGACCTCCTCGGGGGTCAGCTTGCCCGGCTTGTTGAGCATGTCGTAGCGCACGCCGATCTTGCCGACGTCATGCATCACGCCGGCCTGGACGATCCGGCGGACCTCGGCGTCGGGCAGCGTCAGCCCGCGACCGATGACCTCGGAGTACACCGCGACGCGCTCGGAGTGACCGCGCGTGTACATGTCGCTCTCCTCGAGCGCCTGCGCGAAGCCCGCCACCGTCTGCTGGAACATGTCCTCGAGCGACACGTTCGCCCGCACCAGATCTTCGTTACTCGAGCGCAGCTCCCCGTAGAGCCGCGCGTTGTCGATCGCGCTGGCCGCGCGCGAGGCGAGCACTGCCAGCATCTTGCGGTGACCTTCGTCGAACTTCTTGCCCGGTGTGAACGAGAACACGTTGAGGACGCCGACCATGCTCGCGCGAACCTGTAGCGGCACCGCGACGAACGAGCTGAGCTCGGCGGGCATCGCATGCTCGGTGAAGAACCGCGAGGCCTTGCCGCCGTGCGCGAGGATCGGGAGGCCCTGCGTGAACTGATCCATCAGCACACCGAACGCGACCGACGGCAGTCCGCTGCTGATCGCACCGCTGGAGTCCGTGGACGCGACGACCTTGACGCGCTCCTCGTAATGACCGCTGCGCGGATCGCGAAGATGGAGCGTGGCGACGTCTGCCTTGACCTCGTCGAGGGCGGCGCGCAGGACGACATCGAGGATGTGCTCGATGTCGTGCGAGAGCGCGATCGCCTCGGACACCTTGTAGATCGTCAGCGCCTCGCGAAGCCGGATGTTCTCGGTCTGCAACCGCTGGCGATACAGCGCGCGCTCGACGACATGGATCACCTCCTCGACCTTGAACGGTTTCAGCAGGTAGTCGTACGCGCCCTTCTTCATCGCCTCGATCGCCGTCTCGACCGTGCCGAACCCGGTCATCAGGACGGTCAGCACGCCGAGCCGCTCGGCCTCGATCTTCTCGAGCAGCTGAAGCCCGGAGAGCTTCGGCATCTTGAGATCGGTGATCAGGAGATCATACGGGCGGAGCCGCAGCTCGGTCAGCGCCTTCTCGCCGTCCTCGACGGTGTGGACCGTGAAGCCCTCCAGCGTGAGGAACTCGGCGAGGATCTCGCGGATCACCCGTTCGTCATCGACGACGAGGATCCGTGCGGACTCCGCCGGCTCTGCCGACATGAAACTCGCTGCTACTCGGTTGCGGGGGCCGGGTTGAGGGGCTGTGTCGCCGGCTTCGGTGCCATCGGATCGGGGAGCGCCGACGAGCGACCATTCTCCTTGTCCGCATCCGCTTGCTGCTTTAGCCAGGTCTCGCGAGCGCCGAGCGCCTTCTGCTTCTCGCCTTCGGTCTTGTCCTTGGCGGAGGCCGCGCGCTTGGCACGCTCCTGCTCCTGCTTCGGGAACCACTCGTACTGGACGCCCTTGGGCGAGACGTTGTTCTTCTGCGCCAGCTGCGACTTCGCGAGCTCGTACCGGGACTCCTGCCAGTACATGTTCTCGAGCGTGTAGCGGTGGTGCTTGTTCAGCCAGTTCATGTACGCCTCGTAGTACTTCACGCGCGCAGTGGCTGCCTTCTGCAGCGCCTCGGCGGTGTGAAGCTCCTTGGCGGCCTGGTTGATCCGGTTATTGTCGGCCGAGCTCTCGGCACTCTTCTTGTTCGAGATCGCCGAGTCGATCGCGAGCTTCGTCGCCTTCTGGTCGTTCTTGACGACGGTCAGCTGCTGGCGCGCCTCGGACTCCTCGGCCTCCGCGTTCGCGTTCTCCATCTTCGCCACCTGATAGGCGCTCTGCACCGACTCGATCGCCACGCGCTGCTGCTCGATCGGCACCCGCGCGATAAACATGTCATCGAAGTGCTTCGAGAGCGGGCTCGGCGGGGAGTCCGAGGACCCGCCACATGAAGCCATGAGGGACAACACGCTAATTGCGAGGAGCTTCGACAGGGTCCGCATAGGTAAACCCGAGCCTACAACAGGCGGTCACGGCGAGCTACCATCGGAGCCGGAATGACAGTCCTGCTCGCCGTCGATGTCGGCAATACCAACACGGTGCTCGGGGTGTTTCGCGATGACATACTCGCCGCGAGCTGGCGGATCCAGACCGTCTCCGGGCGCACCTCCGACGAGTATGCGGTGCTGCTGAAGACGCTGCTCGACATGGAGGGCTTCCCCTGGAAATCGATCGACGCAGGGATCATCTCCTCGGTCGTTCCCCCGGCGGTGTTCGGGCTCCAGCGGTTCTTCAAGCACTACTGCGGCGGTGCCGCGTTGCTCGTCGGACCCGGGATCAAGACCGGGATGCCGATCCTCTACGAGAATCCTCGCGAGGTCGGCGCCGATCGGATCGTCAACGCAGTGGCCGCATTCGAGGAGCTGAAGGCTGGGTGCATCGTGGTCGACTTCGGGACGGCGACCACCTGGGATGTGGTCAACCCGAAGGGCGAGTACCTCGGAGGCGTGATCGCCCCGGGCATCCAGATCAGCGCGGAGGCCCTGTACGGTCACGCGGCGAAGCTGCCTCGTGTCGAGCTCGCGCGCCCCGGCAAGGTAGTCGCGCGCAACACCGTCGCGTCGATGCAGGCGGGTCTAGTCTACGGCTATGCTGGCATGGTCGATGCGCTGGTCGATCGGATCCGCGCCGAGATCGACTGGCCGGCACGCTGCATCGCCACCGGCGGACTGGCCGCGCTGATCGCCACCGAGACGCGGACGATCGAGGCCACCGATGACTTGCTGACGCTCAAGGGCCTCAAGATCCTGTATCACCGCAACGCGTGACGACGATGGAGCTCACACCTCTCGACCCCAGCCAGTTCTCGACGGCCGCGCAGCGCGCGCTCGGCCCGGGACCGGGCCGCCTGATGGCCTCGAAGGGCATGCTACCGCTGCTGCCCGCGGACCAGGTCGCGGTGCTGTATCAGCTGCATCTCGATGCCGATGCGATGATCGCCGGTGCATCGCGCGCGACTGCATCGGGCCTGCCCGAGAAGCTGCTCGCCGGCACGCTCGCCGACCCCACGCTCGACCCGCGGATCCTCCACTTCTTCGGCGAGCGTACCTACGAGAAGCCGATCGTGTTCGATGCGATCGCGCTCAATCCGTCGGTGGCCGACACGACGCTTGCGATGCTCGCCGCCAAGGCCGATGCGCGCGGCGTCGATCAGGTGGCGCAGAACGAGCAACGCTTGCTCCGCCATCCCGAAATCATCGCGGCGATGTACATGAACCGCAAAGCCCGGATGTCGACGATCGATCGCGTCGTCGAGCTCGCGGTCCGCAACAACGTGCGCGTCCCCGGGCTCGCATGCTGGGACGAGGTCGCGCGCGCGCTGACCGGAGGCATCATCTCGTCGTCGGAGGAGGACGATCTGTTCCACACCGTGGCGGATGCAATGACCGGCACCGAGGAGGCGGCGATCACCAAGGGCGACCTCGATCGCGATCTCACCGACGAGGAGGAGCAGCATCGCCTCGATCAGGCCAAGAAGGTCGTCGAGGAGAAGAAGATCCCGTTTGCCCGGCTCTCGATCCCCGCCAAGATCCGCGTCGCGACGCTGGGCGACGCCTACGCGCGCTCGATGGCGATCCGCGACCCGGTCAAGATCGTCTCGCTGGCGGCCGTCAAGTCGCCGGGGCTCAGCGACATGGAGGCCGCGGTCTACGCGCGCAACCAGGCGCTGTCCGAGGAGGTGATTCGCTACATTGCGAGTCGCCGAGAGTGGACCAAGATGTATGCGGTCAAGGTCTCGCTGTGCAGGAACCCGAAAACCCCGCTCTCGGACGTGACGAAGCTGTTGCCATTCCTGCGCGACAAGGATCTGACCAGCCTCGGCAAGAGCCGCGGCGTGTCGTCAGCGATCGTGGCGCAGGCCCGCAAGCTGATGATCCAGCGCCGCGGCGGCGAGAAGAAATGACCGAGCCGCTGGGAGATTCATCGCGCGCGCGAAGCCAGCGCGACGACAACAACCCGGCGAGAGCATCCGCGGTTCGGATGAGCATGATCGCGCGGCTCGGCCTCGCGATTACCCATCCGCGCTGGGCGCTCTCGATCGCCTCCGATCGCAAGCAGGCCGGTCGCTCGGGCAGCGACCTGATCGCCGTGATCGGCCTGCTCCTGCTCGCCACCCAGCTGCGCGGGCTGTTTGGCGCCGCGTGGCTTGGCAGCGCGGTGTCGGCCGGCCTCGGCATGCGTGCCGTGATGCACGTCCTGAGCCCCGCGCTGACCATCGAGCTCGGCTTCCTCGTGCTCGCGTCGCTCCTGCTGTTCGGTGTCGCCGGCAGCAGGCGCAATCTCGGGCGTGCGTTCGACCTCGGCTGTGTCGCGACGTTGCCGCTCGTGTTCGTCGATCTGCTCGCCACGGTGATCGTGCGCGCTGCGCAGATCGAGCCGCCTGCCGTCGCCGGGATCGTACTCGCGGGTATCTCGTATGCCTGGGCCGGTGCCCTGGTCGCGCTCGCGGTGCGCACGGCACGTAGCATCGCCGTCGCTGTGCCCGAACCGCCCTCGCACGAGGTCACCCGCGGGCAGCGGGCGGGCTGGGCGGTGGTCGCGATCGCGCTGGTTGGCACGGTGGTGCAAGTCACCTGGATCGCCGGCAACATCGAGCTGATGCGGCCGATGACCCAGGGCGATGCGGCGCCGGCGTTCGCGCTCCCCGCGATCGGTCCCAGGGGCGTGCTCGGCGCCAAGGTCACGCTCGAGGCGACCCGCGGCAAGGTCACGGTGATCGATTTCTGGGCGACCTGGTGCGGCCCATGTCTGCGCGCGATGCCCGCGCTCGATGCGCTCGCGGATCGCCACGCGGCGGATGTCACGGTGGTCACCGTCAACCTCGATGATCCGGTGGCGGCGCGCGTGCTGTTCGACGAGCGTGGGTACCGGATGATGCTGGTCGCCGATGACGGTCAGGTCTCCGAGCGCTACGGCGTGACCAGCATCCCGCACACCGTGGTGATCGATCGCACCGGCCTCGTGCGCCTCGTCCATCGTGGTGGAGGCGGAAATCTCGAGCTGGAAGTGTCGCAGATCATCGCGGAGCAGATCTGGAAGTAGTTATCGAAGTCTCCCTGCGTGGTGCGCACATCTGCGCTCGTGCTAGGAGAGACCCATGGCCAGCCTGGTCTGCGCCACGTGCCGCAAGTTGATCCCGCCGGGCACCTCGGCGGTGCGCTGTACGGTCGCCTCGTGCAACACGGGGCGGCTGAAGCTGCGATTCTGCTCGGTCAGCTGCTGGGAGAAGCACATCCCTACCGCCCGGCACCGCAAGGCCGCCTACATCGTCGAAGACCGCGCGGTCGACTGAACCCGCGTACGGCGACGACCGATTTTGCGAGTCGTTTCCGCCGCGTGTTAACGTTTCGGCCGTGCGACTCGGGACCTGCATCGCGCTCGAGCTCGCCGTTGCGGCGGGGGCGTTCGGCGGGCTGTGGTTTGGCGTGGGCCAGGCCACCCAGCTCGCCGGCACCTACCTCGGGGGTGGTGAGGCGATCGCGGCGAGCGCGGTGAGCAGCGGTCTGGAGCTGCGCACGCCCGAGCGCCTACCGCGATCGTATCTCGCGGTCGCGCAGCGTCCGATCGACAACGTCTACGGCGCACCGGATGGCGAGCTGCTCGCTCCGCTCGGCGCGAGCAAGGTCACGCGGGTCAAGCTCAATCATGGCGGTACCTCGCTGTCGCTGCGCGTCGACTTCGCGTCGGGTGCGCGCGCGGCGTTCAAGCCGGAACAGACGCATCCCCAGTCCGACCCGCGCCGCGAGATCGCCGCGTTCCGGCTCGATCGCCTGCTCGGCATCGGTCACGTTCCGCCGGCGAAGGCGGCCTCGATTTCGGTGCAGGAGCTGCTCGACGCGGCCGAGCCTGGCTATCGCTCGTACATCGCGAGCCGTCTCGACGACGAGGGCATCGCGCATGCGGAGATGCTTCGCGGCGAGCTGTCGTGGTGGGTGCCCGAGATCCGGCTCGCGAAGCTCGGGCCGTACCGGATCGACGAGAAGGAGGGCAGGGCGCTATGGACGGCGTACCTCCAGGCCGGCGCGCCGATCCCCGACGAGTCACGGGCGATGACCGAGCAGATCGCGGCGCAGATCCTGTTCGACGTGCTGATCGACAACCCCGATCGATGGACCGGCTCGAACACCGAGATGTCGCCCGATGGCAAGACCCTGTTCTTCATGGACAACACGCTGTCGTTCTCGAGCTTCACACTCGGGCACGAGCAGAACCTCGGAGCGCTGCGCCGAATCCAGGTGTTCCCGCGCCGACTGGTCGCGCGGATCCGCGCGCTCACCGAGGACGAGATCATCCAGGCGATAAAGATCACGGATGACCACGGTCTCGCGCCGCTGCTGAATGCGGCCGAGATCCACGCGATCATCGTCCGTCGCGACCATCTGCTGCGCTACATCGACGACCTGATCGAGGAGCTAGGGGAGCACGTCGTGCTCGCGCTGCCATGAGCCAGAACTGTCCGGTCTGCGGCAAGCCCGTCGATGCGATCCGCTCGCGGTTCGTCAACGTGCGCGATGGCAAGGTCGTCGCGTACGACACCGAGGCCTGCCGATCCGCGGCTGAGACCCGACCGATCAAGCTGCCCGTCGTCACCCGCACGCCGGCGGCCGGTGTGGTCAGGGTGTCGCCGCCTCCGATCGAGAGCGGCCCCGTGATCGAGATCGTCCGCGATCCCACACCCGCACCGGTCGGCAGGCAGGCCGCGTCCCGGGCCACCGCCAGTGCGCCACCCGTTGCGGATGGCTCGCTCGACTCGTGGTCGGTCGCCGATCACGATCCAGCGTCGAGTCGTGCGTCGACGCCAGTCCCGGGCTCGAGCAGCGGCCGGAGGACCGCGATCGTGATCGCGTTGCTCGCCGTGCTCGGCGCCGGCGGCGCGTTTTTGGCGTACCGCTATCTGATCGCGTCGAAGCCCGCGTCTTCTGCCTCCGAGCAACCGCTGCCCGCGAGGCCGGGGCCGACGCCGCCCGTCAAACCCGGGTCGCCGCCCATCACCTCGGCCGGGGCGGTGACGCGGGCGCGCGATACGCTGATCAAGAACCTGGCGTCGGACTCGCCGCGCGTGCAGCGCGTCGCCGCCGCGGCACTCGCGCGCACCCGCGATCCACAGGCGATCGCGTTCTTGACCGCGGCGCTCGCCAAGGAGACCAGCGATGTGTCGCGGCTCGATCTCGCCTATGCGCTCGCTCGCGCCGGCGACAAGAAGGGCCTGGAGACGTTGGCCGCGGGCCTGACCTCCGCGCGCCGCGATGTGCGCGCGCAGGCGGGGCGGCAGCTGGCGATGCTCGGTGACAAGCGCGCAGCGCCGGTGCTCGGCAGCTACCTCGACGTCAGCCAGCTTCGCCTCGGTGCCGCCGAGCAGCTCGCGTTCCTCGCGGATCCGGCCGCGATCAAGGCGCTCGATCAAGTCCGCGCGGATCCCAGGGCCACCGCGGACGAGAAGGCGCGCGCCACGATCGCACTTGCGATCGCAGGCCGCAGCGATGTGATCCCCGAGCTGAAGACGCTGCTCGGGGATGGGCGGTTCAACGCCTTCGCGGCGTCGGCGCTGGCGCTGCTCCACGATGCGTCGGGGCGACCGGTGCTCGTCGAGCAACTCGCCGTTCCCTCGCTCCGCGTCGACGCGGCACGTGCGCTGCGCCGGCTCGAACCTGCCCTCGAACCTGCTCCCTACCTACCAGGCTTGATCAGCGCGCTGACCAGTCACAAGGACACCGAGCAGGTCCAGGTCGCCGAGGCGATCCTGCTGATCGCCGGCGACGCGGGATGGTCAGAGCGACCGTGACCGACGCACGCATCCAACGAAGCCTACGCCTGTTCTACGTGTTTCGCCTGCTGGCGACGAGCTACCTCTACGTCCCGATCTTCATGCTGTTCCAGGAGGATCGCGGGCTCAGCTATTTCGAGCGGCTCGC
>JAYUVX010000264.1:0-13462 GCA_043753855.1 Myxococcales bacterium | reverse complement strand
GCAAATTCGAGATCGACAAGCACGCGCAACCGATCGGAATGATCCAACTTCGGAGATCTCCTCGGCACACCCGAGGCGCTGACTCAGTAGTGCTAAGGCGGTCGAGAATCGCTACCTGTGGTCGGCATCGGTCAACTTTGAACATTTCGCGCACCCGGGGGGGAAGAGCGGTCCGAAGGAGTCCGACGACCGCGGCTCGGCAGGCGGCAGCTATCATCATCTGCACGAGACCGCGATTAAGCGCGCATACGATGCGCAGCAGAACGCCCAACCGGTCAACGATGCGATGGCGCACGACGCGGCCGCGCAACACTTCCTACAAGACAGCTTCTCTTCCGGCCACGTGCGGACGCCGCGCCGCGCGATCGCGGAGTACTGGGACGGCAAGTACCCGCTACTCAATGATCAATTTAAGAAGTCCATCGCGCAGGAGATGGCGACATATATCAACGCCCACGAGACCAATGTGCCGACAATGGCCGGCAGCGTGCGCGATATCTACGCTGAAATCATCGCCGAGGTAGACGCGAAAGCGGGCGCTCTGCCGCCGTTGACCATGGATCCGCTCGTCGGGTTAGTTGCGCATGATGTCGACAACACCAATGGCGTCTACGTAAAGAACGACTGGGCGGCGTGGAAGAGCTTTGGCGATGGTCACGGCGGTGTTCGCAACGCGAAAGGTCAATCCGCGCCCCCTGCGCGCGAGGGAGACACCAGGCAGTACGTCGAACAAGCCGTGTCTTTGAGCGTCGAGGACATCAACCATGCCTTCACTGCGCCAGCGGGCCTCACCGACGCTGCACTGCTCGCTCATGTGAAGTCCAAGACGCCGTCGCCAGCAGTCGTGAAGGACACGTACGGAGCCGAGCAGGCGATGCCGCGCGTGGACCCGTCCAAGGAAAAGAGTAACCAGACGTGGAAGGCGAGCTCCCTTACTGAACTGTGGGGGACGAACGTCCGCGACGACGGCGAGGGCGGCACGTATGGTCAAATCCTCGACTTCAGCTTCAACGATCCGAGTGGCGACTTCAATAAGGGGCTCAACGGGTTCCACGATCAGATCGACCCCACCAAGGCGGTGATCAAGAATGGCATCCACGTTGGAACCGTCCATCCGCAGCGAGCGTTCGATCACGGCTTCAAGGACCCGCTGATCAAGGACCCGCTGAAGCGGCTCGAGCGCATTATCAACTTCAATCCCGCGGGTGGTCAGAACTACGTTCGCAAGGATGGTGCCACCATGGAGGATCTTGGCCGGCTCGACAAACTCGGTGCCGACAAAGCAAGCGAAGAATCAGGCAAGACCGAGACGCGGAACGTGCGAAACAGCGCGATGCGATGGCTCACGACCGAGCAACGCGCGCAGTACATCAAGAACCTCATCGGTGGCTACCAGGGTGACCCGGAGACACGGCGCATTTACGAGCTGTTCGTGACCGCCGGCAGTGGTGCCGAGCGGCGTGAAGTATTCAAGCGCGTCGAAGGCCACGAGTGGAGCGGTGACCTGAAACGCAAGGATTCAAACCTCTGGATGGTGTTCCTTGACGACAAGCACCGCGCCGCGTTTATCGCGGTGATGAACCTGTAACGTGCGTCGCCTTCTTCTCGTAGTGGCCGCGTGCAGTGGCACCGCGCCGCTGCGGCCGACAACGTCGCCGCCGCGCGTGCTGTGGCAGGTCAAGGTGGAAGTGCCGTCCGGGCTGAAGTTCAACATGGAGACAGTCGACGGGGCGCTTGCAGATTCGGGGGAGCGGCCCGAGCTGTACTTTCGTGAGGGACTCCACGCCCCGACGAGTGCGCCAAGCGTTGCGCTCGCGTTCGGTCCCGTCGCGACGAGTACACGAATTGTCCGCGAGGACAACAGAGGCGCGTGGAAGCTGACGCGCGCGAACGGCCGCGAAACCGGGGTTGCTCTCGACGACGTCCCGGCGGATGCGGCGTGGTTCGATGTCGACGGCAAGCTCGTTGCCGTCAGTGGCGCCGCGAGCTTTGCCGAGATCAGTGATGACGGTATCGTCGTCTGGTCGGCACGAGTGCCAGCGGTTCGCGACGGCGTTACGTTCCTCGGCACAACACGCGGTCGAGCATTGTTTCAGCTGCAACGTTCGAGCGGCTCGACAGTGGTCGCGGTCGACTTCACTGCACACACGGCGAAGATACTCCTGCAGGGCCAAGCCGGCCGCGGTGTGCTCGCCGAGCGTACGAACCAGCTCGCGATCGCGGGTAACAAGCGCTTTGAAGTGTTCGACCTCGCGACTGGCTCACGGATACGATCTGTTGAGCTGCCACCGTTTAGCGAGCGCACCGCGTACAGTGTCCAGGCGGACCTGGGGTTCGATGGCAACGAGATTTGGGCGTACCTGTATGCGCCTCCCTCGAATGGATCTATCTTCATTCATAAAGAAATCTGCCGATACGACGTGTTCGACGCGACCACCGGCCGGCTGATGCGAACGCTGGCCGACGCCACGGGCGAGTGGAAGCGGTTGACCGTTGGCTGCGCGGTCCGTGCGCTGCTGCCGCAGCCCGATGGAGTGATCGCAGTGCACGTAGACGGGCCGAGTTCTGCGACGATCATCAAGCTCGCTGAGCCGCCGTAGCTCGTTCGCGGATCCCCAGGCCCACTCTCATCGAACGCCTGGAGCGCCCGCGCCCGGACGCTCGCCGTGCCGGAAGATGGCTCTGGTCGGGCCGTCGTGCGTGCCTGTTGGGGCTGGGGTTGAGATGGCGCTCCGCAAGCGTTATGGGTCCCCCTTGCTACGTTCGAGACCAAGCACGGTCAACGGGCGCACGCCGCGCGATTGCCCAGAGTGCACGAGCGCGCACGGTAGGCGTCAGCGTCGGCCTGTTTGCCCTCGTGCGCCGCGATGTTCGCAGCGATCACGCATCCCGCGGGCTCGTCGGCGCTGCAGGCCCGGGCCGCGAGCTGTGCGGCCCGCACGCGGTCCCGGGCGATCCCAATCCCCTCATCGAGAACTCTAGCCAGCAGCGCACAGCCGATCGGCGTCTCCAGGTCGCACGCGCGCGTCGCGAGGGCAATGCCGAGCTTCACATCGATGGGTACCCCCTTGGCCTCCCTAGCGATGCCACCGTTGAGCGCTTGATATGCGGCCGCCGCACATCCGGCGCCGTCGCCTGCGTCGCAGCCGCGCCGCAGCCACTTGTGCGCTTCCATCGCGTTATTAAACTCCCTGGACTCGGCGAGCCCGACGAGCGTGCAGCCTGCGGGGATGCGAGGACAAGCTTCCGTTGCGATTTGGCGGGCGCTCGCAGGATCCCTCGGAACCCCATGTTCGCCGAACAGCATCGCTCGCGCGTAGATCACGCATCCGTGTTGATCGCGGCCATCGCACGCGCGGCGGGCGAACGCCACGGCCTTCGTGCCGTCGCGGTGCACGTGCGCTCCGACCTCGTAGTCGGCGGCCAATGCGGCACACGCGCGTGCTACCGACGCGTCGCAGGCTGCGGTGAGAAGCGCGAGTCCAGGCGCGGGCGAGCGCTCGCTCAGCGCTATCTCACCGAGCCCAGCACAGCCGAGCTGGCTGCCGTGATCACAAGCATCGCGAAACAGGCCGCGGGCCGTTTCCTCGTTTCGCACATTCGCGCTGTCCCAGATCGCGAAACCTCGCTCGGCGGTCTCGTCCCAGCTCCCGCCAGCATTTGACTCTGGACGTTGCTCCGCCGATCCGCGGCAGGCGAACGCGATGACTACGAAGGCGTGGAAGGTCCGGACAGTCACGGAGCGCGCCTCGTCACTTGCAGGGCGACCAGGCGGGTGCCGATTCCTGGAAAAAATCGCTTGTCGTCAAGCGAAGCGGCTCCGTCCCGTCGTCATTGATTCGATATATCTCGAAGTTGCCGTTCCGCCTGGAGACGATCGCCAACTGCTTCCCATCGGGGGACCAGCTGGCGCTGCGGTCTTCAGCGACAATGCCGCTCGTTAGGTTCAGCAGGCCAGTGCGATCGGCGTCGACCCGATAGACGTCATCTGCGGAGTCCATCGTCGCGCTTCCCTGGAACGCGAGGCGCCGCCCGTCGGGCGACCAGACCGGGCGAACTGCGAACTGCAGTGATGGCGCCAGGGCTTGCTGGTTTGTTCCATCCGCGTTCATCAAGAAGGCTGCGGGGTTTATGCCCCCACGCAACCCCTCGAACGCGATCTTTGTCCCATCGGGTGACCAGCGAGGGCTCACGTCGGAGAAGTTGGTGTTTGAGATGTTCACCGAACCCGTGCCGTCTCGATTGGCGACGTAGATTTGGAAACGCACGTTCTTGTAGCTCCCATACGCGAGCTTCGCGCCGTCGGGTGACCACGAGGCACCGTCCGCCTTGATGTCGACGAGCATCGGGTTGCGCCCGTCGGCTTCCATCACGAACATATCCGCGCCTGAAGCGGTGTAGTTCCGCTCGCTGACGAAGGCGATGTACTTGCCGTCCGGCGACCAGACCGGACCGTTATCGTCACCCGGGGCACCAGCTGTCAGGTTCACCAACCCCGACCCATCGGCATTCACGGAAAAGATGTCCTTCGCACCATCTACAGCGCGCTCGAACAGGATCCGAGACCCATCCGGCGACCAAATCGGGTTCTCTTCGGCCATTCCAGAGGCACGCGTATCGATGCCCGTGCCGTCTGGGCGGATGACGTAGAGTCCGTCTGCGCGATGGAAAGCGATGAGCTTCGAACACGTGCTCGTGCGAGCGTCATCCCCTCCGGGCTCGTCGGCAACGCACTGTCCGCTGACACCGTCACCGACGGATTGATCCGAGTACCGGAGCCCAGTTTGACAACCGGGATCCGGGTAGGCGCACCAGCTGCGTGACGGCCCCGCATGGCAGACGCCCCCGGGACCCAGGTCACAGTAGCTATTGGCGTTGCACGGCACGTTCTGCCGATTCAGGCACGCGACGAGGAGCACCGAAACGATGGTTACGAGATAGCGCATGCCTTGGGCGAGCCTCGCCGAAATCCGCGTTGGAGCCAAGCTCCACGTCGTGCGCATAGAGCTCGACGAATCCGCTCGACTTGGGTGGACCGTCCGTGGAAGATCCTCGGCGCATCGTGTTTGTCGACCTGGCACACGTAGCCATTTGCACCTCGCGTGGCCGCCCAGTTCGGTGCGTCACGGTCATCGCGGCGGGGTTGCTGTGGGGCTGTGGCGACCCGGATCCTCCCGGCCTCCTAGACGCCAGCGTTGACGCGCAGGTGGATGCTGTGCCGGGATGCGCTCGTCCGGACCTTGAAGCTTCATGGGTTCGCACACAGCTAGTGCAGAATGTAGCGGCGCTCACGGCAACGCCACGCTTTCTGGGGACGGAGCGCAACGCCGCGCGGACCTACCTATCGAGCCAGCTCTCCAGCATGGGTTGGACGCCGCAGCGGCAGCCGTATCCTGGCGGCGAGAACGTGCTCGCCACGATACCGGCGACGATGGGCAACGGGAAGTTGATCGTCATCGGGGCGCATTTCGACACGGTCTCCGGCAGTCCGGGCGCAAACGACAACGCGAGCGGTGTCGCGGTCGTGCTCGCGGTCGCGCGGTACCTCCACGACACGCCGTGCCGGAGGTCGCCCGTGGTGGCAGTGTTCTTCGATCAGGAGGAGACCGGCCTGTTCGGCAGCCGTGCTTACGCGCAGACCCTGGTGCCGGCCAACGTTCACGCTGTGCACACGATCGATCAGGTTGCCTGGGATGCGGACGGCGACAGCCGGTTCGAGCTCGAGCTCCCAACGAGCGCGCTCGAGGCGGAGTGGCGCGCGGCGGCAACAGTCGTGGGCGTCAACGTCATCACCACCACGACGAGCGGCACCGATCATCAGGCGTTTCGTGACCGCGGCATTGCGACAATCGGACTCACGGAGGAATATGTCGGCGGCGATTCGTCGCCGCATCGCCATACGTCGGGAGATACCGCCGCGAGCGTAGGTCCCTACACGAACTACATGGTCGCTGCAGCCAAGCTCGCTGCTGCAGTTGTTCTAGAAGAAGTCAGCCCCTGACCGCGGCTGCGGGGTGCCGGTGCGATGCTCGGCGGGCGGAGGACTAAATTGGGGGTGTCGCGAACTGGTGCGCCTGCATTCCCTGCATGCCGCACCCCCCACGATTGAACCGAAGCAGCAACGGTCGATGTGCGCGCGCGGATTTGTGTGACTGACAAGCCCCCCGGATTGCATGCGCCCGCGCCGGGGACTTCCGTCGCATCGCGGGCGCGATCGCGAGGTGCGAGCATGAGTAGCGCAGATGAGGTCAAGGCTCGCGTCATCCCGTCAGTGCATCTGCTGTGCACGTACTAGAAGCTCCCAATGATGGCGAAACCGTTCACCGAAGCACGGACACCGACCACCGTGGTGTTGGCGCTGGGGCGGAACGCGAGCTTTACGACTCCAGTGGCGAGCAGGGCGACGCCGCTGATGCCAATTACGGCCCCGAGCACTTGCCGCGTCGTCGCTCGATCTTCCAGCTGCTTCGCCTCTCTCTGGCCCCCTGCGTGCACTGATTCGGTCTCGAGGTTCGACGCATTGACGAGAAGCCCGCTGCCAATGATGGCGCCAACCGCGCCGGTAGCCGCGAGTCCCCAACCCACTCCGTCGGCGTACCAGGGCTCAGCCTTCGTGGTCTCGACGGCTCTGGTGCCGAGATTCGGTCGCGCTGGCCGCCCACCAGGCGCAGTAGCAGGATTCGCGGGCTCGACGATCGGGGTGGGCTCGACAGCGGCCGCCTTGTCGAGGGCCGCTTGCTCGTCGGCGATATGCTTCTGCGCGAGCGCGTTGTGCTCGGGCGTCTGCGGGCTGGTCTTTATGAACCGCCCGTAGTGCCAGATTGACTTCTTGTGGTCGGCGAGCTGGCGATAGCACTGCCCGAGGTTGAAGTCGAAGATGGGTGCGGGCTCGATGAGCGCGCCGGCCTTGTACTCCGCTGCGGCTTCAGCGAACGAACCGACGTTGTAGAGCTTGTTCGCGCGTGCGAGATGATCGAGTGCTTCCACCGCCACCGGCTTGCGGAGCGAGGGATCGCCCGCCCGCGCGATCCCGGCGGTAAAGACCGTAAACCCGAAGGCCATCAGGCAGACTCGAAACGCGATCAGCATGGTCATTCCTCTGCAACAACGTCCGGCCCGAAGGTCACTCCTCAACGGCATCCGGATCAAGCGCAGCAGCGCTGCTCGGCTTGGCCGCCGAGCCTCTAGTCGATTTCGTCGTTGCACCCGCGGAGCGCTTTGAATCAGCGTCCGTTGACCGCGTGGACTTCTTCGCGGTCCCAGGTTTCGCGGTCGCGTCATTCATGGAGGATGGTCCCGTGGCCCCGGCATCCCACGCGGTCGCGGCGTCTACGGGTACGGCGACTGGCGTGGCCAACGATGCGTCCGGGCTCACAACCGCCGCATTCACCAACGGCGTCGCTGCATCGCGGGGTACTGAGTTCTCGATGCGGCCTCCCGCGGGCATCCCATTCTCCGTCGCGTCGCCGCGCCGAATAGCTGCGAAGGCAACCACGGTCGCAAGCGCGCAGGCACCGACCGCAAGGAGCGCGAGCCGGCCGTGCGTCAACGGGGGCCGCACAATCGGGACCGACACCCCACTCGACGCGCCGAGCGTCGTCGTCTGCGGGATCGCGGCAGGCGGCCGCGCATCGACGGTTGCCGGCATCGCGGGCGTGGTAAGTCGCATCGCGACAAGCGGCACCTCGTTCGGGAGGGTCGGCAGCTTGTTCGACGGCGCAGTGGTTCGGTACGGCCAGGCCATCGGCGCGAGCTGGTGGGCGTGTTCCGCGCCGGCCGCGTTGCGAACGGTCTCCAGGTTGGGCGACGCATGCTGCGCGAACTCAGGGGCGAACCGGACGAGGATCTCCGCACCGCTCGGCAGATGCGGCGGAATCGCGAGGACCTTCGAGGCGAGCGCGACGGCGAACCCGCGAGCCGACAATGGACGCAGCTCCGGACGCGGCGAGAGGGTCTGCATGAGAAGCGAGAGCACGTTCGCAGGAATCGCGTGAACGGCGGGCGGCTCAGGACGCTCGGTCATCTGCTTGTGGTAGAGCACGCGTGGATCGTGGTTGCCCCACGGCAACTGGCCGGTGAGCATCTCCCACACGATGATCGCGACCGCGTAGAGATCCGCGGCGGGGCCGGCGTTCGCGGCATTTCCGTACTGCTCCACCGCCATGTATCCGGGCGTGCCCATCGCCATCCCGGTCTCGGTCTTGTAAGGCCCTGCTTTTTCCGCGACCAGGCGTGCGATCCCGAGATCGATCAGAGTCACCTCGTATGGGTGGCTGCTGCTAGTGAGGAACACATTTCCAGGTTTGAGATCGCGATGCACGATGCCGGCGTCGTGGAGATGCTGGAGTGCCGAGCACAGCTGAAGCGTGATGAGCAGCGCATGGTGCAGCGACATCGGCGCGTGTTCGCGGATGTGCGCGTCGAGTGGCTTGCCGTCGAGGAACGGCATCATTAAGAACAGCTGCCCATCGGGCAACGCACCGAAGTCGTCGATCGTGATGATCGACGCGTGGCGCAGCCGTGAGGCAGCGGTGGCCTCGCGCTCGAACCGCTGCCGAATGATCTCGTTGCGCGAGTACTCGGCGAGGAGGACCTTAACCACCTTCCGAGTGCTGAGCCGCGCGTGCTCTGCGATGTACACCGCGCCCATGCCGCCCTCGGCGAGCTTGGACCGGATCACATAGCGACCGATGGACGTCCCGATCATGGCGTCGACGTCATGCTGCGCAGTCACGGAACACCTACAACCGCCTTGGCACGTAGCGTTGCCGAAACCACACGCGAATACAAGCCCAGGTTCATGCGCGCGTTGCCTCGGATGGACCGAGCAACGGCATCGACAACCCCAGTCGGCCAAACCAATGATGCAGGCTCGACGGTCCGAGGTCGAGCTCATCGGCGGCCTTGCGCAGCGAAGGCGTGCGCGCCACGGCCTGAAGTCGTTGAGCGGCCAGGTGCAGGTCGTCGAAGTTGCCGGGCCACCCGTACTCGCGGAGCGCGGCTTGGTTCGCTTCGGTGAGGTCCGAAAACTGGAACGGCGACGTCAACGCGGCAAGCGCGTGGTCCATCAACGCCGGAATCGCACCGCGGCGAAACGCGAGTGAGGGCAGGGCGACAACGCGCATCGGGCGTACGTTGTCGACGGCGAGGATCTCGTTGGCCTTGTCGACGGTCGGCGAAATCGTGATCACTCGGATCCGAAAGCTCGTCGAGAACACGGACGAGGCGAACGCGGCGTCCATCACCGACGCATCGGCGGGGATCGTGAAGATCAAGGTCGATCGAGATGCAGCGTCGAGAATCTCGCGCTGCCGTTCGCGGTCGGCCGGGACCTTGTGAATGACCACGGGCGGACGACCGCGAAGCAGGGAGATGTCGTGGATCGTTCGTGCGAGCTGGGCTTGGCCACACCCGGCCTCCGCGGTGATGAGCACGTTTCGTCCACCGGTCGCGAGCACGATCATGCTGCTCGGCGTTGCATCGTCGCGGGGTACGGACATGAGCGAGTTGTGCTCGGGCTCGAGGAGGCGGACCAGGGTCGGATACGCCGCGCGCATTTCGTCATTGAGTGCGAGGAACGTGAACGGGCCCGCGGTGAACACGCCGCCAGGCCGTAACTCGAAACTCTGCTCGCGGCGACCCTCGAAGAACGTCCCGTTGTGGCTGGCTTGATCGGTTACCTTGATCAACGAGGTGCGCCGGTCGAGCACACAGTGCAGGATCGACAGGTAGCCCTCCGGAAGCGCGATGTCTCGATCGGACGAAGATCCGAGGGTGAACGTCCTGGTCTCACGCGCGAGCGGGAACTCGACGGCAGTTCCATACACGCGAAGTGCGGTGATCACGTCGGGGCCTTCGAGGGCGGCGCCACGCATTGACTCGGGGAGCGTCCGCGTCCTGGAGCTCGGAGGGCTCGCGCCGGGCCGCTTCGTCATGAACCCACTCGGCCACGGCGGAGCGTGTCTAAGCAAGTCGTGACCAGCGGATCGCAGAAATAGCGAAGACGCTGGACAGCTCGAGGACGGGCAATCAACGGGTTGGACGAGACATCGCGAACTTGCGTGTCCAGCCGTTTGAGTATTTCGGCCGTTCGCTGGACGCCGCTTGTGGCCTTGCCGGCCTTGCCGGCAACTCTGGTCTTGTGCTGTCGTGGTCAGTACACAGCTCGTTCTCGCGTTCGATACGCTTGCTCGGCTGGATCGCGAGCTCACGGCGGTTCTCGGCTATGCCGACGTCCTCGCCGTATCCCACGACGCGGTAGCTCTGGCCGGGCTGCGCCGGGCGCTGGTCCAATCGCAAACGACGATGGCGGATCTCCGACGACGGATCGCAGCGAGCGCGCTGCACGACGATATCGAGGCACGATCGGCGACGCTCCGCACCCAGTCCTCCGTCGTGATCTCGCAGCTCGTGACGCTGCAGGAGTGGGCGGCGGAGCCCCTCCAGCCGCTGGTCGTCGGCACCCGGTTCGCGACGGTACTGGGCCTCCACCGGTACGTACTCGACCAACTGGGCGACGTTCTCGCATCCTGGGAGCGTGAACGTCGGCGGATCGAGAACGGCACCGAGGATCACATGGCTCGGCAGATGCTCGAGTGGGTTGCACTCGGGAACGCCGAGCGGGGATTCGCAGCCATTGGCGCCGATTCCGAGCTGGCACATGCTCTGGAAACCTCGTTGGCGGTCGACTCGGAGCGGTTTCTCGTCGCGTCGCGCACGCTGATGCTCGTCCTGGGCATCACGCCGCGGAGTGACCGGGATGACCGCGTTCACGACCTGCCAGCTCTGTGCTTCCACGGCGGCCGTTTGTGATCGTCGACGTGAAGTCGCCGGCATTGCAATGCGTTGTCCTGCCGCAAAATGATGCAGGGGACTGCGGGAGAAAGCCACGTAGTGGCGAGCATGCCGCTGAGAACCCCGGTGGTGCCTGGGAGGTCGACGGCTGTTCCGGCGCTTCGCTGTGGGAGCCCGGCGGGCGGCGTTTCGCGGCAGTCGGGGATGTCGGGCCATGCTAGAACTGCAACTGCCCTCACAATCACCGAAGGTCCGGCGGTCGCCATTCGCCCCTTCGAATGAGCTCCATCGATTTCAAGAGCGGAATGATGAGCATCGTTAGCCACCGGCGCGAGGTACTGTGCCTCTGCATCGCGCGAAGTGACCCAGCGCGGCTATTCGCGTTTGGGATATGTGACCACGCAGATACCCTAGGGCGATAGCTGGCGATGGGAGAGTTCGAGACACGATGCGGCGGGATGGTTGGCGGCGGAGATCGCGAGTCAACGCGAATTCGCGAGCCCGGCAAGTTCACGTCGACGCATAGCCACCCGAGGAAGACTGTCACACGACTGAAGAAGGTGGCTGAACGCGATCTCTGCCAGGTCAACGGTCGGCTTGCGGTTGCCAAAAAGCAGGCAGAGGCGGGGAACGCACGACACGGAATCGATGGAGTGCTTCGCGCTTTGGAAAACGCAGTTAAGGCGTGTCCGGATGACCTCACCGTTCGCCGGCTCTGGAGGCACGTCCTGCGAGAGGCCGATCGTCGATGACCGACGACGACCCGAGGACTCCACGGTCACGGCGGCCAGACCACGACCAGCGCAACGTCGACGTCACCGAACAGGCGCGAGGATCCGTACCTGGGAAGCGGACGCTGATCCCACCAGCGCCAGCCGGCTCGGCAGTTGTCAACGCGAGCGCGGCGCAGCCTGTCTACGGGGCCTCGAATGGGGAGCGCGATGGGCAGCGCGACATCGTCGATCCATGGCGAGCCAAGCCCTATCTCGAGCAGGCCCGCGAGAAGCGATCGACGGACAATCCGGCGGATCGCAACGCGGCACACGACGGCGGGGGCGTGCCTGCCACGGCGGCGCCGACGACCTCCGGTCCGGTTGGTGGTCGCATTGAGTTCTGCGTCGGCGGGGACGTCCATACGCAGTACATCGACGACGACGGCGTGCCCATGATGGCGAGCACGCCAGCGCCCGTCGCGACCAAGTTGGATGAGGCTCGCGCGAAAGTCGCCAACCAGCCTCCGATCGTTCAGCAGCGTGTGGAGCCCGAGTTGATGCTCGCTTCCCGGCTCACCGCGACCGCCTCCGAACAGGCAAGGGCGGCAAAGGCCGGTGACCCCACGGCAACTGATTCGCTGCGGCGGACGCAAGAAGCGCTCGGCATCTCCCTCGGGACGATCTCGCGTCACGTCGGTGCCGAACCAAACTCCCAGCCGCGACCTCCCATGTTGGCTCAGGCAACGGGCGCCGCGCCAAGCCCCACGATGTTGCCCGCGACGACGGCAGGCCCAGCGGCCGCTGCGCCGTCAACGGCGACAACCACAGCGTCGACTGCCACAGGACCGAAGCCTGAACCGCAGGACGATCCTGTGACTCCGCCTGCCGTCGGCAAATACAAGATCAGCATCACCTCGGACGGGATGCTCGTCTTCACGTTCAACTCCACGGACGCGCGCGGGTGGGACCAGCCGCTGCGTGCGGCGATGGCCTTCTATATGGAGCGTGTGTTCCCGGGGGTCACGCCGGCGATCATCAAGGAAGCGCTCCAGGCGCAGGGTGTCGAATTCGAGGGCGGGTTCCACCGCCCCGCTCAGGACAACACCGCCTACCTCGTGAGCATCCGCCAGAAGGCGCACGAGGACATGAAGACGTGGATGGGCGATCACTACCCGCGAATCAAGATCGACGAGCCGAGGATTGAGACTGGCGATCTTGCTCGTGGCTCGGGCGGGGAAGGAGCCGGAAACGCTGGCGAACAGAAAAAGAAGGGCGGCGGCGAGACGAGCAAGGGTGACGCCGAGATCGAGACCTCCGGAGGCGCTGGTCAGAGCTCGCACGCACCCGGTGATGTCGAGCGCGCGCGTGCTCTCTACGAACGCCTTCGCAAGCTCTTCCCCGACAGCGACGCGTGGCAGTCGACCGTTGCCGTCTATCCTGAGTTCCTCCAGTTCCTCGCCGACCACGCCAAGGATCTGAAGCAGATCCCGAAGTCGAAGAAGGGCGTCGCGGCAACGAACGTCGCGGATCTGAAGAAGTTGCTCGAAGCGTTCGAGAAGCATCAGCTGAATAGCGAGACCGGAGACGCGAGTGGTGACATCGGCGGAGATCCCGCGGGGAAATTGGGCGGCTCGCACGAAGGCGAGAAAGTCGGGGACAGCAGCGGGCAAGTCGGCGGGAAAGACGGCGGCTCGCAGTACGGCCAGATCGGCGGAAGCAAGAACGGTTCGATCAAGTGGGAGCCCAGAGGCGACATCGCTGTTCGTCCGAACCTGGATACCTACGTCGCGGGCTCGGACCTGAACGTCGAGATGAAGTGGGATCCGTCGGTCCACCCTCGTTCGGGGCTGCTTCTCCTCGCGAATCATTGCAGCTACGTGTGGAAGTCGAAGCAGAACGGGAAGGTTGTCGATAGCGATGGCAATTCGATCCTGGCCAACGATCGCTACACGAGC
>JAYUVX010000263.1:0-13553 GCA_043753855.1 Myxococcales bacterium | reverse complement strand
TGCCGACGCCAGTGGCGGATGATCTCCGAACGGAACCGGGTCATGACCTGACTGTTCGTCGGGACCGCGAAGTACTGGAAGTACCCACGGACGACGCTGCCGAGCCATTTCCCTTGTACTGGCACAGGGTCGTGCCGACGATGGTTTATCCCGGCGCACCGGGCTCCGTTGTGCCAGTAGTGTCTGACCCCGGTTCTGCTAACGTCGCCCCGATGGTCGCCCGCGAGATCGAGTTCTTCTTCGACATCGGCTCCTCGTACAGCTACCTGGCCGCGACCCAGATGGCGGCACTCGAGACCCGCAGCGGCGTTGCGGTGCGCTGGCGGCCGTTCCTGGTCGGCGCGGTATTCAAGGCCGCGGACAACGAGATGCCCGCTCGCGTCCCGGCCAAGGCGCGGTGGATGCTCGATGACATGGTCCGCTGGTCGATCCACTACGGCATCCCGTTCACGATGCCGAGCCGGTTCCCGCTGTTAACCTTGCGCACGCAACGCGCGCTCGCCGCGGCCGAGCGTGCAAGCCTCCCGATCCCCGCCTTCGCCCAGGCACTGTTCCGCGCGTACTGGGGCGAGGATCAGGACGTCACCTCCGATCTCGTGATCGCCGCCGCCGCGGAGAGCGCGCATCTCGATGGTCCCGCGATCATCGGCTCGATCGATGCGCCCGAGACCAAGGAGCGGCTGCGCGCGACCACCGACGAGGCGGTAAAGCGCGGTGCATTCGGCGCGCCGAGCATGTTCGTCGGGGACGCGCTGTTCTGGGGCAACGATCGCATCGGCCTTCTCGAGGAGCACCTCGCGCGCCCATGATCGACGATGATGACGCACCCGACGACCTCGATCCCGCGCTGGAGTGGAAGCTCCGTGCCTGGGCGGTCCCCGCTGCCCTGGTGATCGCGATGTTGTTCAACCTGTCGCCGACCGGTCACATGCTGCAGCGGACCTGGCTGACGATGATCCCGCACGAGGTCGGGCACGCGGTCACTGCCTGGTGGTGCGGGTTCTCGGCGATCCCCGGGCTGTGGAAGACGCTGATCCCCGAGGCCCGTAGCACGATCACGCCGCTCCTCGTCGCGGGCCTCGAGATCTGGATCGCGGTCTGGGGCTGGCGCACTGGCAAGCTGTGGATCACGTACATCGCGCTCGCGGTCGGTATCCTGCAGTTCCTCGGCACCACCGCGCGCGTCGACACCGCGCAGACCGCGATCACGTTCGGCGGGGATGGCGGCGCGATGGTGCTCGGCACGCTGCTGATCCTCACGTTCTTCGCACCGGCAGGCAGCAAGCTCCGCGCCGGCGCGCTGCGCTGGGGCCTGCTCGTGATCGGCGCCGCCGCGTTCACCGACACCGCGATGACCTGGTGGCGCGCGCGCGGGGATCACGATTTGATCCCGTTCGGCGAGATCGAGGGTGTCGGGCTCTCGGACCCCTCGAAGCTCTCCGAGGCCGGCTGGTCCGACGCGCAGATCGTCTCGCGCTACACGACGCTCGCCGGCATCTGCCTCGCCGTCATCGTCGGCGTGTGGGCCTGGCAGACCTGGGCCATGCGCCAGCGCAGCCGCGATCGAAGCTGATCACTTGACGGGGACGCCGAGCACCCAGATCGGCTTCAAGGACTTGCTGTTCGCCATCGCAGCGATTGGCAGCTTGTAGTCGGTCATCCACAGATCCATGCCGGGCTTGAGTCCCTAGCCGACGACGGACAGCACGGTGACCGGATCGGGCGTCTCGTCGGTCGCCACGACGCGCGACTTGAGGCAGATGTGCTTGTAGTTGATCGAGCCACCCGCGGACACGCTGATGAGGCCGCAGGCGGAGGTGACGCCTGTCTCGGCGTCAACTAAATTGATTCGTTGGCGTTAATGGCCACGCCGGGCGTTCCGACGGCGTTCGCGCAAGCACCGAAGTGGGCGCGCTCCCAGGCAATCGCGCGATCGAGATCGCGTATCGTGGGGGGAATGATCTCCTCCTCGAAGCCGTTGCTGATGGTCGCGGTCCTGGTCGCGTCGGGGTGCGGCAAGCACAAGGCCTCGACGGACTCCGAGCCCGACACCACGGGCTCCGCCACGCCAGTCGCCACCAGCGGTGGCAAGGGCGTGAAGGCGGCGCTCGGCGGCAAGCCCGGCGGCGTTCCGTTCGCCCCGAGCACGCAGGGCTTCAAGTTCCAGAACTACGGCAACGAGGATGGGATCGAGAACCTGACGCCGGCCGAGGTCAAGCGGATGTTCGGTCCCGAGGCGTGCGCCGACATGGAGGGCGAGACCTGCCTCCTGACCCCCGCCGCCAAGAAGTGGATGGAGGAGACCAACAAGGGCATGGACGGCGGCCACTGCGAGGGTCTCGCGACGATGGCGCTGTTGTTCGATCTCAAGAAGCTGGTGGCCACCGACTTCGGCGCACCGACCGCGTACGAGCTCTCGATCGAGGGCAACAAGCAGCTCCAGCACGAGATCGCGTACTGGTTCTCGACGCAGTTCATCGCGCCGATGTCGGAGGCAGAGATCCGGGACCTGACGCCAAACCAGGTCATCGACAAGCTCACCGAGGCGTTCACCAGCGGCGCCGACAGCTACACTCTCGGCATCTACATGCCCGATGGCTCGGGCGGTCACGCCACCACGCCCTACGCGATCGTCGACCACAGCGACACCGAGACGTGGATCATGCACTACGACAACAACTTCCCCGGCGAGGCGCGGCACATCGACGTCGACCGCAAGGCGAACACCTGGAAGTACTTCACCGCCGCCGATCCGAAGGAGCCCGGCTCGGTCTACGAGGGCACCGCGGAGACGCACTCGATGACGCTAGCACCGACGAGCATCCGGCTCGGCAAGCTCGCGTGCCCGTTCTGCGGCGAGGTCGATGACGCTGCCGATGACCCGCTGCGCGCGAAGGGATCCCGCCAGATCATCCTCGATGGCGATGCGAATCTACTGATCACCGACGATGCCGGCAAGCGGATTGGCTTCGTCGGCGGCAAGCTCGTCAACGAGATCGCCGGCGCCAAGGCGATCGCCCCGAAGGCTGGCGCGCGCCGCGCCAATGCCGAGCCGATCTACGACATCCCCTCCGGCCACGCCCTCAAGGTCACGCTTGATGGCAGCACGCTCGCCAAGGAGGAGTCGATCGACGTCTCGCTGATCGCGGCGGGCTACACGATGGGCGTCTATGGCGTGGAGCTCGATCCGGGCGAGAAGGACACCATCGAGTTCTCGAAGGACTGGAAGCATGTCAGCTATGCCACCGATCGTGATGAGACTCCCGACCTCGAGCTCGGCGTGGCCACGCTCGGCGCCGACTTCGAGTTCGAGATCAAGGCGAGTGGCGAGACCGGCGGCCAGCGCGTCGAGGTCTCGCTCGACGTCAAGGCGGGCACGCTGACTGTCGAGGCGAAGGCCAAGGATGGCAGCGCGACCTACGAGGTCGAGATCCATCGGATCGACGACCACGGCGAGCAGGTGTTCCGCCACAAAGGCGTGGCCGCCGGCGCGAAGGATCGGTTCGTCTTCCGCTACGCGGCATGGAAGGGCAACGGCAGCAAGCTCGAGGTCGGCGTCGACCGCGGCGATGACGGAGACATCGACGAGGAAGAGCAGCTCGGCGACGAGGAGTAGCTCACAGCTTCAAGGTCAGCCCGGCCGTGATGAACGTCGGGTCGTAGGTGAGTTGCCCGTGTAGTCGGACCGCCCACCGCCACGCATCCGCAGGGTGCCACCTGGCGATTCCGCCCGCGCTGCCGACGTCGGCCATGCGATGATCACTGTATGAGAGGCTTCTTCGTGATCGCCCTTCTATGCGCCGCCTGTGGCGGCTCTTCGACGAATTCGCCGGATGGTGGCGGCGGTGACGATGTGCAGGCGCCCGATGCGCCAGGCACGATGGCGTCGCCGAACGGGAACCCGGATGGAAGGTGCGCGGCGGGCATCCCTGCGGCCGGCATGTCCGCGGATGTCTCGAATCCAACGAGTGTGGTGGGCACCGGCACGCCCCAGAGCTGCTCGTTCACGGCGCTCGAGATGGCGGTGAGTGCCGGCGGCGTCATCACGTTCAACTGCGGCAGTGCACCGACGACCATCGCGATCACGGCGACCTTGCACCTGCCGATCATGAAGAACACCGTGATCGACGGCGGCAACAAGGTCACGCTCGACGGCGGCGGGAGGACACAGATCCTGCGGTTCGATAGCCCGAATTTTCAGGCGCTCGAGACGCGCGTGACGATCCAGCACATCGCGTTCGTGAACGGTCACGTCGCCGGCTCGATGCCGATCCCCACCGCGCCTCCGCCGTGCTCGCAGGGCTTCAACGAGGGGGATGGCGGCGCGATCTACATGCGCGACGGCAACCTGATCATCATCGACGCGCGGTTCGAGGGCAACAGCGCAGCGCCACTCGGTCCCGACGTCGGCGGCGGCGCGATCCGGATGATTGGCAGCAAGCACGGGATCCTCGTCGTCAAGTCGACGTTCCGGAACAACCACGCGAGCAACGGTGCCGCGATCGGGAACCTGTTCGCGGAGCTCGATGTCTACGACAGCCTGATCGAAGGCAACGCGGCGACCGGGCACGACGCGAACAACGACGATGCGAGTAAGTGCGACGTGATCAACAACGGGCAGCACGAGATCGGCTCGGGCGGCAATGGCGGATCGCTGTACAGCGACGGCGCGAGCACGGCGACCAACCCGGTCAACGTGGTGCTGTGCGGGAACAAGATCGTCAACAACGCAGCCGGCATGGCGGCGTTCGGTGGCGGGCTGTTCTTCACGAGCAACAACTACGGCGGCACGCTGTCGATCGCAGATACGACGATGGCTGGAAACACCGGCGGGCACTGGACCAACGTGCAATCCGGCAGCGTGACAAATGCGGGCACCGCGGTCGGGACCAACGCGAAGAGCATCACGATATCGAGCTCGATGCTGCAGGGCGTGAACTGAGAGTCGGTGAAACGCGACGTTGTCGGCCGCGCATACCGGGCAAGGTCACGCGCCGGGGTTTGAGCGACCGGTTCGCGACCGGTAGGCCGCGAGCGCCTCCTGCAGGTCGTTGCGCGGATTCGAAGCGATCCGAGCGAACGTCACGTCGTCCAGGCCGACCACGACGGTGGCGAGCGCGAACAGCGCAGACGCGCGCACGTCGGGCCGTGGATCGGAGAGCCCCGCGAACCAGCGCGCATTCGTCGTCGATAAAGGCGTCCGCGGCTGCCCGACCGCATACGCGGGAATCTTGCTGCGCGCGCTTGCTTGCTCTCCGTTCTCCCGCTCGGGCTCGACGTGAAGCGACAACAAACCGACCGCCGAGGCGATCACCGATCCCCCGCGGCAACGCCTGGTACGGCGCGAGCGGCGCAGAGAACGGCGACAAGTGCGCATATCCGTTTCCGCCGAGCAACGGCTGCCGCGTGGCGCTGGCGAATGAAGCCCGTGGAAGCTGCAGGGCGACTGGTCGAACGCCGCGCCCAACGCCGGGAACCGCCTACGCGACCTCGAGCAGCCGAAGGGCTGCCTGCCGTTCAACTGCGCGCCGCGACCGCCTACCGCTGGTAGCGCGCTCGCATCGCTTCGACGTTCTCCTGAAGCGAGGCTCGCCAGCTCGCTGGAGCCACGAGCTCCGCGAGCGGTCCGAAGCTCTGGACCCACGGAATGCTCTCCCACTGCGCGCTCGAACTCGGCGCCAGCATGATCATCGGCATCTGGTTCGCGGGCACCGTGATCCTCGGTCTGTTCGTGCTGTTCACACGCCCCAAGGCATGAGGGTGCCGCAGATAGCGGCACCCCCCGGTCCGCGCGGCCCGATCCGACGACCGCCTCGCTCTACACGGCGGTCAGGTCGCGATGGTCGAAATCCCGGGGAGCTCGACACCGGATCGTGGCATGTTGAACCTGGGGAAATATGGAACGCTTCAAGGTGACGTTCACGTACACCGAGCCGATGTATGCCCGCGCACGCGGCATCGCGGAGCACTGCTACCTCGGTTTCTTCGAGGTGACGGCCTCGGATCCGGAGGGTGCCGTCGCGATCGCAACAGAGCTGTTTCACGAGGCGCAGCGCCGATCCGGCGTGTCGTGGGCACGCGAGATCAAGCAAACCACCTGGCGGATCCTGCCGAGTGAAGTCCGGGTATCACCGACGCCTTAGCTGATACAATTCGATTTCGCGCACGTGCTCACAGCTGGACCGTGCGGACCGTTTGCACTCCAGGACACTGCTGATACCGCGAACGCTCTTCCGCGGCTTGCGCGCATCGAACGGCGGGCACACGCACCCCATTCCGCATTCCAATCGCGCGCGCCGCAGCGCGAGCACGACGTCGGGAAGCGAAGCCACGGCTTCCTGGTGAATTCACGCGCACATCGGCGGCAGCGAAAGACGAGCGGAGTCATCTTCCTGAACGCGAACAGCCCGAAGAAGACCGCCACACATACTGGCAAGACGATGATGACAAGAACGAGCCAGTCCAACGGGATGCCTGGCGAGTCCATCGACACAACCAGTCTGTCACGGAACTCGTCAGGCTACTCCGCCTCGTCGAGGGTCACGTCGTGATGTCAGATCCGCACCCATTTCGATTGGGTCTAGCGCCGCAGCACGTAGCTCAGGCCCCCGAGCACGCTGCTGAGCTGACGCTCGATGCCGTAGGCAATTGGGACCGGTTCGGTCGTGAGGATCCCGAACGCGCCCAGCATGCCCGGTCCTAGGCCTACGATGTCGACGCCAGCCTGCAGGTGCGCGCGAAGTCGAGTCCGATGCCGCCGCCTGCGACGACGCGGTCCCAGTGCACGAGGAACGTGGCGTGGGTCTGCACGTACGAGTACCGCGATCGCGAGTGGTGCGGTGTGTTCAACGGGTCCTCCTCGGACTCCTGGAACGCGCCCCCGCCGAGGTGCACGCCGAACGTGACGTGGTCGGAGACCCACATTCCGGCGTCGAACAGCGCACCGATCGTGGTCCCTTGCGGTGCTCCGACGGTCGATTCGCGGCCCGATCCATGGCCGACGCCAATCCCAAATCGCACGTCGACAGGACGCGCTGGATCGGCGAGTGCGGGCGCGGCTGCAAGCAACGCGGTCGCGACGACGGCTCTCAAAACACGACTCCGATCGCGAGGCGCGTCGTATTGACGTACCCGTCAACCATCATCGTCGAGCGACCGACCATGGCGGCGAGCTCGGGTGCACCGTGGAGCCAGCTCACGGTCGGAAACCGGTAGCCGGCGTGCAGCTCGCCGATCGTACCGCGGTTCCACGCCTCGAATTCCCGGCGCTCCTCGATCCCGAGGCCAAGGCCGCCGAATGCGCCGCCCCAGTGCAGGGAGATCGCACCCCGAGGTCGAAGAACAGGGTCGTGGACGTGTAGGTCTTGTTCGACACGAACGGATCCTTGAACGAGTCGTGCAGCCGACTGAACGCACTGAACGCACCCAGCGAGAGCCACGCGTTGAACCGCCACGCGGCCCCGCCTTCGAGCAGGAAGCCGGTACCGACGGGGGCGTCATCGCTCAGGTCCATCGCGGTGGAGTGAATGCCTGCGCGGACGGCGTACTCGGGATGAGCCTCGGCGGGCTCGTTCACGGGCTGCGCCGCCGCGAGGGTGGTCGAGGTGAGGATCATGCCGGCGGATATCCAGTGCATCGCGCCGTACGAGTTGCACACCCAGGGCCACCGCGTGGTCCGCGCCGAACCACGATGTGGTCGGCGGCGCCATCGATTTTTTCATCGGTGCCATGACGCGGATGGCAGCCGAACGGCGAAGAGCGGGACGCATCACGTCGCGCATGCGGCCCGCGCGAACGCGTCGCCGCCCCGGTCGCGCCGCGGCGTTCAGCGCAGGGTCACTGCATCGCGGCTTCGACGAGCTGCTGTCCGAGGTCGGCGTCGAGCCCGTCGGGGTCCGTGAGGCCCGTTGCGGCATACCAATCCGTCCCGGCCTCGGGGTGCGGCCCGACGACCGCCACTTTTCCGGTTCCGAAGGTCGAGACCATCGCGGCGATCCGGTGGTTGCTCGCGTAGCGTGCGAGCACGACCGTGCCGGATGACCCCGACCGCGCCGTGAAGTACGGGCCGTCCTGGAAGTACATCGTACGGCGCCCCCCCCGCCAGCTCACGTCGACCAAGGTGTCTTCGTCGGTGGTGACCGATGCTCCCCGCGACGTGATCCATTGGTTGGAGTCGATCATGCCGAACCCAGGATCCGAGCCCGCAAAATATCCGCCCATGCAGAAGCCGAGATAGCGACCGCCGCCCGCAACGAAGTCGCGAATGGCGCCACGAGCGGATCCGAGGTGCGCGTAGGCGGCGTCCACCGTTCCGTCGCCACCGGGTTGCGCGTAGACCACCGCGCCGGCCAGCGCCGCCGCGGTGATCTTGTTGCGAGCCTCACCTGGTCCGATGAACGCGACGCGGAAATGATACCGCGACGTCCTCAGGAGCTTCGCCACTGCTTCCGAGCAGCCGTCGCAGCCCGCCGGGCCCCGATACACCAGGGCCAGAGGCGACGCGCGCTCCGCCGCAGTCAGCGCGTCGACCACCGGCGAAGACGACGATGGGGCATCGGTGCCGTCCGCCAGACACGCCGCGGCCGTGGTCGCGATGACGAGCGCAAGCAGGAGCCGCATGGACTAGACGGTTAGCACCTGGGTGGCGACTCGGCGGATGTCGCGCGCTGACACGTGATGTCTGCCGCGTCGTCCTGTGCGCGATCAGGGCGACGGAGCAGCGATCGCTCGCGATCGAACGCGCTGGAGCACAAGCTTCTAAAACCGCTCGGGATTCCGACGATACAAAGTGTTCCACGGGATGGCACGCCTGGCTTTGCATGACCACGAAACTGTCCCTGCTCTGGCGCATGTTGCTGCTCGTTCCCGCCCTCGGCACAGGGTGCGTGGACGACTGCCTCGACGACGAGTCCACCGCTACCCAGGATCTGATCGGCGCATCGCCCACGCAGACCCGGCCGGAGATCGGCCGCGTGTTCGGCAGTGGTTGTAGCGCCACCCTGATCTCGGATCGCATGGTGCTCACCGCCGCGCACTGCTTGAGCCCGGCGTATGTCGGCAGTCCCACCGCGCCGCCGGGTTCGTTCTTCCAGCTCACCGACGCGGCGGGAACGATCTGGAACTACGCGATCGACAAGACGCCGTCGTTCCATCCGCAGGGCGACGTCGCGATCATGCACCTGACCTCGTCGGTTCCCGCGAACCGGGCGGTGCCGGCCGTGATCGCCAGTGCACCGCCGGCCCTCTACACCACGTCGACGACGTACGGCTTCGGTTGCAACTCGACCACCGGCAGCGACTACGGCATCAAGCGCGCCTTCATGTTTCCGTACGGTCAACAGACGAACGTGCTCTGCCCAGGCGATTCCGGGGACCGGTGACGGTCGGCTACACCGAAGGCAGCGGCTCGATCTGGGGTGTCAACGTCTCGCACTCGCCGGACCACTTCGCGATGGTGACGTACCTGCTGCCGCAGATCGAAGCCGCCAAGCGGCTTTGGGATGGCAACAGCGATGTCAGCTACGACCGGCCCGGCCTGGACTTCGCACACACCTCGGCCGGCAGCGCGGAGGGCTGCAACGAGTCGTGCGACAACAATCCGCGCTGCAAGGCGTGGTCGTTCGTTCCGTCGACGAATTCCTGTTTCTGGAAGAGCGGTGTGCCCGAGCCCATTGCGGTCGCCGGTGTGACGTCGGGGCTCGCGCGTGGTAGCGAGGTCGGGTTCGACCGCCCCTGTAGCGACTACGGGATCAACTCGTATGGCTCGGATGGTAGCGCCGCTCGGTGCTGCCAGGCCTGCATGCACGATCGACCGTGCAAGGCGTGGACGTACGTTCCGACCACGCACCAGTGCTGGCTCAAGAACGCCGTGTCGCAGCGCGTGTCCAACCCGGGCTGTGTGTCGGGAACTCCGGAGCGCACCTACGAGACCGGCTACGATCGCCCGGCGGGGATCTCCGGCAAGTTCAGGCCGACAACGCCGGCAACTGCGCGTGGAGCTGCGCTACCGATGCGAGCTGCAAGGCGTTCGTGTGGAGTGCAACGCGCACCTGGAATGGCATGAGCAACTGCTGGCTGAAGAGTACGGTGACGCCCGCCGTCGAGGCGGCCGAGTTCACCGCCGGGGTTCGGAGCGGGATGATCGTCGGCAGCTTCTACACCGGTACTCGGGCTCCCAACCGCCGTGGGCGACGAAGGGCGTGGTCCTCGTGCAGCGATGGCACCGAAGCGAGTCCCCCGTGATTTTCGGCTCCCACGCGGCTTGGGCGTGGCCTCGATACACCTGGCCGCACGGCCCCGTGACTCGACCCTACCGGCGGGGACATCGACCTGAAAAGTCTGATCGCCCACATCGCCCACGGAATCGGCATCGGTGGTGTCGCGAGACAAGAACGTAGCCTCGCGTTGACGACCTCGACGGCGACGCTCCTGCTCTCGGTGTGCTTCGCGGCCAGCAGGGCTTCGCCGATACCGCCGCCGAATCTCGGCGAGGTCGAGACGCCGCGTCTAGCCACACGTCCACGCGCATGGTGGATCTGGTCTACGGGCGCGTCGGGCCGAATGACTACGAGGCCGCGATTGCACGGCTTCCAGGCGGGAACTGGTCGCACGCCGGTTACACAGACGGGGCGCGAAACGGTGGAACGAATGGGACCGCCATCGCTCAGGCGGCGATCACCAATTCCATCGAGGAATCAGCGAATTCGGTCGTTTCGAGAGTGCCCGGGGACGGAGTTGAACCGCCGACACGCGGATTTTCAGTCCGCTGCTCTACCAGCTGAGCTACCCGGGCTGGATTTGAGGTGGGAGCCTACATATCTAGCGGTGACCTGGCAAGCCTGCGGACCGACGCTTCCAACGCGAGAGCACCTCGCGCCACCCGTGATCCCCGCCGTCGTGCTTCGCGGTGGCCGCGGCCTGCGTCAGGCACTCTCAGTCGTCGCGTCGATCACGAACCGCACCTCCACGTTCGTTCGCTCATCCCTCTCGTGACGCCACGCCATTCGCATCGGGCGTGCGGCCCCAGACATGGTCATCCGCCGATCTGGAAACCGCGGTCCTTCCCGGCCACCCGAGAGCGGCCAACAGCTGCCGATCTCCGCGCGAAGGCGTCGAACGCGGCCGCGGTAGGCGCGCGGACCCGCAGCGCGCGGCGGACCGGAGGCCATCGAGGGGGGCACGCGGTACCTAGCTCTGCAGGGTTAGCCGCGATCGGCGCGTGCAACCGCCAGGAATCCCGAGGCCTTGATGTGCTAACGGCGCAGCGATGGCATGATGTCGGGGCTCATGGGGCCCAACGACGGCACCGACCCGGTGGCCCGCACCACGCCCGTCCCCACGGACGGCGATGGCGAGGAGCTGATCGGCATGGTGATCGACGGCCGCTATCGGCTGGAGGGCACGCTCGGACGCGGTGGCATGGGGCTCGTGTATCGCGCGGCGCATGTCGGGCTGCGCCGACAGGTCGCGGTCAAGATCCTGCATCCCTCGCTCGCCGCATCTCCGGATGTGCGGAGTCGGTTCGAGCGCGAGGCACTGGCGTTCGGCAAGATCGATCATCCTAACTGCGTCTCGGTCTACGACTCCGGACGGCTCCCCGATGGTTCGCTGTACCTCGCGATGGAGCTGCTCGACGGCAAGTCACTCGCCGACGTGCTCGAGCAGGATGGTCAGCTCGCACCGGGACGCGCGCTGCACATCCTCGCCGGGATCCTGCGCGGCCTCGCGCACATCCACCAGGCGGGGCTGATCCATCGCGATATCAAGCCCGAGAACATCTTCTTGGTTCGCCAGGGCGCCGACCTCGACTACGCCAAGATCCTCGACTTTGGCATCGCCAAGGCAATGAACGCGAGTGAGCTCGACGATGGCGTGAAGCTGACGCAGGCCGGGATGGCGTTCGGCACGCCGATCTACATGGCGCCCGAACAGGCACTCGGCAATCCAATGGATGGCCGCGCTGACCTCTATGCCGCGAGCGTGATGGCGTACGAGATGCTGTGCGGTGCGCCGCCGTTCTACTCGGATGACAAGCTCGAGGTGATGTCGATGCACACGGCGCGGCCGGTGCCACCGATGCGCCAGCGGATGGTCAAGGGCGGGCGGCCGGTCCCGTCGTCGATCGAGCGACTGATCGTGCGCGGGCTGACCAAGAAGCCGAGCGAGCGCTACGCGAGCGCGGAGATCTATCTGGCGGCCGTCGAAGAGGCGCTCGAGACGCCCGATGGTGGCGTGACCGACGTCAACTTCGAGCGGCCCGGCGATACCGGATCGCAGCCGCTAGTCACCGACGACGGCCAGGTCCGGATCACCGGCGCCACGGATTTCGCCGCCGAGGTCGCGAGCGAGAGCATCAACTCCGCCATCGAGGAGGAGCTGTCCGCGCCGCGCAATGCGCGGGTCGCCACGCCCGCAAAGGGTGCGGGTCTTCCGAGTGCACTCGCCGCGGCGAGTCGACACTCGCAGGGGAAGCTGCCGCAAGGGGGCGTGGGCCTGGGGCTGCCGTACACCGGGCCGAGCGGCGAACCGATCTTCGGGCTGACGCCGGAGGAGCGGCTCGCTCAGGCCACGCGCGAGCCCAATGGCTCCGGCGTCGCGAATGCTCTCGAGCCCGATGCCAGCATTGCCACCACGCTGCGGCCCAAGGCTCCGGCGAAGCGCCGGTGGGGGCTCTACGCGGCGATCGCGGGCGCTGCGATCGTGATCGGCGTCGTGATCGCGGTCGCCACGCGGCCGACGAGCAGCGGGGAGGACGCCGACCTCCAGCTCGATCCGAGCTCGCCAGCGGGCCAGGCCAACGCCGCGCTGGTCGCCGGTCAGCCCGACAAGGCGATCCAGATCCTCGAGAGCAACAAGGTCGCGATCGCGAAGGATCCGATGGCGCAGCTGATCCTCGGCCACGCGCACTCCGCGAACCACGAGAGCGGCGCTGCCCTCGCCGCGTATGGCAGCGCGCTGCAGCTCGCGCCCGAGCTCGAGTCGAATGCGATGCTGCGCGCGAACTTCCGCGCGATGGCCGGCGACAAGGACGTGAAGGTCGTCGCTCAGGCGTTCGAGCTGTGGGTCCAGACCGCGGATCCCGAGGCCAGGCCACTGCTGCTCAAGGCCGCGGTCAGTCAGGACCTCGAGCGTCGACACGCGGTGCGGCCCGTGCTCGAGCGCCGCAAGCTGCTCGAGCAAGTCGACCTGCTCGCCACGTACACGCTCGATCTCGAGCAGGAGGGCACCTGCGAGAAGCGGCGGGATGCGGTCAGCCATCTCCGCGCCTTGAATGACCCGCGCGCGGTGCAACCGCTCGAGCGCGCCGTGGTCAAGAAGATCAAGAGCGGCCCGATGCGCAACCGTCCGTTCAGCACCTGCCTGCTCGACGACGCCAAGGCCGCGATCGGCTACCTGCGCGGGTTACCTGCCAAGAAGCCATGACACTCGGGTTGCCGGATCTGCCCCGGTGGGTCGAGGCGCATGGCATGGCGACTGCCCCCACGAGCTGGACTCGCGAGGGTGCGATCGGCAATTCGCGCGCGAAGCTGATCGTCATCACCGGAGCTGCGCGG
>JAYUVX010000262.1:0-13569 GCA_043753855.1 Myxococcales bacterium | reverse complement strand
TGCACGCGCTCGCCAGCGCCCCGCTCGATGACGTGCTCGCCGTGTGGGCAGGCCTCGGCTACTATTCTCGCGCCCGCAACCTGGTCGCCGGTGCCAGGACGATCGTCGCCGACTTCGAGGGCGCCCTGCCCCGCCGTGCCTGCGAGCTGCGCGAGATCCCCGGCATCGGTCCCTACACCGCGGGTGCGATCGCGTCGATCGCGTATGGCGAGCGCGCACCGCTGGTCGATGGCAACGTCGCGCGCGTGCTCGGTCGGGTGTTCGCGATCACCCATGACATCAAGTCCAGCGCGGGTCAGAAGGCGCTGTGGTCGCGCGCCGGTGAGCTGATGACCGCGCTGCCGACGCGCGCAGCACCCGGCGATCTCAACCAGGGCCTCATGGAGCTCGGCGCGACGGTGTGCTCGCCGACGCAGCCCCGCTGTTTGATCTGCCCGCTCGCGGCGCTATGCATCGCGAACGCGACCGGCCGCCAGGACGAGCTACCGGTGGTTCCCGCGCGCAAGCAGCAGCACGAGCTCCCGATCCTCGCACGCACGCTGGTGTGGCTCGCGGAGGCCGGCGCGGTCGTGCTGGTGCGCCGCACGCCCGAGGGGCTGTTCGGCGGACTGTGGGAGCTGCCGCCACTGAAGATCGCAGAGGCGATGAACGTGTCGATCGATCGTGCGCCCGTCGCACATCATGACCAGACGCTGTCGCATCGGCGGCTGCGCGTCACCGTGGTGCGCGGTGCGATGCCGGGGCGGCTTGTTCAGCCGGCTGATCCGGGCTACGACGCGATCACGTCAGTGCCGATCGCGGACGCGCGTAGGCTCGGAATCGCAGCCGCCACGGCAGCCATCCTGACGACGTACAAGGACACCCCATGGAGCTCGATCCCAAGGCCCTCGCCCTCTTCACCGAAGGCTACGACAAGATCCTCGAAGGCATCGGCCTCCTCGGGTTCGACGTCCACGACGCGAACTTCGAGGACACCGCGAAGCGGGCGGCGAAAGGCCTCCACGAGCTGATCCACGATCAGAAGCAGGTGCGCGCGGATATCGACGCGCTGCTCGCGAAGACGTTCCCGGCCAAGTACACCGAGATGGTGATCTCGAAGCACAACACGTGCTTCGGGATGTGCCCGCACCACCTGCTGCCGGTGATCTACCGGATCTCGATGGCGTACATACCCACCGAGAAGGTGCTCGGCCTGTCGAAGCTGTCCCGGCTCGCACGGCTGATCGCGCGGGCGCCGCGGCTCCAGGAAGATCTGACGCACGAGCTCGCGGACATCCTGCACAACGATCTGCAGAGCCAGGGCTCGGCGGTCTACATCGAGGGCCTGCACATGTGCATGGCGGCACGCGGTGTCGGTGCGCACGAGGCGCGGCTCGTCACGAGTGGTGTGCGCGGCGTGTTCCTCGAGCTCGCCACCCGCGAAGAGTTCATCAAGCTGGTCGTCGCTCCTCCGACGACGCTCGTGTGATCGGCTATCTTCACGGCTTCCTGGGCTCGCCCGCGGTGTGGGGCGTGGTCGAGGGTGCGTGCCTCGCGCTGCCCGGCCATGGCGGCGGCCCGGTCGCGGCGACCTGGGACGACAACCTGGCGGCGATCGCTCACGCGCTCGGACCGTGCGAGGCCGTGGTCGGGTACTCGCTCGGTGCCCGCGTCGCGATCGGCCTCGTCGTCGCGGGCCACGTCCGGCGCGCCGTGCTGGTCGGCGGAAATCCCGGCATCGCCGACGATGGCCGCGCAGCCCGACGCGCCCGCGATGCACGCTGGGCCGCGATGCTCCGCAGCGAGGGGCTGCCCGCGTTCCTCGATGCCTGGGAGGCGCAGCCGCTGTTCGCCACCCAGGCGCGCGCCTCCGAGCTCGCCCTGCTCGCCCGCCGCGCGCGTCGGCTCGCGCTCGATCCCGAGCAGCTGGCGCGCAGCCTCGAGTTCATGGGGCTCGCGGAGATGCCGGACTATCGCGGCGCGATCGATGATCGGTTTCACCTGATCGTCGGCGCCGAGGATCCGACCTATGTCGCGATCGCGCGCGCACTGGCCGCGCCGGTCGAGCTGATTCCCGGGTCGGGCCACGATGCGCTGCTCGAGCAGCCGATCTTGCTGACCGCCGCCGTCGAGCGCGCGCTCAGCTCGCCGCGCCGATGAACAGCGCCCGGAGGTCCTCCGGGATCCGGATCGGCCGTCCGCTCGCGAACGACATCATCGCCCACGTCGTCGCGCAGCGGGCGATCACCTGGCCGTCGCGGACCAGCTCGGTCTTGCGCACGCAGGATGCGGCCCGCCAGCTGTCAACCCAGGTCTCGGCACGCAAGGTCTGCCCGAGCGTCACCGGACCGAGGTAGTCGAGCTCGTGGCGGCGCACGACGAACACCGCACCGAGCGCGCGGTACTGCGCGTGGTCCCAGCCGAGCGACCGCGAGTGCGCCATCGCGACGTCGAGCACCCAGCGCAGGTAAACGAGGTTGGAGACGTGGCCGAGCTCGTCGATGTCGGCGTCGGAGGCGGTGATCGGCAGGAGGTAGCGGGCAGTCACGGCGGCGCCTCTATACATCGGCCCGGTGTTACCGTGGTTGGATGATGGACGATCCGAGTGCCAGGACCCTGCGCGTGCGCCTCGAGCATGGTCAGGCCAGCGCCGCGGACAGCATGCGCACCGCCGAGTCGCTGTTCCACTCGACCGGCGCGGCCAGGGACGCCGACCTGTCTCCGTCGATCACGCTGTGGATGAAGGTGCTCGAGAACTACGTCCACGCCTGGCTCGGACGGCGGGCTCGCGCTGGAGACCGGCCATCCGCGGCTCGCCTGATCAGCGGCGGAACGCGTTGTCGAGCTTGGCGCGGAAGTTCGCCATCTGCGGATCCGCCGGGCCGAGGTCGCGCTTGCCACCGCTCACCGGCAGCTGCGCATAGTTGACCGAATCGATGGCGTCCTTGAGGTCGAGCTTGACGGTCGTCGTGGCATCGCCGCCAGGAGGCAACGCCACGGTGTAACCGGTGATGTCGACATCGAGGTCCTGGTCGTCGTGGATGTGGAACGACTCGACCGTGCCGCTGACCTTCGCGGTGCCGAAGATCTCGTAGCTGTTGCCCTGCGTGGCGGCGAGGTTGATCGTGATCTGCGAGTACAGCCCGCTCGGAGCCGACGAAAACGCGATCGTCGGCGGATCTCCGCCGGCGGCCTCGGTCCACGCCACGGCCAGCGAGCTCGTGGTCCGCGGCTGTCCGTTGTCCCCGATCACCTGCAGGCGGGCGACCTGGAACGTCGCACTCGTCACGTTGAGGTCGGGCTTGAGCATGCCGGGCAGCATCGGCATGGCGCGCCAGGCCACCAGCAGGCCATGCAGCTGCGGCGAGCCATCGCTCGCCGACGCGGCGTCACTCGACGAGCTCGCATCCGGGATGCCTGTCCCACCACCCGCGCCACCACAGCCTGCGCTGCAGACGACCGCGACGAGGGCAAGAAGACGCATGGCACGAACCTTGGTGCAACGCAGGGACCACCTCCGATCCGGGCGCAACGTCGCGATTTTGTGCGCGCCGGAGCTGCGCAGAAAGCGATGACTGTGCACGATCTGTACAAGCGTATGGGCACCGAGCCTCAGACTCAAGCGGGCGTCACCGAGATGGCGGTGGCCACCGAGCCGCGCGCCTTCCTCGTCATCCACATCGATGACGCCGGTTCCCGCGTGGTCGACCTCCCCGACGGGGTGGACGTCACGTTCGGCCGATCGCGCGGAGCCACCATCAACCTCGACCACGAGAAGGTCTCCCGGATGCACGCCAAGGTGCGGCGCACGGGAGACGTCATCGAGATCGTGGACCTCGGGAGCCGCAACGGAACCCGGGTCAACGGCGACAAGCTCGAAGGCCCGCGCGAGCTCGCGCACGGCGACGAGGTCTCGGTCGGGCCGATCCTGGCGATCGTGGGGGTGTCCAGCGCGCTGCGCCGCCCGGCCGCGGTGGCTGATACCGCCGCCGGCGAGGCGCGGCTGGCCGCCGAGGTCGATCGCGCGGTCCGCTATCACCGATCGGTCACCGTGGCGATGATCCGGGTCGCCAACGATGCCGTGATCGATTCGATCGCCGCCACCCTGCGCCCGATGGATGTGATCGCCGAGGACGCCGGCGACGATTACCTCGTGATCCTGCCCGAGCTCGGCCGCGCCGAGGGCGCCGCTGCGATCCAGCGCGCGCTCGACTTCGCCCGCGCGACCAACGTTCCGGCCACCGCATCGAGCGCGCTGTGTCCCGACGACGGCACCACCGTGGACACCCTGATGTCCCAGCTGCGCAGCGGTTTACGTACCGGCAAGCTGCCGCGCGCCGAGACCATCGTGCCGCACGCGCCGGTCGTGAGCGATCCGGCGATGCAGCGGGTCTACAACCTCGTCACCCGGATCGCCGATACCGCGATGACCGTGCTGCTGCTCGGCGAGACCGGCGTCGGCAAGGAGCTGGTCTGCGAGGCGATCCACCGCAAGTCGAGCCGCCGCGAGCGTCCCCTGATCAAGCTCAACTGCGCCGCACTTCCCGAGACCTTGCTCGAGAGCGAGCTGTTCGGTCACGAGCGCGGCGCGTTCACCGGCGCGGACCGCCGCAAGATCGGCTTCTTCGAGGCGGCCGATGGGGGCACCCTGTTCCTCGACGAGATCGGCGACATGCCGCTCGCCCTGCAGGCCAAGCTGCTGCGCGTGCTCGAGCGCAAGGTGATCACCCGCGTCGGCGGCACCACCGAGGTCGCCACCGATGCGCGCCTGATCGCCGCCACCCATCGCGATCTCGACGGCGACGTCCGCAGCGGCCGGTTCCGTCAGGATCTGCTGTTCCGGATCGGCGGCTTCACGATCGTCGTGCCCCCGCTGCGCGATCGGCCCACCGAGATCCTGCCGCTCGCCGAGCACTTCGCCCGCACCGCCGCCGCCGAGCAGGGCCGCCGCGCGCCACAGTTCACCGACGACGCGCGCGCCGCGCTCTCCGCGTATGCCTGGCCCGGCAACGTCCGCGAGCTCCGCAATGCGATCGAGCGCGCCCTCGTGCTGTCGAGCGAGACCATCACCGCGGCCGATCTTCCGGACCGGCTGCACGAGGCGGCCTACCAGGTCCGCCCGGTCGCGCGCTCCTCCGACGTGCGCGGCCACCTCGCCGAGGTCGAGCGTGCCGCGATCGTCGCGGCGCTCGAGGCCGATCACAACAACCAGACCCGCGCCGCGCGGCGCCTCGGGCTGTCTCGGCGCGCGCTGATCTACAAGATGGAGAAGTACGGACTCAAGCCGCCGCCTTCTCGCGTAGATAGCTGACGCTGCTGACGTTTTCTCCCCGTTTTCTCCTTTCGGTGCTCGCGACCTAGGCTTGCGAGCTTTTTTGCGCTTGCTTCCGCGTCCTGATCACGTGGCTCGACAACCGCACGGACGCAGACGAAAATCGGCGCCGGATGCGTCATGGGCGTGGCTGTGGAACCCGCACGCTCCGCGGCCTGATGATCCAAAGCTCGGTTCGACGTGGCCGCGGATGTTCGCGGGCCAACCACCCTCGATACCCGCGGACCCAACTCGAATCGAGTCGCGAATCTCATCAACGGACGAGCGATTCGAACGGAACTACATCAGCTAACGCGCTCGCGCGGTCTCGGCCTCGGTGCGGATCAGCGACGTAGGTGCATGCGGTGCTCTTCGATCTCGGACTCGGGGAGCGGTAATCCCGTGATGCGCTCGAGCTCGGCATTCGTCGGGCGAGCCATCCGCGCGCTCGGCGCGACCGGCTGGACCGGCGTGACCGTCCAGTCGGGGTGGCCTGGCATCGACGGGGTCGCGTCGCTATACAGCCACTCGTTCAAGTACGCCGTGAGGTCCTGCCCCGAAACTCGTGACGCCAGCGCGATGAAGTCGGCGCTCGACGCAGAGCGGCCACGGTACTCGGTCACCCATGCGCGCTCGATCGCGCGGAAGTTGACATCGCCGACCTGCTGACGGAGCGCGTAGAGGACGAGCGCGCCACCGTAGTAGGCGTTCGGGCTGAAGACGTCGTCCGCAGCGCCGCTACGCGGTGTGCCAACCGGGCCGTAATACGCGCGATACTGGTCCCCGTACTTGTACACCCGCTGCATGAGACGCTCGAGCTCGGGGGAACCTGGCGCCATTCGATAGGTGAGCTCGTACCAGGTCGCGTGCCCCTCGTTCTGCCAGATATCGGACCAGTTCGCAGGAGCGACACTGTTGCCAAACCACTGGTGCGCGAGCTCGTGGACCATGATCGGCGCGTACGCAGCCTCTGCGCTGGCAAAGAACGCGACCTCGAACAGAGACAGCGTCTGCGTCTCGAGCGCGAACCCGAGCGACGTATCGAGCGCCAGCGAGCCGTACGTGTCGAACGGGTAGTCGCCGACGCGTTCGACCATCCAGTCGATGTGGCCGAGCTCGACCGCGAGCTTGGGCCCGAGGTCGCCGACGAGGCGCGTCGGCACCACGTCGCGCACCTCGACGCCACCGTGCTTGCCGCGCGAGATCACGCTCAGGTCACCGACCGCGACCTGCGCGAGCTCGGTCGCCATCGGCTGGCGCTGCTCGTACCACCACACCGCCCGGTCACGCGCCGGCCACCGGGTGAGCAACGTACCGTTCGCGACGGCGGTCGTACCGGCTGGGACGTCAAGACGGAACGTGAACGAGGCCTTGTCACGCGGGTGGTCGTTGGAGGGGAAGATCCGATGCGCGCCGGCGGGCTGGCCGGCCCACGCGCTGGCGTCCGGCGTGACAAAGAACGGGACGGCGAGCAGGTCGCTCGCCGAAGGCACGCCGGGTGTGGCCGTGAAGTGCTCGACGCGAACGAGGAACGGTAAACCGCAGTACAGAGGGTTCGACGGGGTGATCACGAGCTCCTCGCCATCGCGGTGCCATGTCGCCGCGCGACCGTTCACGGTCACGGTGCCGACCGACTGGCCGCCGAAGTCGAGGTTGAACGACGACAACGACTGCGTCGCGAGCGCCAACATCGTCACCGAGCCATCGATCGCCTGCGTCGGGGCCGCGGTCTCGTACCGTAGGTCGACCAGGTAATGGATCGCGTCGTAGCCGCCATTGCCGAGCGTCTCGTACAGCGCGTCACCAAGGCCGGCGCTGCCGGGGGTTGGATTCTGCGCGAACCCGCCGAGCCCGGCTTCGGCGGCTTCCACGTGCTCGTCGGCCGCTGGTTCGACGCAGGCGGTGGCGAACGCGATCGCCAGTGCTCCCGCGGAGTGCCAAGCGATTGGATGCATGACGGATGTACGACGCTTTGCTGAGCTCATCGACAGAACCATAGGGTTCAGCGAGCTGATTCGCTGCATGGCGACCACGCGCCGCTGCGACATTGCCGGCCGCTGCCGGAACTGGTCGACCTTTCAAGGCAGCACTCCACTGCGGAAACGTGACGCCACCGGCATCGAGCTCGCCCCAGCGCGCGTGTCTGACGTTTGCAAGCACGCGGTCTGAAGGCTGTACCCGAAGCCGAGGAGATAGCGTGCCGACGGCGGACACGCGCGAAGCAAGGAGCGAGTAGCCGGTCCCGCGTGACCTGGCTAGCTGACGCTTGCAGCCTGCATGACTTCACTTACTTCGCTATCTGAGGCTAGCGCTACCCGTGGCTTCACATCACGTACAGAGAGGAGGTGAGGTCCTCGCGGCGCTCGACGCCTTCGCCGCACGAGCCGGGCGGCGCACGTCCGCGCGTTGAGCCGGTTACTTGCGGAGCTCGGCGATCATCAGATCGCGATCCCGCGCCGTCAGCGTCCGGAACAGCGGAGGCGGCATCGTCAGCCGGGTGTCGGTCGGCGTCTGGATCCGCTCGATCGCGAGGTCCTTCTCGGTGCGGCTCATCTGCGCGAGGTCATCGACCAGGAACAGGTCGCGAGAGATCGTCGGATCGAGGCGCGCGTGGTGGCACTGCTGGCACTGCTGGACCAGCAGCTTCGTGCCGTCGAGCTCGGCCGGCGGCGCGAAGCCCATCTCGACCAGGCCACTGTCGAGGAACACGTCGCGCGTGTCCTCGGTCAGCGCCGCACCCGCGCGCACCGCCTGGTAGAGGTTCGTCATGTGCGCGAGCTTGTCCGGATCGGTGACCTTGACGTCGTGATACGGCGCCGGGATGAACTTGCCCGCGGTCGCCGATGCGAAGGTCGAGTCCCAGGTCGCGCTCGCGCCTCTCGGGATGTTGACCGCGGGCTGCCGCGGCGCCCGCACCGCGACCTCCTGCTCGATCGCCGCGGAGTGGAACGCGTTGGGCTGATCGGCGAACCCGGCGGCGATGATGAACTTCGCCATCAGCGCGGGATCGGACTTGTCGACCAGCGCGCCGGGGATCGGGCCGTAGTCATCGCGCGCGTGTGCGGCGTGAAAGTCGGTGAGCAGCGCCTTGCCGCCGGTGGTGGTCGGCGAGAACCAGTGCGTGTGCGGAGCCTCGAGCTCCTGCATGCGGAGGATCAGCGGATCGCCGGTGTCGGGTACGTCCTTGCCGGTGCCGATGTGGCACTGCCGGCAGTCGGCGATCGTGTTGTTCAGCGCCGTGGTCGATTCGTAGATCCGAATGTTGCTCCAGCCCTCGGTCTGCTTCCTGGTCAGCAGATCGTCCGGCCCGCAGCCCTGCGCCGTGTGCGTGCAGGCCTTGTCGAACTGGACGAGGTAGAAGTTGACCGCCTGGTCGGCCGGGCTGAACGATGCGACCTCCACGAACGGCTCGCCGGGATCGAACGCCAGGAACATGTAGTCGGGAGGCGGCTTGCCGGCGGCATCGAGCGGCGTGAACACGAACACCGTCGGCGTGATCGACGACACCTTGCGCGCGGTCAACGCCGACGAGTGCCCGAGGATCGCGAACGCCGGGTTGCCGCCGGTGCCGTTGCCGTCGGTCGGGTTCACGAAGCCGAGGTTCAACACGTGCATCAGATCGGCGAGGCTGTGCGGCTCCGGCACCACCTTGCCCTTCGCGTCCTGACAGAACCGGTTGGTGATCCGATCCGCGCGGTCGGGGAACGTGAGATCAGCGGGATCGTGATCGCACAACTCCGCGTGGGCGGCAGCGGGCTCCTTGAGCGTGACGAACACGTCGGCGGGGATCGTGGGCGCGAGCGGCGACGACACGATCGGGTCTTCCCCGACCATGCAGCCGCAGACACCCGCGACGAGCACGATCAAGCGCATCTCGCTGGATGCTTGCAGAGGACGTGCCGCGCGACCACTGCCACTGAACAGATAGTTGGCGAGCCAGTGACGACAGATCGCGGGGGCAGACTACCCGGAACCGGTCACGCACTCCCACGTCTACGTCCCGCGTCATCACGGTGAAGCGGGCAAGACGGTTGAGATTCTTCGCTCGGCCCCTCTCCGGTTTTGTTTGTGCAACGCGTTCTTCATCGAGGAGAGCGCATGCGTCGAACGTTGCCGCGACCTGGCTGCCCACGAGGGCCACCTACAGGTTCGTGCTGTCGCGCCGCCGTCACCGCCGCAGCGCGCGTCACGGGCAATCGGCTGAGCAGACCTCGGAGCCATCGCAGATCGAGTCGCCACAGGTCGTCACCACGCCGCAGTCCGCGGCGCAGATCTGCGCGGTCTCGAGCACGTCGCAGTGCCCATCGCCGCACCGCGGACTCGAGGTCGGGCACCCGGTGGCATTCGGCGAGCAATCTGGAGTGCACCTCGCCCAGCAATCCGGGTCGGCGCAGCCCGCGAGATGATCCCCATCGGCGTCGAGCCGCGCATCGCACGTCTCGTAGGTCGCCTCCGAGATCCAGCGGATCGCGTGAGGTGGTTCTGTGACGTCGGTGAGGACGGTCCCCACCGGCTGCGCGCCACCGACGATCACGACGCCGGCCCCGTCGGGTGATGCAAAGGCCGCATGGGCTCCGCGCGGTGTCGGACGGTCGGTCGTCAACTGTCGGATCCAGCGAACACCGTCCCATTCCCAGATCTCGTCCGTCGCGATCAGCCTGACGCGCGCGACGCCGTCGATCTGGAAGCCTCCCATGAGGACGAGGCGTCCGCGCGCCGCGTCCCAGGTCAGCGTGGCGGCGACCCGAGGGGACGGCGAGGCGAGCGGCTGTTCCTGATGCCAGGCACCGAGCGCGGTGTCGAAGGTCCAGGTGTCGTTCGCGAACGTGTTGCCGACTTGCCCGCCGTACATCACGACCTTCTGCGTGATCGGATCGTACGCCATCGCGGCATCGCGACGCGCAGGCGGAGAAGTCCCCGTCGCGGTGGCCGTCCACGAGGTGCCGTCCCATTGCCACGTGGAGGCATCCGGGCACGCGCACGGCGTCGAGAACGGAGACGCCGTGCGGGGTGCCGGGTCCGTCGATCCGCCGAACATCACGATGCGGTCGCGATGAGGGTCATACGCCATCGCGGCTCCTTGTCGGGCAGCTGGACCGGTGCTGGCGGCCAGGCGCCAGCTGGTTTCGTTCCACACCCAGGTCTCGCCACGCAGGCCCGTGCCCTTGATTCCACCGAACAGGATCACCTCGTCACCCGCGGAGCGATACGCCACGGCGTGAGAGCTCGAAGGACCCGGGCCGCTCGTCGCGACGCGCGCCCAGGCACGGCCATCGAACGCCCACGTCTCACCGGTCGAATCCGCGCTGCCGCCATAGAGCACACCGCGTCGATGCGTCGTATCGGTGGTGGCAGCGGCGCCCTGGCCAGGTGTCGGTTGGCTGGTGGACGGAGCGGGTGGCGCGGTCCAGCTCGATCCGTCCCATTCCAGCAGCATCGGACCTCCGAACGCGAGGACCTTGCCGTGAACGGCATCGGTCGCCATGCGACCCGAGAACCGTGAAGGCAGGCGCTGTGGCAGATCGCGGAGCGCGCCGTCCCACGTGTGCATGCCTAGATCCGTATCGATCACCAGCACCCGACGGAGCACCGGGTCGAACACCAGCTCCGAGATCGCGAACGGCGGCGAGGCGGCGTGGATCCACGCTCGGTCGGTGCGCTCCCAGAGCTCCGCCGTCGAGCTACCGGGCGCGCCCGAATGCGTCGCGAGGATCGTCACGCCTCGCGCATCGTCATAGCCGAGGACAGATCTGACGCTGTCTCCGACCGCGCCGGCAGGAATCGCAGTCCACGTGACGCCGTCCCACTCCCAGATCTTGTCGGCGACCGACTTCTTGGCGTCGCTCGATCCGCCGAACAGCACGACGCGGCGGCGACGAGCGTCATAGGTCATCGCCGGCTCGGTGCGGCCTTCCGGCCCGTTCTCGATGCGCTGACGCCACGCACTGCCATTCCATTCCCAGGTATCTGCGAGATCACCGGCGCCGCCGAACGCGACCACGACACCACGCGCTCGGTCATAGGCGGCCGCAACGCCAACCCGAGGAAGCGGCGACAACGCGCGAACCTCCGTGCTCCACGTCGCCCCGTCCCACTCCATCGTCGCATCGTTTCGTAGATCGCAACTCAGACAGCCCGAATCGATCTGGCCACCCACCGTGACGAGGCGACCCCGGCGCACGTCATACGCGACCGCGTGACCACCGAGCGCACGTAAGCCCGGCTCCCCGATGGAGATCCACGACGGCAGCTCGCTCGCGCAGCTGCTCGCACAGCCGTCGTGGGACAGGTGGTTGTGGTCATCACAGCGCTCTCCGAGCAGCGGATCGATCACGCCGTTGCCACAGGTCTCGTCGGACCGACAGTCGCCCGAGCACCCATCGAGCGACACGTTGTTCTCGTCGTCGCATTGCTCCGCGGGATCGACGAAGCCATTTCCGCACCCCGCGTCGAGACATGCGAGCCCTTCGACGAGCGGGTAGCACCGGCCGGCCGACGCACACGTCGCGAGCGGTTGCGAACCCTCGCAATCCAGCTGCTGTTGCGCGGACACGCAGCGCGGCGGACGCCCCTCGATCCCGGTGCTCATGCAACGCGAGCCCGACGCGCAGACGAAGTCGCCGCAGGACACCGTTCCCGGCTCGACGCACGCAGCGATTGCGAGCGAGCCGATAACCAGGACCATCGAACGCATGCGAGTACCAGCTTCGCACAGCCGGGGCAGGTCCCGCATCCCACCGGGACCTACCCCCGCGACGAACATCGTGGCACCACCGCACGTGGACAATTCTTGCGCACCGTGCCGTTACCCTGTCGATCATGGACTCCCGACGAGGGGTCCGTATCGTCGTGGGAGCATGGCCAGTACGCTGGATCGGGACCGGGCAGGAACCGAGCACACCGGGGTCGTTCCGGTGGAGGTCCTCAACGAGAAGACCGGCCCCATCGCGCTCTCGATGCGCCTCGTCTGTGTCGCCAGCGAAGATCTGGAAACGACGTTTCACGTGACGACCGAACCTCTCGTGCTCGGGCGCGGTCGCAACGCGGGGGTGTGACTTCACAGCAACGAGGTCTCGCGACGCCACGCGGAGCTGTCCACGCAGAACGGCGGGCTCTGGCTGCGAGACCTCGAGAGTGCGAACGGCACGTTCGTGAACGGAACGAGGGTCGAAGACGAAGCCGAGGTCAAGCTGGGGGATCGCATCCAGGTCGGCAACACGATCTTGATCCTCGGCCACTACGACCAGCTCGCAGCTCGCATGCAGCAACTGCAGCGCGTGGAAGCGATGGCCGCGGTGGCCGGAGGTCTGGCCCACGACTTTCGAAATGCCCTCACGATCATCGTAGCTGGACTCGAGACGTTCTCGGAGCTGCTGCCCGCCGGCCCCAGTGAGCTGCGGGAGGTGACCTCGGACATGAAGAGCGCGGCGACCGCAGCGACCGCACTTGCGACCCGGCTCCTCAACCTCGGTCGTCGCGAGCCAACCGCCTACGACCTCGTGAACCTGCTCGAGGTCATCGACGAGACCGCGCAGATGACTCGTCATCATCTAGGTCGGCAGATCCGGCTCGTCATCAACATCGGGATGATGATGGTCGTGCGTGGATCGCGTGACGAGCTGCATCAGGTCATCATGAACTTCCTCGTCAACGCGAAGGATGCGATGCCCGACGGCGGCGAGATCTCGATCTCCGCCGAGGTCGTTCACCTCGAGCGTGCGCCTGCGCTGGCCTACCACCTCCCCTCGAAAGGCGCTTACGTGGAGCTCACGATCAAGGACACCGGTGTGGGCATGGACGAGAGCACGATGGCGCGCGCGTTCGAACCGTACTTCACTACCAAGGCGGCGAGCCTGCGGTCCGGACTCGGCCTGTCCGTGATTCACGGGATCGTGAAGCGCCATGGCGGTTCCGTGATGGTCGAGTCTGCCTGTGGCCGCGGGACGACGTTTCGCGTCTTCCTGCCGCTCGCCCGATGACCTCCGCGGCTCGCGCTAATTTCGTCGGAGCACGGGCATGACGCCGAGCCGATAGCCGAGGCCGTGCCTGGACTCGATCAAGCCCGGGACGTTCGCCGTCCGGAGCACTCGACGCACGCGTCGCACGAGCTGTCTCACCGAATCCTCGCCGAGCTCCGTCGATGCAAGCGGTAGCCGACCGAGCAGTGCAGGCAGGTCGATGAAGCCGCGGCTCTCGGCGGGATCCTCTGGATCCCTCGCCATGCGCTCGACCAAGATCGACAGCAAGGCGAATTGCGCGAGCGTGAGATAAACTGCCGT
>JAYUVX010000261.1:0-13577 GCA_043753855.1 Myxococcales bacterium | reverse complement strand
TCGCGGGCGCAGCTCGGCCCACGTGCTTGGTGTTGGTCGTCGTCGGCCGCGTGCGCTGCGCCAGAACCTGGTCGTAGTTCCTGCGCAGGGCGTCGCCGCTCTGAATGATCGGCGCCCAGAATTCCGACGTACGCACCCACTCGATCGTGCTGTCGATATCCGGGTAGGCAACGCCGTCGATGCGCTGCAGCTTCTCGAGGTCGCCGGCCCAGTCGCGGACTCTCCTGTCCAGGGAATTGCCGGAGAGCCTCGCGATCTTGCTGGCCGGCAGCGCGGTCGCGATCTGATCGCGCAGCTTCCCAGCTAAACGGAGAGCTTCGGGATGGAGGGGGCGAGCGGCGCCAGCCGCTTTATCCTGAGCCTGTGTCTGATGTTGATCAGGAGTCTGAGAAGGAGAAGGAGTAAGAGTAAGAGAGTAGGGAAGTCCCGGGTGACTCGCCGGGGGGTGTCCCGGGGGAAGTCCCGCCTTCGCTCGCTTGGCGGCGTTCGCCTTCTGGCGCTTGGCGTCCTGGATCTCGAGGAACTCGATCCGCTCGGTGACGCCACGCAACCGGACCGACACGGTGTCGGGGCCGACTAGTGTTGCGAGATCCTCCTCGATCATCGCCTCCACAAAGCCCGGGTGCTGCGCCAGGGCGTCGACGTTGCGGCGCGGCATGATTGCCGACCGGTTGCGGTACGCGGCCATCCACACCGGGATGAGGCGGCCGACGAGCTCGAACCGGTTCATCCCGAGGCGAGCAGCCGCGAGCGTGACGCGCGGATCGTTCTCGATCTTGTCGTCGATGTTGACACGCACCGACTATTGCTCCAGCGCGCGAGCAGTCAGCGAGGCTCGAGACCACGCCAGCAGTTCGTCTAGGAGCGCCTGGCGGATCGAGGCGGCTGCGGCCGGGTCGGACTCACGCAGCTCCAGAAGCGATTGGAGGAACGCACGGCCTTCATGGGCGATGCCCTTGGCGCGGGGGCTCACGGTTGCACCGTCCCGAGCTGTAGCCTGAGCTGCTGGGGCTCGCGACCGCGTGCGGCTGCCTCTCGGGCTCGAGCGACATCGAGGTCGCCACGCGCCCGCTCGAGCATGCTGCGCAATTCGGCCTCAGCCGCTTCGGCCTCGGCCAGCTCGGCGTCCACGCGCGAGAGATCCACGTGCGCCGCGCGGATGCCTCGCGTGATCACGGCAAGACTGCGGCTCACGGCTGCACCGTGTGCTTCGCGATGAACGCCTGGAGCAGCTGCTCGTTGCAGTAGACGTTGCGGCCGATCTTCACGGCGCCGAGGCGCCCGAGGCGGATCAGCCGGTAGGTGCCGTCAGGGTTGTACGGCCACCAGGGAAACTTGATCTTCAGCTCTGAAACAGGGACCAGCATCGCGAACCTCCGTGCAGCGATTCGTTGCTGCCTTCAGTTCCGTTCTACGTGGTTCCTGATAGCTGTCTATCAGAGTGTCACTCTCGAACCGGTGACATAGTCAGTGGGTGCTGTCACCGGTTTTCCGGCTGCGCCGGCCGCGCTGCTTGCGCTGTTTGTATGCCCCCGGCGTCAGCATTCCGTCGGCCTCGGCGATGGCGTTGCGGTCAGTGATTCCAAGCCGTGCGAGCGCCTCGATCTCGGCGTCCTTCCACGTCGCATATCGGAACGGTCTGCCGGCGTAGTTCGACATCACCGCCTTCTTGCCCGCCGTCTCGTCGCGCGGGGCCAGCTCGTCGGCGAGGAGCGTCGCAACGAGCGGCATTCCGCGATCCGGGAGCGTGTTCTGCGCGTGACGCCACGCCTGGACGAGAGCGGCCGAGGTGGCTTCGATGTCTCGCGGCGGCGTGCCGAGCGCGACGAGGGCGTGTACGCGATCGAGTTGCTCGCGAAACCCGAGCATCATTGCGCGACGCGCGTTAAACCAGGCCTCGCCCTGGAGCACGCGGACTCCGAGGTCGGCCTGTCGCCACGAGTGGAGCGGATGAAGCGGGCCGTGGGCGATGTCTCCGCTCGGGGTCGTGACGACCGGCTCGGGGTGCAGTAGCGGCCGGATTGCGGCGGCGTTGCGGCGGCGTTGCTCGAGATCGGGGCCAGACGGTCGCCCGCCCTTCTTGCCTCCGCTTTGCCCACCGAGCGCCATCCTAACGATGTTGTAACCCGCTGGTCTGACAGTGACGGTGGCTGACGGAGTGGAACGAAATCCCGTGGAGTTTCAACGTCGATAGAACAATCCGTTCGCGAAGCTCGTGCCCGGCGCCGACAAGCCGAAGCGCTGACCAGCGCGACGCTTCGACGACGTCTCCGCCCGACCCACCGCGCGTTGTTGCCCTGAACTAGAGCGGCGAGGCGCGCCGTGCTACTGCCTGGGTGGAGTGCCTGGCAGGTTTCTCGTCCTCGTTCTCGTCCTCGTCCTCGCGGTGACGGCGTGCGGCAGCAAGAAGCAGCCAGCACACGACGATGCCGCCGCGCCACGAGATGCCACGCGTGTCGCCGACGCCGTCGCCGTCGCCGTCATAGAGAACGATGCCGCCCCGGCCCCAACGCGCGTCGAGCATGCAGTGTGGAGCCTGGTCGACAACCGCCACGCCGCGCACCGGTTCGTCGATGGCGAGCTGATCCTCGATGCCGCTGACGTCGGGTTCGCGCGCTACACGAAGTTCGGCGTGCCCGCACCGCGCTGGCATCTCGGCCAGACCGTCGGTGGCGTGCGTGCGGCGACCGCGGATCGGCTCGCCGCCCTCGAGCTGCCGCTCACCGTCGAGCAGGCGCGAACCACGATGCAGCTCACGGCGCGGGTGTTCGGCGCCGACGCGCAGAGCTTGACCCTGAAGATCAATGGCCGGCCTGCGAACAAGGATCCGCGGATCGAGCTCGCCGAGGGCTGGCAGACCATCGCGTTCGCGATCGATCCCGGGCGGCTCGGGGTCGGCGAGAACCTGCTGGTGTTCGAGACCTCCGGCAAGGGCAGGGGCAAGGTTGCATTCGCGTGGCTGCGCCTCGGTGCCGCACGCGAGCTGAGCGAGAGCGATCCGCGCAGCGCGGTCGCGTTCGATCCCAAGGGCGACCTCGAGCTCGCGAAAGATGCCGGCGTCACCTACTTCGTCACGGTGCCCGATGGTGCGCACCTGGTCGCCGACGTCACGCCACCGTGCGCAATCGAGGTCCGCGCGCGACCGAGCGCCGATGCGTTCGCGGGTGGCGTGCTCGCAGGGGCGGCGGCGCGCGTCGACCTCACCGCGATGGCCGGCAAGGTGGTCGCGCTGTCGCTGGTGGCTCGCGGCTGCCCGCGCGCGAAGATCGCGGCACCGCGGATCACGCTGCATGGTCCTGCACCGGTCGCGCAGCCGCCGGGCGTACCGCCGCGCTACGTGATCCTGTGGGTCATGGACGCGCTGCGCGCCGACAAGATCCCGATCTTCACGCCGGGTGCGCGCGCGCAGACGCCGAACTTCGACGAGCTCGCGAAGTCGAGCGCGGTGTTTCGTCAGTACTACGTGCAGGGCAATGAGTCGCAGACCAGTCACTCGAGCATGTGGAGCGGCGTCTATCCGGCGCGCCACAACGTCCGGCTCGCCGGTGTCGGTGGCACCTGGAAGTTGCCCGCGGATCTTCCCCTGATCGCGACCCAGCTCTCCGAGGCCGGCCTGTTCACCACGGCGGCGACCGGCAACGGGTTCGTCAACGCCGACGGAGGCTACGCCCGCGGGTTCAAGGAGTTCCGCAACCTGATGCGCGAGAAGAACATCGATAACGGCATCATCTACGGCGAGACCATCGTCGATGCCGCGCTCGGCCAGCTCGACAAGCATCGCGCTGCTCCGACCTATCTGTTCATGGGCACGATCGATACCCATGGTCCGTGGATCGCCCGCAAGCCGTGGATCTCGATCTACTCGCCGGGGCCCTACCGCGGGCCGTTCCAGGAGTTTGGCACCGCGAAAGATCTCGGCTTCAGGGCGGGCTCGATGGGCTGCTCGATCATCCCGCCCCCCGCCGACGTCGAGCGGCTGCGCGCAATCTACGACTCGGCCGTCAGCTATCACGACAAGCAGGTCGGGCGGCTCGTCGAGCAGCTGAAGTCGTGGGGCATCTGGGATCAGACGATGCTGGTGATCACCGCCGATCACGGCGAAGAGCTGTTCGAGGATCGCCGGTGCGGCCACGGCGGATCACTGCGTGACTCGCTGACGCGCGTGCCGCTGCTGATCCACGATCCGGCGCGATTCCCCGGCGGTACGCTCATCGAGGAGGGCGCCGAGGCGGTGGACCTGCTTCCGACGATGCTCGAGGCCGTCGGTGCACCTGCGGTGAAGACCGTGCAGGGACAACCGCTCGAGCCGCTCGCGCAGGGAATCGGCCGCGGCTGGCCGACGCCGTCGTACGCGTCGATGTACGAGTACGCGCACGCGATGCGAATCGGGCGGTGGAAGGCGCGGGTCGGCAAGGCGGGCGTTGCGATCATCGGCGACCTGGTCGACGACCCGGACGAGACGACGGACCTCTCGCAGAGCAAGCCCGTCGAGCGCCGGATGCTGACGGACAACCTCGGTCTGTTCCTCGCGCTGCGCGTGCAGTGGAACAAGCACGCATGGGGACCGGTCACCAACCTCACCCCCGCGGGCGCGGCCGCGCTCGACGAGGCCACGACGCCATGACTCTCCGAGGTCTCTCGATCAGCCTGTGCGTTATCGTCGCGTGCGGCGCGCCCGATGTGTCGCCACGCACCGCCTCCCAACCGACCGAGCTGCCTGGGATCCCGATCGATGCCGTGGTCTTCGATCCGGTGGCGCTCGACGCGATCGTGCTCGATGCGACCACGACGCTCGTCGAGGCCAGCCCAGGTCTCGATGTCGCGGCGGTGACTCCAGAAGCTCCGGAGGTCTGGCTCAAAGGGTCAACGCACGTGCATGCGCGGCCCTCCGGCGACAGCACCACGCCGATCCCCGAGGTGATTCGGTGGTACGAGCGCCGCGGCTACGACTTCATCGTGCTCACCGATCACAATCAGATCAGCGAGCTCGACAAGACCGCGCCTCCGTCGACGGGGCCTGCGGTCAGTGCGCCGGGGAAGCCGCTGCTCGTGCTCGCAGGGATCGAGCTGACTCACAACCCTTCCAACTGCATCCCCGCGGGCGACGAGAGCGGAAACTGCCGCATCCACGTCAACCTGCTCGGCGTCACCGGCCGGGTGAGCGGCAAGCTGACCTGGGCGAACCGGAAGACGCGCCAGCGGCTGGCGAAGTACGACGCGGCTCTCGTGCAGCAGCGGGCGCTGGGCGGACTCGCCCAGATCAACCACCCCAGCTGGTTCTGGGGGATGAATGGCGCGCTCCTGGCCGAGCTCGCGCGTCACGGGTATCGCCTGGTGGAGATCGCGAACTCCGCGTTCGCGACCTGGAACGCGGGAGATCCGAAGCACCCGGATCTGGAGACGATCTGGGACGCGGCGCTCACGCAGGGCGTCACGTTGTGGGGCATCGCCTCGGATGACGCTCACGACTACTCCGAGAGCGGCAAGGCGAAGTATCCGGCCGGCGGAGGCTGGGTCGTGGTCAAAGCCGCGCGCGACCCTGTTGCGATCCTCCGCGCGCTCGATGCCGGCCGGTTCTACTCGTCCACTGGCGTGGTCCTCGATCGCGCCGGCGTGGACGCCGGTCTGCTCGTCGTCGAGGTCGCGCAGGGCCAGGGCGGGGCTTATACGATCGACTTCGTCGAGAACGGCCTCCGCGTGGAACAGGTCAAGGGCCGCACCGCAAGCCGCCAGCTCCCCGCCGCCGGATATCTCCGGGCCATCGTGACGCGCGGCGATGGCAAGCAGGCCTGGGTGCAGCCCGCCCGGCGGTAGCTCAGAGCGAGACGTAGCCGTGCTTGACGGCGAACCGCGTCAGCTCCGAGTTGTTCCGCAGGCCGAGCTTCTTCAGCACGTGACCGCGGTGCGTATCGACGGTCTTGATGCTGATCTCCAGGTGTTCGGCGATCTCGCGGTTGGTCATGCCCCGTGAGAGCATCTCCATCACCTGTTGCTCGCGAGCGGTGAGCGCGCTCGCCGGGTGACCGTCTCCGTTCGCGAGCAGCGCCTCGACGCCAGGGGGGATCACCTGCTCGCCACGGCTCACTGCGCGGATCGCGGCGAGCAGCTCGGCGGGCTCCACCGATTTGCTCAGGTAGCCGTGCGCTCCTGCCGCGATCGCCCGCGCAGCGTAGCTCGGCTCCGTGTGCCAGGTGAGCACGACGACCAGCGGGGCCGTCTCCAGGGGGCGCATCTCGGTGAGTACATCGAAGCCGGAACGGTCCGGCAGGCTTATATCGAGAAGCAGCACATCCGGGCGCTCCTTCTTGATCATCTCCAACGTTTCCGCGGCTGTACCGGCCTCTCCAACGACCTCGATGTCGTCAGCCTTGCCGAGCGCTTCTCGAAGCGCCCAACGCACGATGGTGTGATCTTCTGCGATTCCCAGTCTAATCATAGGGGTTCTCCTGCGCGGCTTCTCAAAGAATCTAGCAATGCGTGGGCCGTCTTTTTGTCCGCTATCGTGAGAGCCGTCTGCCGTCTAGGATGCGGCGCGCGTATGGAAAATTCCGTCCCCGGATCCCTCGGAGAGTTCCGCATTCACGCGGTCCTCGGCGAAGGCGGTAGTGGGATCGTCTACGACGCCACGTGGGGGCCGCGGCGGGTCGCGCTGAAGGTGTTGCATCCGCACCTCGCCGACAGCGAGCGCGTGCGTGCGCAGTTCCTGGTCGAAGCGCAGCGACTCCAGACCATCACGCATCCTGCGGTGGTCAAGGTGCTCTCGGTAGGCCAGCTGCCCGACTCGCGTCCGTACCTCGCGATGGAGCGGCTCGATGGCGAGACGCTCGCGCAGGTGCTCGCGCGCGGACCGCTCGACGTGCCGCATGCGCTCGAGGTGTTCGGCGAGTTGTGCGCAGCGGTCGCCACGCTCCACGACGGTGGCTTGATCCATCGCGATCTCAAGCCGGAGAACGTGTTCATCGTCGCGACCAAGCACGCCGTGCTGCTCGACTTCGGGATCGCGAAGGAGCTCGCAGCGCCGGCCTCGACGACCACCATGGACGGCGGCGTGCGCGGAACGCCGGCGTACATGGCGCCCGAGCGGTTCTTCGGGCAACCCGCCTCGATCGCCACCGATATCTACGAGCTGGCCGTCATGCTGTACGCGATGCTCGCGGGGCGGCTGCCGTGGGATGACCTCGCCGATCCCGAAGCGCGGCTGTCCCCGCGGCCGCTCGTCGAGCTCGCGCAGGTTCCCGATGATCTCGATGTCGAGATCCGCAGAGCGCTGTCGACCCGCGCGCAGAACCGGCCGACCTCGGCGACCGCACTCGATGCTGCCGTGCGCGCCGCTGCCGGAACCGCTGCACCGACCCGGCCGTCGGAGACCGCGCGGATGAGGCCCGCCACGCAAGCTCCCGCGGGCAAGCCGACGGTGACCGCGGAGCACAAGCCGTGGTTCGCCGAGCGCCAGAACACCACCGACCGCGGCAAGACGCCGCTCGCGTGGGCACCCGCACCGCAGGACGCGGCGCCAGCGCCACCACCCCGGAAGCGGTGGCCGTGGGTCGCCGCCGCGATCGCGACCGCGCTGCTCGGAGCTGGCGCTTTGATCTGGATGCGCGGTGAGCACACGAGCCCAACAGCGGTCGCCTCGGTGCGCACGATCCCGCCACCGGCAGTGAACACCCTGCCCGCCGCCGAAGATCCGTGGGGCAGCACGCCATCTCCGCGACCGCCGGCTGCACTGCCGACGTCGGGTCCCGAGGTGTCGGTCGCGGTCGCGCAGGCGGAGCTCGCGAAGGCGATCCCACACCTCCCCGCGGATACCTCGTTCCTCGCTGCTGGGCTCGTCGGTCCGCTGCGGCGCGACGAGCGGTTCGCGCGCATGTTCGACAACCTCGCCAAGTATCCCAAGGTCACGATGATGATGGCGACGGTGCCGCCGTGCCTGAAGACCTTGCTCGGCAGCTCCGAGTGGTTCGCGTTCGGATCGACGGGTTTCATGTCGCGCGAGCAGGGCACGTTGATCGTGCGCGGCCGCTGGCAGCAGAGCGATGTCGAGGCGTGCTTCGCCGGTCAGAGTCAGACCTTCACGATGACCGACGGCGTCAAGCTGCTGCAGCTCCCCGAGCTCGGCTGGCTCGAGTTCCTCGACGCGAACACGGTCTATATCAGCGTGCGCCAGGACCTCGCGGCAGCGCAGGTCCATGCCAACGTCACCAACGGGCGTGGGCTCACCCCGCGGGCGAAGGCGTTGCTCGCCACGCTGCCCACCGATCGTGCCGCGACGTTCGTCGTCGATGGCACGGGTGGCGTTGCGTGGCCTGGCGACCCGCTGCCGAGGGGGAGTGATGCCGCGGGCGCGCTCCAGATCGCGGAGTGGGGTGTGGCGTTCGAGCTGACCACCGACGTCAAGACCGAGGCCGCCGCCAAGGACCTCGAGGCCAAGGTCAAGCCCGAGCTCGAACCGCTGTTCGCGAGCACCACGGACGCCGTGGGCAAGCTGGTGGTCGCCCGCACTCGCAGCACCGTGAAGATCACCGGCAAGCTGTCCACGTTGATGATCGGCATCGTCTCGTCGTCGCTCGGCTCGCTCCCGTAGTACAACGCCGCCGATGTCCGCGCCCACGCGTCCTCTCGTTGTCGGGATCGCCGGGGGCACTGGCTCCGGCAAGACCACCGTCGCTCACAAGCTCGCCGCCTCGATGCCCGGCCGGGCGATCACGATCGAGCACGACGCCTACTACCGCGATCAGGGGCACCTCGCATTCGAAGAGCGCACGAAGATCAACTACGACCACCCCGCATCGCTCGAGAGCGATCTGCTCGCGCTGCATCTGAGGACCCTGCGTGAGGGCACGGCCGTCGACATCCCGATCTACGACTTCGCGACGCACACGCGGCGTACCGAGACCCGGCACATCGAGCCGGCGCGCGTGGTGATCGTCGAGGGCATCCTGGTGTTCACCGAGCCGGCACTGCGCGAGCAGATGGACATCAAGATCTTCGTCGACACCGATTCCGACATCCGGTTGATCCGCCGGATCCGCCGCGATCTCGAGCAGCGCGGCCGCACGTTCCAGTCGGTGCGCGATCAGTACTATCAGACGGTGCGGCCCATGCACATCGAGCACGTCGAGCCCTCCAAGCGCTGGGCCGACCTGATCGTCCCCGAGGGCGGCGATAACAAGGTCGCGCTCGACGTGCTGCTCGGCCAGCTCGGTCGCGTGGCTTTCGGGCGCGACTAGCCAGCAGCTCGCCGCGCGCCAACCATCACGGAATCAGGACGATCGAACCCGTGGTCGCGCGCGCCTCGAGGTCGTGGTGCGCCTGCGCCGCTTGCTCCAGCGGATAGCGCCGGTGAACGACGATCCTCATCCCCGCCGCGACCTGCGCGAACAGCTCGCTCGCCATCTGCCGGGTGACCTCGATCGACGTGAGGTGCGCGTACAGGGTCGGCCGCGTCACGTAGAGCGAGCCCTTCGCCGCGAGCTGCCCGAGCGAGATCGGCGGCACGGCGCCCGATGCATTGCCAAAGCTGACCATCAAGCCCAGCGGCTGCAAGCAATCGAGCGAGCGTTCCCAGGTGTCCTTGCCGACGGAGTCGTACACGACCTTCACGCGCTTGCCATCGGTGAGCTCGCGAACCCGTGCGACCACGTCCTCGGTCCGGTAGTTGATCGCGTATTCGGCACCGTGAGCGAGCGCGAGCTCGCACTTGTCGTCGCTCCCCGCGGTGGCGATCAACCGCAGCCCGAGCGAGCGCGCCCACTGGCAAGCGATCAGGCCCACGCCGCCCGCGGCCGCGTGCCACACGACCGGATCGCCGGGCGCGAGCTCGACGCGCGTGCGGCGCAGCAAGTACTGCACCGTCAGGCCCTTGAGCAGCATCGCGGCGCCGGTCGCGAAGTCGATCGAATCGGGCAGCTTGACCGCCGAGATCGCGGGCACCACGCGCGCCTCGGCATAGCTACCGGGCGTCTTCGAGATGTACGCGACGCGATCGCCGACCGCGATGTGATCGACGCCCGGCCCGGTTGCCTCGACCACACCGGCTGCTTCGCTGCCGAGCCCCGCAGGCAGTGGCACCGGGTACAGGCCGGAGCGGTGATAAATGTCGATGAAGTTGACGCCGATCGCATGATGGCGCACGCGGACCTCACCGGGACCGGGCTCGCCGATGGGGACCTCCGCGACCGTCATGACTTCGGGTCCACCGGTGCGCTCGATCTGGATGACCTTCACGACTCTCATGGTGTTCTCACCCGGACCGTATCACCGCGCGTGTAGGGTGGACATATGGCTCGCTCCACTCCGTCGCTCGCAGTCGTCACCGGCGGTGCGGGCTTCATCGGCTCGCACACCGTCGATGCGCTGATCGCCGCGGGCTACCGCGTCTGCGTGCTCGACGACTTCCGCACGGGCAAGCGCGCGAACCTCGCGCAGCACGCGGGCAACGACCTGCTCGACATCGTGACCTGCGACGTCTCCCACGGCATCTTCGCCGCGCTCGCGCCGGTCACGGCGAAGCACGGCCCGGTCGAGCGCATCGTGCACCTCGCCGCGCAGGTGTCGGTGGTTGCCTCGGTGGCGAATCCCCTGGTCGACATGCAGGTCAATTACGGAGGCACGCTGCACGTCCTCGAGTATGCGCGAGCGCAGGACGTCAACAAGGTCGCCTTCGCCTCGTCGGCGGCGGTCTACGGCGATGTCACGCAGATGCCCGTCGGCGAGGATACGCCGCGGCAGCCGGTCTCGCCGTACGGCATTCACAAGCTGTCCTCCGAGCTCGCGCTCGACTACTACGCGTCGGTCCACGGCGTGGGCACGACAGCGCTGCGGTTCTTCAACGTCTACGGACCGCGCCAGGATCCCACGAGCCCGTACTCGGGCGTGATCTCGATCTTCGCGGACCGCGCGCGGGCAGGGCGCACGCTGACGATCTTCGGCGATGGCTCGCAGACGCGCGATTTCGTCTACGTCGGTGACGTCGTGCGAGCGATCGTCGCGGCGGTGTCGGATGGCAACAGCCGGCTGATCGCGAACGTCGGAACCGGGAACGAGATCACCGTGCTGGAGCTCGCTCGCTCCGTGGTGGAGCTGTGCGGCGGGCGGTCGACGATCGAGCATGCTCCGGCGCGGTCGGGTGAGATCCTGAAGTCGCGCGCGAACGTGGATCGGCTGCGCGATCAGCTGGGCGTCGTCGCGCAGACCCAGCTCGTCGACGGGCTGCGCGCCACGCTCGCACCGGCGTGATCTGTTCGCGCGTCGACCCGAGGCTGCCCGGCGCAGCACGCGCTCGATGGGGTGCCGCACTACACAAGACGCCGAGAATGCCGGGGACTACGAGGAATGTGCTGCGTCACCGTGACCGTGGCGTGGTCGGTCACGTGCGATCAGTAGCGCCCGATGTGCGCCCACATTGAAACGATTAGAATGCGCCCCGTCCAGTAGAGAGCTACCCTGCTGCACCCATGCGATTTCTCCCCTTCGCGTTGATCGCGATCGCGTGGACGGCATCGGCCAGCCCGATGAAATGCCCGGCCGGCACGAAGCGGTTCGACTGTCACCAGCTCGCGATGAACGCGCACCTCGGCGGCGGCGGCAAGGTCGACCTTGCCACCGCCAAGACCCTGTACGCCGACGCCTGCGCGCAGCGTGAGGGCGCGAGTTGCAACAACCTCGGGGTCCTCGCCGTGGTGCACCCCGAGCTCGCGACCGATCTCGATCCGAAGGCCTTGTTCGAGAACGGTTGCAAGCGTCTCGACTCTGTCGCGTGGGACAACGTCCGTCGTCTCGCGAGTCACCGGGATCTCGCGATCCGGTTGTCGCTTCGCGCGATCCAGATGGCGCAGTCCCCCCAGCGTTGGCCCGAGCTGGAACGCGCCGCGAGCCGTGGAGGAGATGTGTTTCGCTGCGAGGATGCCGTGTCGCGCACCCGCGTCGCCACGCTGCTCGCGGACGAGTGCACGGCCGGCATCCAGACCACGTGCTTCGAGGCCGCGACGCGCGCGACCGACGATACGACGATCGTCAAGCTCTTCGGCATCGGCTGCACGGCGGGCGATGGCAAGGCATGTCACGCGCTCGCGACGCGCAGGGCCAGCGCCGGCGCGAGCGACGGCGAGCTCCTCGGCGTCTGGAAGGGTGCCTGTAGCGACAAGGACTTCGATCTCACCGAGGAGGGCACGGCGTCGCGCAAGCCCGCAGAGCAGCGGATCGCTGCGACGCTTGCAGCAAACTACGCAAGGGGAAGCGGCTCGACGCGGCGGCGGCCTACCAGACCTACTGCACCGGCGACGTGGTCGAGGCCTGCTATCTGAGCGCGCGCGCGATCGAGGCCGATCCGAGCGACGGGACGTGCAGCGGGAAGCCCTTGTTGCCGGACCTCAAGGTCATGTACGACGACCTTTGCACCAAGCGCTACCGTGACTCGTGTCGGCGGAGTGCGTCGATGTGCTCGCGAGCGATGGCCGAGTACTCGAAGCCGGCGGGGTGCGGCTGGGGCATGGGGGATGGTGTCGAGCGCTTCGACATCCGCTATCACTCCGTCGTCGAGCTTTGCCCGAAAAGCGCATGGACGCCGGCGATCCGCAAAGCGATGGCCGAGATCGATGCGTACTGCCGAGAGTTCGCGAAGTCTGGCGGTCGCTGCGAGCGCTGACCGCAAGCGCGAATGGCACGTCTTGCATCTGCGCGACACGCTCCAGTCGAGTGCGTGCGCGGGACGGGTGTGACGACCGGAAAGGAGATCTTCGAAGCGCTCGTGCAGTATCTGTTGCCGAAGCGCGATGGAGTCCGCGACTACGTCGTGTGCCTCGGCAACCAGGCGAAGCCGTTGGCAAGTACGCGCGGATCTTCTTCGATCGGTTTTATTCTAACCACGTCGTGCTCGCCGCCGGGCTCGCCCGCGTTCGTGCGCATCGTGTCACGCACCACGCCGCTCACGACCGCAGCAGTCGGCCGATCGATGGAGACGCTCGCACCGAATGCGCCCCTCGAGCCAGTCGTCGAGCGCGAGCCATTCACTCCCGATCTCGCAACGCGCGTCGAGGCGGGCCAGACATTCGAGGCGTTGCTCGCGCGCGCGGGCATCGCAACATCGGTCCGCGACGCGTTCCGCGCGGCCTTTCCGGTCAGGCTCGGCACGACCCCGGGCGCTACTAACGACGCGGCCACCGCTGCGTTCCTGCGCGTGTGCGCCGGGCGCGCGACAGATGGCGCCGCACTATATGTCGCCGCGCGCGCTGGCATGCATGTGCCGGAGCTCGATGTAACGACACGCGCGAGGCTCACGCCGGTGCTCGCGGCGTTCACCGCATGGGTCGACGAGACGTGGGGCGCGTTTGGCCGTACCGAGCCGTCTGCGTGGGATCTCACGCGGCTCAACAGTCAGGTCATGACCCGGTTCCGTTCGGAGAACATCCGCCACTGGCGTCGGCACCTGTGCCAGCGCAGCCAGCGGCATCGGCTCAACTGGCAACGGATGAATCGTCTGGCGAACCGCTGGCTACCTCCGGCTCGGATCCAGCACCCGTATCCCGAAGACCGCTTTCACGCCAACCACCCAAGGTAGGAGCCGAGTGCGTTAGCAG
>JAYUVX010000260.1:0-4509 GCA_043753855.1 Myxococcales bacterium | reverse complement strand
GGGGCTTCATCGAGCACATCGAAGCGCAGTCGATGCACATCTACACGCAGGTCGAGTTGATCGATCTCGATACGGTCCGACTGCTCGGCCTGTTCAAGGAGGACTCTGCATCGGGCTCGGAGGCGCTCGGCGGTGCGATCGATCTCGTCGATCTGTTCGCCGCGCTCGGCTCGCCCGAGGCCAACGACGTCGCGAACTTCTCGCTCGATCTACTCCCCAGCGTGCTCGAGACCCGGCGCTCCACGGGTGCGCAGACGTTCGCCGTCGATGGCTATGCGTCGATCGAGCGCAAGGGCAACATCGATTCGATGGTGCTCTCCGAGCTCGCGTACGACCGCGAGATCTTCGAGCAAAAAATCGTCGATAACGAGCTGCTCTACTACGGCCGCGAGAAGTCGCGCGAGGACGAGCGCCGGTTGCAGTACATCCTGATCGATTGCTCGGCCTCGATGCGCGGCCAGCGCCAGGTGTTCGCCCGCGGCCTCGCGCTCGCGCTGATCAAGAAGCTCACGCTCGAAGGCGACGAGATCTGGGTGCGGTTCTTCGACTCGCGCCTCCACGAGACGGTCAAGATCGGTCGGTCGGGTCAGGTGCCAGTGCCGTACTTCCTGAGCTTCCGCAGCGAGCGCGGCCGCAACTACGGCAAGGTATTTCGCCAGCTCCTCGTCGAGGTCACCCGGCTGCGCCGCGAGCAGAAGCGCCGCGTCGTGCTCTACACGATCACGCACGGCCAGTGTCACATCGAGCCCGAGCTGATCGTCTCGCTCAAGCAGCAGGCGTTCATGTACGGCGTGATCGTGTTGCCGTCGAGCGACCAGCTCCCCGAGTTCGTGTCGTTGCTCGATCGCCAGCAGATCGTCTCCGGCGACGTGCTGACCAATCGCGCCGAGCGGCAGCGTCGCGCGCTCGACATCGTCGGCGACGCGACCAAGACCCGGAAGGCCCAGTCAACCGCCGCCGAGACCGCATCGACCGATCCGGCGGTCAGCAAGCGGATGAGCGTGGTGAGGTGACATGGCTCGCCGCACGTTCAACTCGATCGAATCCACCGCTGATCAGGCCGAAGCCCTGGTCCAGCAGGGCAGGTGGGGCGATGCCGAGCGCCACTACCGCGAGCTGATCGGCCAGACCCACGTCATCAACTACGAGTACGACGACTGGTTGCGCCGGCTCGGCGAGATCTATCGTCACCTCGACCGCCAGCGCGAGGCCGCGTTCGTCTACCTCTATCTCCACTACTTCGACATGGCGCGCGGCCAGCTCGCCGCCGAGCAGCACACCGCCCTGCGCGCGCGCCTCGCCGAGATCGAGAAGAAGTGGACCGAGGCTGCCACGCTCTACCAGCAGGCGAAGCTGCCGGTGCACGCGGCGGTGTCGTTCGAGCGGGCGAAGCAGTTTACCGAAGCCACCGCCGCGTGGAAGGCGCTCGTGCACTCCGCCGGTCTCGCCCAGCGCCCCTACGAGGCCGCGCTGATCCACTTCAACTACGGCCTGGCCGCCGTGCGCCTCGAGGCAGGATCGCCCGAGGCGCGCCGCGCGCTGATCGAGAGCCAGCGCAAGCTCGAACAGGTCGCCGATGACTTCGAGATCGCTGGCGAGCTCGAGCGCGCCTTCGACTGCTTCCAAATCCTGCTGAAGCTCGGCAAGGAGAGCGCGCAGTTCGAGAACCTCGCCGAGGGCTACGTCAACTGCATCCGCGTGCTCCGCGAAGACAATCTGAAGTTCTATGTCCTCCAGTACTACGAGGACTTCATCAAGCTCGCGCTCGAGCGCTCCGAGCTCCACGCCGCTGCCACGCTGTACCAGGAGGCCGCCGCGTTCGCCGCGCGCGCGGGTCTGCCCTACGACCGTCACTACCAGCACAAGAGCGCGCTGACCTGGATGCGGTGTGCTGATCGATTCACCGAGACCGGCGTGCCGGTGCAGATGACGGAGAACGCGCTGCTCGCCGCCGCATCTCAGCATTCCGCGGTCGGTGACTACCCCGCCGTTCGCGAGTGCTTCGAGAAGCTCGCCGGCCTCGAGCTGCCCGACCGGGCGAAGAAGCGATTTCAGACGATCGCCGCGCGCTACAAGGGCCTCGCCGCCCCGCCCGTGGAGCTGCCCGGCCTCCCCGACTACCTCAAGCAGCAGCACGCGTACGCGGACATCTGGTTCGTCGATCTGCTCGAGTGGGAGATGGATGGAGATCCCTATGCGGTCGCCGCCTCGATCCTCGGTGATCTCCGCTATCCGAACGGGATCCGGCGCCGTGCGCTGGTCGTGCTGCTGACGCTCGCCGATGCGCAGAACCGCAAGCAGGAGGGCGAGACCGAGACCCTCGTCCACGTCGCCGAGCTGCTCGGCGAGCTGCAGTCGTACGCGGCGTTGTCTCCGCTCGAGAAGCTGTTCGCCGCCCAGGATCCGGTGATCCGCCGCGCCGCCGTGCGTGCCCTGCGCTTCCTCTACTTCAAGCGCTCGTTCGTGATCGTCCGCAAGGCGCTCGCGGATCCCGATGCACAGGTCCGCGAGGCGGCGCTCGTCGCGATCGGCGGCCTGCACTTCCCGCACGCGTTCAATCCGCTTGCGCGGATCTATCGCGAGAGCAACGATCCGCAGGTGCGCACCTCGGCGCTGCAATCGATCGGCAAGATCCAGACGGTCGAGGCGGGCGAGTTCCTCGTCATGGTGTTGCGTCAGGAGACCGGCGGCCTGCGCGAGGCCGCATATCAATCGCTCGCGCAGATGGACAACGCCGACGTCCTGCCGATCCTCCGCCAGCACCACGAGATCGAGACCAACCCGCAGGTTCGCGAGACCATCGGCGAGCTGCTGCGCCGTCACTGACGGCGCTCGGATGCACGCCCATCACAGGGGCGCCCGTACGCGACGAGCTCGACGTGGTCCGGTCGAAGGCTGCTCCTTGGAGGTTTTGGCGTCTTGGCGACGCATTCTCGGGACGTGCAGCGGACGTGCAGCTCGAGCGACTTCACGATCTCTCGCGTGTGACGGCGCGATCCCGGCGATCGATCGCGCCGCGCGTGTGTACATGTGCGCCGAGAAAATTTCGGACGATTCTCCGACGGCGATCTATGAGAATCTGGGAGCTTCATGGGTGATGTGTTTCCGATCGCTCGCGCGATCGAACCTCCGGACGTGCGTCCGTACGCCGACCTCCGCCGCCACCGTCCACTGACCGGCACCGCAGGCATCCTGCTGTTCCTCTGCATGTTCATGCCGGCGCTCAAGGGCTGCGGCGAGACCACGGTGCTGCCGCTCGAGCTGCCGCCGTTCTTGCCGCCGTATCTGTACGGTCTGGTGTTCGCGTTCGCCGCGCTCGCGCGATCGCAGCGCGGCGTGATGGCGAGTGTGGTCGCGCTCCGCGTGCTGGCAACGCTCGTCACCTGCGCGGGCTTCGTGGTGTTCCTGGTCGCTCCAGCCATCGGGATCGTCGAGCTGTTCCTCGGCGTGGTGCTGGTCGCGGCGGTCGGCGGCCGCGGCTATGCGGAGCAGCGAATCGCGTTGACCGCGCTGATCATGGGCGCGGTGTGCAGCCTGTGGTTCGCGATATGGACGCTCACCGACAGCGCCCTGCTCGGTGTGCACCTCTCCCTGGCGAGCTCGGTCGGCCTCGTGCTTGGCGGCGGGGTCTGGTGCCTCGAGCTGCGGCGACGACGGGTATCCACCGTGCCGGTCGCGATCGCGGTATCGTCGTGGCATGAGGGCAATGTCGGCATGGCTGGCTTCGATCATCGCGACGATCGCGCTGGCTGCATCCATTCCGGGATGTGACTCCAAGGCGACCGCGTCCGATCCGCAGAGCGCGGCGGTCCGGCCCGAGCAGAAATCGAAGGAGTACGAGAGCTGCGGCGCGAGCATGCACTGTGCCGACGAGCTGCGCTGCTTCGAGCACATGTGCCGCCGTACCGCGCGCTCCACGGTCGGCGACTACTTCGCGGCGCTCGGTGCGCAGGCACGAGGACGTGGTGAGGCAGAAGCCGCGATCGCCGCGTACACCTCCGCGCTCGGGCACTACGACTCCGAGAAGGTGCCGCTGCCCCCGGAGATCGACTGCGCGTACGGCGCCGCGCTCGCCGCCGCTCGCTCGAACAAGGATCACGCCGAGCTCGGTGCGCGCGTGCTGCACCGCTGCTTGCTCGCCGTTCCTTCGTCGAGCGCGCTCCGCGAAAAGGCACTCGTCGCGCTCGCAACGCTGGCCGAGGTCGGGCTCGATCCCCTGCTGCTCGGCGGCGGGAAGACCGCGGATCTCTACCTGACGAAGGGGCCGGCGGGGCCCGCCACCGACAAGCTCGCCGTGGCCGTCACCGCCGTGCCACAGCCGGCCAAGAGCTTCAGCGCCATGACCGAGGCGCTGAGCGCCCAGAAGCTGGCGCTCGTCGGCTGCTGGGAGGCGTACAACAGCGCGAGCAAGAAGGACGCGATGGCGGTGACCATCGGCGTGAAGTCCGGATACATCGCATCGGAGTACGAGGACGAGACCGGCGCCTGGGCGCTGAAGCTCGAGGCGCC
>JAYUVX010000259.1:0-4514 GCA_043753855.1 Myxococcales bacterium | reverse complement strand
CGGGACCTGGGCCGCCGACCTGGATCGACAACATGCTGCCGTATCCGCGCTGCATCTGCCTCGCCGCGAGCGCGTGCTGGGGATGGCTGCTGAGCCCCGGATAACGCACGGTGACCTCCGGCAACGCAGCTAGCCGCTCGGCGAGCCAGTACGCGGTGCGGCTCGAGCGCTCGACGCGCGCATACAACGTTCGCATGCCGCGGAGCAGGAGATAGGCCTCCATCGGGCCGATGCATGCACCCTCGTCGTGGCGCAGCTGCGCGAGCTCGGCCCACGGCTCGTCGAGCTTCGCGGTGACCAGCGCCCCGGCGAGGCAATCGGAGTGACCACTGAGGTACTTGGTCGCCGAGTGCATCACCAGATCGACGCCATGCTCGAGCGGTCGCGTATGCACCGGCGTCGCCGTGGTGGAATCGACGGCGACCCGCGCTCCGGCAGCATGCGCGAGCTCGGCCACCGCAGATAGATCGGTGAGCTCCCAGGTTGGATTTGCCGGCGTCTCGATCCACACGAGGCGCGTGGTGCCGGGGCGCAGTGCCGCCTTGACCGCCGCGAGATCGGTGGTGTCGACGATGTCCAGGCCGACACCCCAGCGGGCGCAGAATCGCTCGAGCCACGCGCGCAGCGCGAAGTAGCCGACGCGCGGCGCGATCACGTGATCGCCAGGTCGGCAATGCGCCCGGATCGCGGCGCACGCTGCAGCCATGCCCGACGCGAACACCATCGCCGCCGCTCCGCCCTCGAGCGCCGCGAGCACGCGCTCGGCATGCACGGGGCCCGGGCTCTCGTCGCGGGCGTAGACCGGACCGATGGGCTGATAGTTGGCATCGCGTGCGAACGTGGTGGACAGATGGATCGGTGGGACGACCGCACCGGTGGCGGCGTCGATCGCATGGAGTGCCTGGGCAGCGAGCGTCTCGGGCTTCATGGTGTGGGCTTCGCGCCGGGAGGGAGCTGGAACCCGTACCGGCTCATGACCTCGCGTCCCTCGCGCGACATCACGAAGTTGGCAAACTGACGTGCCGCATCGGCCTCTTCGCCGGTGCCGCACACCACGAGCTCCTGATCGAGCGGATCGTGCATCGACGGATCGATCGCGAGTGACGTCCCGCCGTCGTTGACCACCGCGAGCGAGAGCGCGACCACCGCAGCGTCGACGTTGCGCTCCTTCGCGTACAGCATGGTCGCCTGGATGTTGTCGCCGAGTACGATGCGCGGCTCGATCTCCGCCCAGATGCCCGCCTTCTCGAGCGCCTGCTTCGCTGCGCGTCCATACGGTGCGTGCTCCGGGTTCGCGATCGCGATCCGCTTGAACTCGGGCTTCGCCAGATCGGCCAGCTTGATGGGAGCAGGGCCGCCGGTGGCGGTCCACACGACGATCCGCCCCCGCGCGTAGAGCTGTGCGCTCGCACCATCACAGTGGCCGGACTTGACCGCCGCATCGGCGAACTCCTTGTTCGCGGCGGCGAACAGGAAGAACGGCGCGCCTTGCTCGATCTGCTTCGCCAGCAGACCGCTCGATCCGAACGTGAACTGCGGCGCGATGTTGCTCCGGCTCTGGAACTCCTTGCCGAGCTCCGTGAACGCCTTCTCGAGATCGGACGCGGCGGCGACCCGCAGCTTGCGCGAGCCCGACGAGCGGGACGAGCACCCGATGCCCAGGGCGAGGACGGCCACCGCCAGGACATAGGTGCTCACGCCGACAGCGTATCGCGCGGACGCTTCACGGTCACCCTGTGACCGCACCGTATCGCTGGGGTATGCTCGCCGGGATGGAACGTCGCGTGGTCATCATCGAGGACGAGCGGGATGTTTCACGGCTGCTCGAGTTCAACCTGCGCAGCGCCGGCTTCGAGGTCCATTCGGCCCCCACCGGCAGCGAGGGCGTGGCTCTGGTCAACCAGCACAAGCCGGATGTCGTGGTGCTCGACCTCATGCTGCCCGACACCTCCGGGTACGAGGTCTGCAAGCAGCTCCGCGCGGATCCGAGGACCTCCGAGGTCGGCGTGCTGATGCTGACCGCGAAGGGCGAGGCGGAGGATCGGATCCTCGGGCTCGAGGTCGGTGCCGATGACTACGTGGTGAAGCCGTTCGTGGTGCGCGAGGTCGTCCTCCGAGTCACCGCGCTGGCCAATCGCCTCGCCGAGCGCCGTGCACGTCCCGCCTCGGGGGATCCGGGTGCGGTGCTGAAGGTCGGACCGATCGAGCTCGACCCGGTCACCCACGACGTGCGGATCGGCGGCGTGCCCACGCAGCTGCGCCCGCTCGAATTCAAGCTGCTCCAGCTGCTGGTCTCCGATCCGGGCCGCGTGTTCTCCCGCGAGGAGCTGCTCGAACAGGTCTGGGAGATGCGCGGCGACATCAACACGCGCACCGTCGATGTCCACGTGCGCCGCCTCCGCGTCAGCCTTGGCCCCGCGGCGGACGTGATCGAGACGGTCCACGGTTTTGGATACCGGGCCAAGCGCGACGGGGTATGATACGCGCAGCTCGCTCCGTAACAGGCTCCTCGTCACCTTCCTGATCCTCGTGGTCGTGGTCGGCGCGGGCACGCTGTTCGCGATCGAGCGCACGCTCGCGGACGATCTGGTGTTGTCGCTCGATGGCCGGTTATCGAAGCAAGGCACTGCGGTGGCCGGATGGTTGACCGTCGCCGGGCATCCCGATCGGCTCGCGCCGCGGCTGGCTGCCGTCACCGGCGCGCGGATCACGATCATCGGCGCCGATGGCCTGATCCAGGGCGATTCGCTCGAGCCGTCCACGGTGGGCCGCCCGATCGGCGATGCCGTCGAGGTCGCGAAGGCGCGCCGCGGCGAGGTCGGCCGCACGATCCGCCAGCTGCGCAGCGACGAGCCACCGCAGTACCTGGTCGCGGTCCCCGCGGACTTCAACCGGGTGATCCGGCTCGCGGTGCCACTCGGTGACGTGCTCGACACCCGCGCTCGCATGCGCAACCGTCTGCTGGTCGGCTCGGCCTTCGGCTTCCTTGGCTGTCTGTTCCTCTCGTGGATCTTTATCCGCGCGGTGACCCGGCCGCTGCAATCGATGACGCGAACGGCCGAGAAGATGGCAAAGGGCGACTACGACCTGCCGCCCCCGACCGATGCCGGCGGCGAGCTCGGCGTGCTCGCGCGCGCGATGCTGCACATGGCGACCGAGGTCAAGTCGCGGGTCACCGAGCTCACCCAGCAGCGCGACCTGCTGTCCGTCGTGTTCGGTGGGCTCGTCGAGGGCGTGCTCGTCGTCGATCGCAGTGGAGCCGTGGTGCTGCGCAACGATGCCGCGAAGCCGCTGGTCGGTGATGCGGGTGAGCTCCCGGCACCGATCAAGCCGCTGATCGACCGCGCGCTCGCGGGCGAGCAGGCCGATGCGGAGCTGGTGATGCTCGGCCGTGAGGTCCGTGCCAGCGCGCGGCCACTCGGGGATCCCGGCGCGATCGTCGTGCTCTACGATGTCACCCGCATGCGCGCGCTCGAATCGGTGCGCCGCGAGTTCCTCTCGAACGCCGCCCACGAGCTGCGCACGCCGGTGACCTCGATCTCGGGGTACGCGGAGACGCTGCTCGGGGGCGGGGTGGACGCGGAGACCTCCAAAGAGTTCCTGCAGACGATCCATCGCAACGCGCAGCGGATCGCCTCACTGGTCTCCGACCTGCTCGTGCTGGACACGCTTGGAGGGCGGTCGGCGATCATCGGCGATCGCGGCACCGTGTCCTTGGCGCAGGTCGTCACCGATGCCGCGCGCACCACGAAGGGCGTGAGTCCTGCCGCGGTGATCGACGTCGACGTGCCTGCGGACCTCGCCGTGCTCGCCACGCGCGAGGGACTCGACCATGTCGTCCAGAACCTGATCGACAACGCCGTGAAGTACGGCGGCGGGACGCCTGTGAAGGTCCGCGCGCAGAAGCAGGGCGATCGAGTCACGCTGACGGTGAGTGACGACGGGCCGGGGATCCCGAAGGGACAGGAGGAGCGGATCTTCGAGCGGTTCTACCGGATCGACGCGGGTCGGAGCCGCGCCGTCGGAGGGAGCGGCCTCGGTCTCGCGATCGTGAAGAGTCAGATCGAGGCGATGGGCGGACGCGTCTGGGTCGAGTCTGCGAATCCCGGAGCCCGCTTCGTGATCGAGCTCGACGTCGTCTGATCACGGTCTTCAGGTGCAGATCGGGTTTCTTTGTGTCGTGCTGATCACGCCGCCGGTAGCCAGCTGCGCTCGGACCGTCGCGGGCAGTCGAAGTGCAGGCAGCTCGCGTCGCGCGAGCGGCGACATTCGATCGAACGAACAGATCGTCTTCCTCTCGGTCAGCTCGGATCCGTAGGAGCGGAGGTAGCCGAAGCTGTTGAACGAGAAGAACGAAAGCGCGTCGGCATCGTTCACGGCCTGGACTGCGAGGTCACCCGTCGGGCGTTCGTGCCGTGCGATCAGGGACACCGCGCTGGCAGCCACGCTGGGTGGCACACCTGCCGCGTCGAACAGCACGCGAGCCCGGCGCGCCGCTTCCTCGGCGTGCGCGT
>JAYUVX010000258.1:0-13599 GCA_043753855.1 Myxococcales bacterium | reverse complement strand
GCCCACCACACCGAGCGCGAGGCCGACATGCTCGGGCTGTTCCTCGGCACGTTGCGCCGCGTCGGCGCCCCCGATGGCCTCTACCTCGACAATGGATCGACGTACCGCGGCGAGGCGTTGCGGATCGGTTGCGAGCGGCTCGGCATCACGCTGATCCACGCGCAGCCCTACGACGCGCCCGCACGCGGAAAGATGGAGCGGTTCTGGCGGACGTTGCGCGAGGGCTGCCTCGACCACCTCGGCACGATGACGTCGCTCCACGACGTGCAAGCACGCTTGATCGCGTTCCTAGACGAGCACTACCACAAGACCCCGCACGGCGGGCTGCTCGGCAAGACCCCGACCGAAGTCTGGGCCGGTGCACGCACGCGCATCGTCAAGGAGGCCGAGCTCACGACCGCGCTCACGATTCGCGCGCGCCGGCGCGTTCGCAAGGACGGCACCGTCGATATCGCCGGCGTGCCGTGGCAGCTCGACCAGAGCTTCCTCTCCGGTGGTCTGGTCATGATCGCCGTCGACCTGACCGGCACCGCGGCGCCGGTCGTCGAGCACGACGGTCACCACTACGTGCTTCGTCCCGTCGATGCGATCGCCGCTGGCAAGCTGCGCCGCAAGCGGCCGGCACCCGAGGGCACCGAGGACCTCGTGCCGTTCGATCCGGCAGGTGCGTTGCTCGATCGCCTCGTCGGGCGACCGCCGCGTCACACCCCCGAGAAGGATTGACCATGTCGACGCCCTACCTCGCACACTTCGCGCTCACCGAGCCGCCGTTCTCGAAGGAGATTCCCGACGGTGAGCTGTGGCTGCCGACGTCCAAGCAGGTCGTCGTCGACACGCTGCTCGAGGCGCTCGACGAGCGTGCCTCGGTCGTCCTCGTTGGTGAGCCCGGCGTCGGCAAGACCTGCGTCCTGCGCGCGCTTCGCCACCGCATCCCGGCCGCCGGATTTCGGCTCACCTACTATCACAATGCCACGCTCGGTCGCCGCGACTTCTACCGCCAGCTCTGCGCCGCGCTCGGCCTATCGCCGGTCGCGACCGCTGGCAGCTTGTTCTACGCCGTGAGCCGCTACGTCGAGGAGCGCGCCGTCGAGCGCATTCATCCAGTGTTCCTGATCGACGAGGCGCACCTCCTGCACCAGGACACGCTCGACCACCTGCACATCTTGCTCAACTACGCGTGGGACAGTCGAGCGTTACTCTCGCTGATCCTCGTCGGGCTGCCCGAGCTCCGCGAGCGGCTCGCGCTGCGCCACAATCGCTCGCTGCACTCGAGACTCCATCATCGGCTCGAGGTCAGTGCGCTCACTCCCGAGGACACGACCGAGTACCTGCGACTTCGCATGGAGCGCGCCGGCTGCACCCGAGAGGTGTTCGCCTCCGACGCCATCGTCCTGCTTCACGAGGCCACGCTTGGCGCGATGCGCGATCTCGACCGCGTCGCCGCTGCCGCACTTCGCGAGACCGCGCGCAGGAAGAAGAAGCTCGTGGAGCGTGACGTCATGACGCGGGTCATCGAAGCCGACACGCGGGAGCGCGACAGGTGACCGCGCGACCCTGGATCCAAAGACGGCCCGACGATCGCCTCACTGCATACCGCATCGCCGCCTTGACCGCGCTCGAAACCGCGGTCTCGGTCACCGCACACGCGCTCGTGATCACGTACCCGGGCGTCAACCGAGTCGAGCGTCCGTGCGACTCGGCCGAGCTCCGCACCGCTCGCGACCTGATCGATGACTGCGACCGCGTTTGCGTCGCGCTCGACGCTCACCGCCAGGAGATCCTACGACAGCGGCACGACGACCCCGACGGCGACCGAGCGTTCTGAACATCACGCTTTGCCGCCGGGAGCGCGGCCTCGTTGATGGCCATCGGCCGGTTGCAGCGTCCACGGCACCGGCCGATGGCCATCGTTCAGTCGGTCGCGTCGGCCATCAACAGGGCCGCTCCGTAACAGCTCGGGGGGCGCCCTCAAGCCGAACGGGCCCACTGAGCTGGCTTGGGCGATTGCTGCACCCCCGCAGCATAGTCCCAAGATTCGAAACATGTCGTTCCCGCGAACACCGACGACATCGCGCTCGTTGTGGAGCAATCGTCTCGGCCCTCCGGATCCTTCCTCCGCCTGTCGCCTCTATGATTAGTGTCGGTCGGTCGAGTACGCGCAGCAATCGCCCCTCATCGAGGTACTCCTTGGATCACGCAGGCGGCACCGCCAACCATGATGAACTCGACTCCGGCTTCGCACAGCTTTGCGAGCTACGTGGGAAGGTTCAGTGGCCTTTCGTTGCGGCACCACCTCGGATCCTGACGAAGGCCCGCTGAGGTCGGTCCCGACGATCCGAGGCAACTTACTCGGTAGTGCTCGCCTAGCGCGGCACGAGCACCGGGCCCCTAGTTGTAACCGCCCCAACCGTTGATCTGCGCAACTACAACGGCGGCGGCACACGTCATCGTCCGTCACCGAGCGTTCGGGGAACGATTCGACTGGGCAAACTCATGAGATCGCTCGCTGCCTCTAGATCTCGGGAACGATTCGCCCGCCGCCGAAAACGAGAAAGGCCCCGCATCTCTGCGAGACCTTTCAAGTTCCTGGTGGAGCCTAGGGGGATCGAACCCCTGACCTCTAGAGTGCGATTCTAGCGCTCTCCCAGCTGAGCTAAGACCCCAGGACTGGCGGCGGTATGGGTATCAGCCGGTCTGTGGCCTGTCAAGCCGAGGGCTTCGCGATGGCAGCCACGAGCCGATCGACCTCGCGAACCAGGTCGGACGGCGGGAGCGGAACGCCCACCCGGACGGCCTCCACGGCCTGCTCGATCACCTCGGGATCACGGAGGATCCGGCGATGACCGAGGCCCTGGGTCTCGATCAACCGCGCCTGGGGCCACAGGGCGGCGAGCCGCTCTCCGTGGATGACCGGGACCTCGCGGTCCTCGAGGTCGTGGATGACGAGCATCGAGGCGTCGCGTGCACCGATCAGGCGATCGATGCGCAGGGCCTGGATGTCGATGCCGGTGTGCTCGGCGAGGTTGCTCTCGGCCGAACCGCGTTCGTCGTCATCGAGCGCGACCAGCTCTGCGAACCGCTTCACCGCGTCGTCGATCAGCACGTTCGGTGCGAGCATCACGTTGCGCGGAGCATCGACGCCGCCGCGCGGGTGTGCGAGGAGTGTGGCCGCCGCGCCGAACGAGTGGGCGACGATCGCGTGCAGCGGCCCGACGGCAGCTGCGACATCGATGATCGCATCGGCGTGGTCGGTCAGGTAGAGCCGGTTGCCCGGTGAATCTCCGTGCGCGGGCGCATCGAACGCAGCTACCGAGAGGCCGGCGGCGACCAGCGGCTCGACGAGCGCACCGAGCTGCGAGCCGCGGCCCTCCCAGCCGTGCACGAGGAGAACGGTCGGGCCCACGCCCCAGCGCCAGGCGGCGACCGGAGTCCGTGCGCCGGCCCAGCGGGGGGAGCGGAGCAGGACATCGATCGTGAACCGATTGCCGCTGGCCAGGATCTTCTTCTCGCGGGCGGGGCGCGCGTGACGATCCGGCGAAGTGAACAGTCGTTCTGCGAGGTTCGCACCAAGGCTGTCGGCGACCAGATAGGCGGTCTGGAGCGCGACGCGCGCCAGGCCGAGACTTTTTCTAGAACGAACGGTCGTGCTATTCCTAGGGGCGGTCTTGGCGTGAACCACGGGAGCCTCCTGTTGGCTGGAGATCAGCGAGCGCGAGCTGCTGGGATGAGGGCGGCAGCGAGCAGACGCTCGAAGGCCTGACCTGAGCGGTCGAGCGCGTCGGGCTCGCGCATGAAGCGCTGGAACGTGTGGGTGCCGAGCATGATGCTGTATTCCTCGAACGCGAACTGCGCGGCATCGAGGTCGGCCCGGAAGTGGCCCTCGCGCACGGCGATCTGCGCGGCCTTCGTGAGCTCGTCGATCCAGTCCTTGCAGGTCTGCACCAGCGCGTCGCGCGGCGGGCCGGGACGATCGTCGAGCTCGGCGCTCGCACCGACGAAGAAGCAGCCGCCGGGACGCAGGCCCCAGACGAGCCAGCGATCGAACAGGGCACGGACGCGGGGCAGGCCGCGCGCCTCGCGAAGTGCCGGCACCATGACGTCCTGCACGAACAGGCGGCTGGCCTCGCCGATGACGGCGACCTCGAGCGCTTCCTTGGATCCGAAGTGCGCGAACAGCCCGCTCTTCGACAGGCCCGTGGCCTCGGCGAGCCGGCCGATCGAGAGCCCGGAGACGCCAACCACGGTCGAGAGCTCGAACGCTCTCGCCAGGATCGCGTGTCTGGTCTGTTCGCCTTTGGCCATGAGACCAGAATAAACGGTCGTGCGGTTTGTCAAGAACCCCCTGGCGTCCGGCCGGGACCTGATAAAACCATTGCCCATGGCGCGCGAACGCCTCGATAAGCTGCTCGTCGACCGCGGCCTCGCCGCGAGCCGGGATCGCGCGGCTGCGCTCGTGATGAGCGGCGCGGTGATGGTCAACGGCCAGCCGGCGACCAAGGCGGGAGCGCAGGTCGATCCCGCTGCCGAGATCACGTTGCGCGAGGAGGACCACCCGTACGTGTCGCGCGGCGCGCTCAAGCTGGTGCAGGGCCTCGATACGTTCGCGATCGATCCGGCGGGCATGGTCTCGCTCGATATCGGCGCGTCGACCGGCGGCTTCACCGATGTGCTGCTCAAGCGTGGCGCGACGAGGGTCTATGCGATCGACGTCGGGTATGGCCAGCTCGCGTGGTCACTGCGCCAGGATCCGCGGGTCGTCGTCATCGAGCGCGAGAATGTCCGCAACATCGACCTCGCCCTGGTACCCGAGCCCGCGGACATCGCGGTGATCGACGTGTCGTTCATCTCGCTGACGCTGGTCCTGCCGCGCGTCGCCGCGCTCCTCCGCGCGCCGGCGGGCAAGCCGCTGATCGTGCTGGTCAAGCCTCAGTTCGAGGTCGGTCGCGAGCAGGTCGCGCGCGGCGGCGTGGTGCGCGACGAGGCGGCGCGTCGAGGTGCGGTCGACAAGATCCGGACGTGGGCTGCGGGTAACGGCTTCACCGCGCACGAGGATGTCGAGTCCCCGATCAAGGGACCCGCGGGTAACGTCGAATACCTGCTGCTACTCCGCACCGCCGGCGTCTGAGCACGGGTGGGTCCCCGCGTGGAAGTTCGTGCATACGAGGTAATGACGGCGTCATTACGGTGTACGAACCAACTCCTTATCGGGAGCCCCATCGAGTCGAGTGGCTCGCCCTCGGGCCCCCTTAGGAGCTCACGGCGGGTGCTCTCCCAGTTGACAGCGGGCCACCACACCACTATTAATTACGGAATGAACGTTCGTTCCGTAAATACGCCGGCGCGCAATCGCAATCGCGGACGACCGCTGGTCGATGACAAGCGCCGGATCATCCTCGATGCCGCGCTGGTGGCCTTCGCGGAGCGTGGCTATCACGGCACCGCGGTCCCGGAGGTCGCGGAGGTGGCCGGCGTCGGCACCGGAACGCTGTATCGCTACTTCTCGAGCAAGGAAGCGCTCGTCAACGAGGTCTATCGCGATGCCAAGCAGCGCCTGCGCAGCGCGTTGCTCGACGGTGCACCCGAGCTCGAGCTGCGCCGCGCCGATACCGCGCAGACCTGGTTTGCCGAGCTGTGGCGCCGGCTCGGTACGTTCGCGAAGGCCCAGCCCGAAGCGTTCCGGTTCCTCGAGATGCAGGACCACGTGGCGTATCTCGATCACGCGAGCCGCGAGGTCGAGCTCAGCGTACTCGCGCCGCTGTGGATGGCCGGCAAGAAGCTCCGCGCGCGGGCCGATGGCGCCACCGTCGATGTCCTGATCGCACTGCTGTGGGGCGCGTTCGTCGGGCTGTTCAAGGCCCAGCGCCTCGGCTACCTGCGTCTCGACGACAAGCAACTCGAGCAGGCCGGTGCAGCCTGCTGGCGAATGATCGCACCACGACCCAAGAAAGGCTGATCCCATGCTCTCGACCCGGACTTCGTCCACCGCGACCTCCACGTCCACCAGTACGCGCGCGTCGATCCATTCGCTCGATGCGCTCGCTGCTCGCACGACGAGCGAGCTCGATGCGCTGTACCGCGCCGCCACCGTCTCGATCTCGATGCACGCCGCCGATGGCGCGCTGGTCGGCCGGATGCTGGCGGTGAAGAGCTTGCCAGGCGTGATCGCGTCGCCGCTGCGGAGGTTCGCGGCCTCGCGCTCGTTCGTGTGGGAGGGCAAGACGTTTCAGGCTGCCAGTGATACCCGGGGTATCGGTCACAACCGCGTGCACCTCCCGCGCGCACTCGGCCGGCAAAATTTGTTCCCGTTCGAGACCCGGTTCGGCGCATCCGCGATCGATGGCAAGCCGACGCTGATCCTCGACTACGACCTCGAGGTCAATCCGTCGTACATCCGCCATGTCCACGACGAGCTCCGCGAGGTCTCGCCGGGGCTGTTCCTCGGACCGGCGATGTGGAAGGGCGCCACCGACAAGTCGCTGGTGCTGTGGTTCGCGCTGGATTCGAGGCTGTCGTGAATTTGAACTGCATCGTGATCACCGGTGCGGCCGGGGCGATCGGTTCGGCGATCGCCCGCGAGCTGCGCGGGGCATACCCGGATGCACGGCTCGCGCTCCTCGATCGCGATCACGCGGGCATGCAGCTGCTCGCGGCCGGGCTCGGCACCGCGAGCACGCATCACATCGACCTCTGCGATCTCGACGCGCTACCGGCGCTGGTCGAGGAGATCTCGAAGACCGCGCCGATCGATGGCCTGGTGAACTGCGCCGGGATCATGCGGGTGCAGAGCTTGCCGTCGTGGGACTGGAAGGACGCATCGGCGTTGATGGCCGTCGACCTGCTCGCACCGCTGCGCCTGCAGGACCTCGTGGTCGGTGGGATGGTCGCGCGCGGCAACGGTCTGATCGTCAACATCGCGAGCATGGCCGGGAAGGTCCCGCTCAAGGGCTGCGCGTACTACGGCGCCGCGAAGGCTGGGCTGGCGATGGCATCGGAGATCGCGCGCGCGGAGCTCGCCGCGCACGGCATCCGCGTGGTCACCGTGTATCCCGGACCGGTGCACTCGGCGCTCGAGCAGGGCGCGCGCGACGGTTACGGCGGGGGTGGCCTGTTCGGGCGATTCGCGCCGACCGGCGATCCGGCGGAGCTCGCGCGGCGGATCACGGTCGCGATCGACAAGGACGAGCCACGCGTGATCTATCCGCGACTCTATGGCGTGGGGTGGTCGGCGAACAACCTGTCGAGCTGGATCGCGCTGTCGTACGGGCCACCGCCGGTCGCGTGATCACAGCGTCTTGGTGAGCAGCCAGAACCGGCGCTCGGCCGCGATGCCGGCGACCTTGTCGTAGAACGGCCGCGGCCCGATCCACGCGACCTCGCACTGCGGGTGATCCGCGGCGACGTCGACGAGGCACGCGACCAGCAGCACCTCGCCGACACCTTGGCCCCGGTGCGCGGGCCAGGTCCCGGTCGGGCCGAACCAGCCGAGGCCGCGGTTGTTGCCATCGTGCGCGGCGAACGCGCAGTACGCTCCGTCCTTGAGCGCGACGTGCACGCCAGGCGGCGTGTGGGCCAGCGCATTCGCCAGCTCGAATGGCCATGCACCGCCGAACTCCGTGGCAACCGCATCGAGCAGTGCGGTCTCGTCGGCGCGCGCCCGCCGGACCTCGTAGCCGTGCTCGGCAACCGCGGCCGTCAGCGCCTGCACGCGGTGCGCGGTCACGCGCGGATTGCCGCGCACGTCGATCAGCACGTTCGACCGCGGCTCGCCGACCTTCGCAAATCCGCGTTTCTCGAGCCATGCGATCGTCGCCGTGTTGCGCTCGTCGACCCCGGGCGCGAGGTAGTTGCCGGCCTGATCGAGCGTGCGCAGCGTGGAGTGGCCACTGGCCTTTGCCGCCGTCTCGCAAGCTTCGAGCAGCGCGCTGCCGATCCCGTGCCCGCGCCGCGCCGGGCTCACTCCGAGGACCCGGATCCGGTTCCCGGCGATCGCCGCCACCCCCGCGAGCTCGTCGTCGCTCCAGGCGCCGAACGCCTGGACCGTGCCGCTCGGGCCGGGGCCGAACAGCTTCTCGTCGGCGACCACCCCCGCGCGGTCGAACGTGCACGCCCGGGCGAGCAGGGCGGATGCGAGGGGTAGCATCGAGCGATCGAGTGGGTCGATGCGCACGGGCGCAGCCTAGCAGACGCTTCCGTGCGATCGTCTGCGCGATGCGAGCGATGCTCCTGTGCGCTGGACTCAGCACCCGGCTCGGCAAGCTCGGAGCCGATCGCCCCAAGCCGATGCTCCCGGTGTGCGGGATTCCGATCCTCGTGTACGGGATCGCGAACCTCGTCGCGCACGGGATCCACGACATCGTGATCAACACGCACCACCGCGGCGACGTGATCCGCAGCGAGCTCGGCGATGGGCGACAGCTCGGCGCGCGGATCCAGTACCTCCAGGAGGACGTGATCCTCGGCACCGGCGGTGGGCTCAAGCACGCGCTCGCGCTGCTCGCTCCCGATGGCAGCGACGAGCCGTTCATCTCGCACAACGGCAAGCTGATCTTCGATCTCGATCTCACCGCGCTCGTCGACGCATATCGCGGCGCCGGTGACATCCTCGGCATGATGGTCGTCCAGCGCGTGCCGAACGCGCGCGCGTGGGGCGCCGTCAACGTGCAGCACGACGCGCGCGGCCCGTACATCACCGACATCCTCGGCGATGGCGAGCACATGTTCTGCGGCGTCCACGTGACCCGCCCTTCGGTGATGGCGCGCCTGCCCGATGGCGAGTCCGATTCGATCCGGCAGGGTTACCTGCCGTGGATGCGCGCGGGCGAGCGACTCGCTGCCTACGAACACACCGGCGGCTACTTCGCCGAGCACTCCACGCCCGAGCGCTATCTCGACTCCAACTGGGCGCTGCTCGCCGGTGCGACGCTGCGCAACCCACCGAGCCGGATGCTCGCGGGGATCGATCCGACCGCACGGATCTCGCCGACCGCGACGATCGTCGCCCCGGTGAAGATCGGTGCGATGGCGTACATCGCCGATGGCGTGACCGTCGGTCCCTATGCGGTGGTCGGGGCCGGCGCGCGGGTCGAGCGCTCGATCACGCGGACCGTGGTGTGGGCGGGCGCCGTTGCCTCCGCCGAGGAGGCCGGTCCGATCATCGCGTGAATCCGGGCTCGGAGAGGGGCTACACTGTCTGGATGCGTGGCTGTCTCGCGGTCGTCGTCGTGCTCGCCGGCTGCTATTCGCCGACGCCGCATGAGGGCGCGCCGTGCTCGGCCAGCGGTACGTGCCCCGAGCCCCTGCGCTGCAAGTCCGACCGCTGCCTGCTCGGCGATCCGGTCACCGACGGTGCATCGAGCGAGCGGTCCGTCGATTCGCCGAGCGACACGCCGATCAGCGATGCGCCAGTCGATGCTCCGCTCGCGTGCAACACGGCGGGACTCAGCTGCAGCGGCACCCGCGGATTCACGAACTGCCAGAACGGGTCAACCTCGATCTGCATCGCGACGTGTACACAGGCGGTGTCCCACGAGGTTGCGCAGAACCTGTGCGTTGCGTGGGGTGGCAAGCTCGCCACGCTCGACAGCGCGGCTGCCGAGACCTGTCAGATGTCGACGGTGAACTCGTGGATCGGTCTCGAGCAAGCGAGCGCGGCAACGACCCCGGGCGCAGGCTGGACGTGGAACGGATCCACGCCACTGAGCTTCACCGACTGGGCGGCCGGCCAGCCCAATGATCTCGATGGCGTCGAAAATCAGCTCGAGCAATGCGGGATCCTGAACCTTGCCGACGGAGCCTGGCACGACATCCCGTGCACGTCGTCGTACGGCTTCATGTGTCGTCGCTAGGAGCAGCCGAGCGCCGGGAGCCTCGCGAGCTGCTCGATGCATTCCTTCATCGTCTTGCGGATCACGTCGTTGGACTGCAGCACGTCACGCCGGGTGGACTCGGTGTTGTGCGCGACCTCGAGCGCCGTCGCGATCGCATCGGGCAGCGCCCGTGCGAGGCCGCAGTGGCGAGCCGCTTCGGGCGCCGTGCACGCGCAGACCTTGGTGACGTACGCGGAGCACGCATCCTCACCGCGCTTCAGCTCGATCGCGGGGATCGGCGGCGGCCGATCATCCGGCGGCGGCGGCGCAGCCTGCTCGCTCTTGCACGCCGCACACGCGACGAGCACCAGCAGCCAGCGCAGCGCCGTCACCCGGCCTCGACTTTTGCGAGGACGACGGAGATGTTGTCGACGCCGCCTTCCTCGTTCGCGGCCTGGATCAGGCGCTCGACGGCACGATCGAGATCGCGCTCCATCATCAGGATGTGCTGCATCTGATCGTCTTTGATCATGCCGGTCAGCCCGTCGGAGCACAGGACGTAGGTGTCACCGAGATGCGGCTTCTCGGTGAAAATGTCGACCTGCACGCTCTCCTTCATGCCGAGCGCGCGCACGATCACGTTCTTGTGGGGCCAGTTCTCGGCCTCCTCTGGTGTGACGCGCTTCATCCGGATGTAGTCGTTGATCAGCGAGTGATCCTCGGTGAGCTGCGTCAGCTCGGTGCCGCGCGAGCGATAGGCGCGGCTGTCACCGACGTGGCCGATGATCAGCGCGTCGTCGAGGAAGTACAGGCCCACGCACGTGGTGCCCATGCCCTTGAACCGCGCCTCGCGCTGCGAGCGCTCCCAGATCTCGAGATTCGCCAGCATGATCCCGGTGATCATACGGTTGACGTGGGTGCGCACGTCGCGGTCGACCTTGTAGGGCCACGTGAGCGTCTGTTGCTTGCCGGTCTCGAGGAAGTGGTCGCTGATCAGCTCCACGGCGAGCCGGCTGGCGACCTCGCCACTGGCGTGCCCCCCCATGCCGTCGGCCACGATGCATAGCCGTTCGTTCTCGGGCAGCGAGATCGAGTCCTCGTTGTGATCGCGCTTGCGCCCGATGTTGGTCGCGCCCGCAAAGCGGACCCGCATCCCGTCGAGCGGAAACGACGTGCTCATCCCGGTAAGATTCTAGCAGACGCCGCCCGGTTGACTCCAACAGCTGGCCCTCTCATCCTGTAGGGGTGTGGGGCTACGCCGAGGGCAACCAGACAGTCGTGACCATCGTTGTCGTGATCGTGGTGATCGCGGCTCTCGGGTACGTCGTGCGCCGCCTGCTCCAGCGAGGGCGGTAGGTGGCGGAGCTCGCGCGCGGGACCGTCAATGACCGTCCGTGGGGCCGCTCGCTCGGCGCTCTGGCGCTCCGCGGGCTGACCGGCCAGGTCAACGTGCACGCGGATGGCAAGCTGTTCCAGATCGGGTTCCACGGCGGTGGTGTGTGTGGGGCCCACTCGCCCCTCGCGTCGGACGCGGTCGTGCGGATCGCGCTGACCGGCAGCCTGGTCTCCTCGACCCAGGTCAGCGACATCGTCCGCCGGCAGCAGGCCGCACCGCAGCGTGACGAGATCGATCTGATCGCGGAGCTCACGCACCTTCAACCCGATCAGGCGATGCGGCTGCGGCGCCGGGCGATCGCGCAGAAGGCGGCACGGACGTTCTCGCTGGATCGCGCGGAGTTCGTCGTCGAGGACCACATCACGGTGCGGTTCGTGCCCGGCAGCGAGCTCGATATTCGCGCGGTGATCTACCTCGGCGCGCGGCAGTTCATCTCCGAGAGCCGGCTGAATGGAGACCTCGGCCAGCTCGGCGCGTGGTTCCAGCTCAAGCCGGAGCTGAACGAAGATCTCCCGCAGTTCGGGTTTGGCGAGGCGGAGCAGCCGATCCTCGAGCAGCTCGTCGCCGGCGCCGGCCTCGCGGAGCTCGAGACTCCGGAGCGCGAGCAGCGCATGGTCCGCGCCGTTGTCTACGCGCTGGTCTCGTGCGGCCAGTGCATCACCGAGCCCGGCGCGCGCTCGCCGGTGAAGAAGCTAGCAACACCGCCGCGGCCGAGGCCCGACACCCTCAACATGCCAACCCACCGCCGTGCCGATACCGCGGCCGATCCTCCGACCGAGCGCTGCAAGCCGGTGACCGGCCCGACGATCCTGCGGCGCAAGCCGTCGACCACGATGGTGAGTAACGAGGTCCGGCTGTTGATCAAGCAGCGGTTGGCGATCCTCGATGCGGGAGGCGATCACTATGCAGTCCTCGGGATCCCGCGCGAGGCGAGCCCCTCGCAGATCCAGAAGGCGTACTTCGGGCTTGCTCGTCAGCTCCACCCGGATCGGCTCACGGCACTCGGGATCGTCGACGAGGATCGGCAGTCTCAGCGGGTGTTCGCCCAGGTCAACACCGCGTTCGGTGTGCTCGGCAACGACGCCAGGCGCGCGGCCTACCTCGACGTCCTCGATCGCGGCGGCGAGCAGGCGGTGCGCGACGAGCAGTCTGCGGCAGAGAGCCTGGCGCTGAAGACCCTCGAGGCGGAGGAGGCGTTTCGCAAGGGTGAGACCGCGCTGCGGCGCGACCAGATCCCGCAGGCGATCAAGGAGCTCGAGCACGCCGTGGCGCTCAGCCCCGACGAGGCGGACTTTCAGGCTCTGCTCGCCTGGGCAAAGTTCTGCGCCGCACCCGACAAGAACCAGGCCGCACAGGCTACCCGCCGATCGCTGACCGCCGCCATCGAGCGCTCGCCCAAGGCCGTGACCGCGCGGTTCTACCTGGGCCGGGTCGAGCGTATGCTGGGCAAGGACAAGGATGCGCTGCGGCTGTTCGAGGAGGTCCTCGAGCTGGCCCCCGGGCACTCCGAGGCGACCGCCGAGATCCGCGTCCTGCAGTCCCGGCTCGGCGGCGACAAGGGCGGCGGTGGGCTGTTCGGCCGACTGAAACGCTAGGAGCTGGGGCTACTTCGTCTCGAGCTCGAGCTCGAGCTCGGTGACGCGCCCCTCGATCGGACCCACGTGTGCACGCACCCGGGCGGTCATCTCGGTCGAGGTCCCATCCTGCTCGACCCGCACGGACAGCTCCTCGCCGATCTCGAACATCAGCGGCGACCGAACGCGTGCGATGCCCTCGGTGATGCCGAGCACCTCGAACACGTCGTGCGCCTGGTCGCCATCGACGACGAGGAGCGCTAGCTCTCCCGACATTCCACAGCAGCTACCACGCCGCGCATTGCGCCCTCAAGCCTTCTAGTGGTGGCCGCGCTGGGTTACCCTGCTTCAGCGGATGCTCAAACCTGTTGAGAAGCAACGCGTTGCCGAGGAGATCGCCGAGCAGCTCCGCTCGCTCATCCTCAACGGCCAGTACCCGCCCGGCTCGAAGCTCCCACCGGAGCGCGAGCTCTCGAAGCGGCTTCGGGTCAACCGGGCATCGCTCCGCGAGGCGCTCAAGAAGCTCGAGCATCTCGGTCTGGTCCGGATCCGGCAGGGCGATGGGACGCGGGTTCAGAACTTCATGGAGACCGGCGGTATCGAGCTGGTCCAGCACCTGCTGCCGCTCGCCGGCGGCAAGCCGGAGCTGATTCGCGACCTGCTCGAGTTCCGCCGGATCTTCGGACGCGAGCTCGCCCGGCTCGCCGCCGCGCGCGCGAGCACGGATCGCGACGGGCTCGCCAAGCTCAAGGGTCTCGCCGACAAGGCCGATGGCGTGACCAACGCCGTCGAGCTGTTCGACCTCGACTTCGAGTTCTACGTG
>JAYUVX010000257.1:0-38663 GCA_043753855.1 Myxococcales bacterium | reverse complement strand
GCTCGCGACGTCCACAGGCCCCACATCCAACGACCAGCAAGAGCAGCCCGGAGCGCACGAGGCCAGAACGCCCAGCGGCCCGAGGTCATTCCACGGTCGCAGCGATTCGCTAGCCGGGCAACGGAGAGCGCAGCTGCAACCCGGCATCCACGGCAGTCACGTACGGGACCAGCGAACCACCCGCCCACGCGACGCGGATGACCGCGACCGCGTCGGCGCCCGCGATGGCGGCATCGCGTGCACGCTCGGGCGAATCGATCCCGCCCACCGCAACGAGCTTGGCGGAGCCATGTGGCACGCGGAGCACATCGAGGCCGAGCGGTGTGCCGTCGGGCTTGGACGGCGTCGGCCAGATCGGACCGAGCTGCACGAGGTCGGCGCCGCTGGCCGGATCGGGGGCATGGCGCGAAACGCCGATCACACCGCTGAACAGCGCGCGCGCCTCGGCGACGGACATCCCGTCCTCGGGCAGATGGACCGCGATCGCTTCGGCGGCGAGCGCGACGTCGATACGATCGTTGACGATCACCCGTGTGTAGCGGCGCGCGATCGAGACCAGCTCGAGCAGCGCGGCGGCATCGAGATCCTTCTCGCGGACCTGCACCAGCACCGACCCGGGCGGGCAGCCCTGCACCGCGGTCTCGACCGACGTGCCGAACTGCTGCGGCGTCGTGCCCATCATGGATCGGTCGGTGACAGCGACGACCCGGACCGCGTCGAGCCAGTGAGCCGTCACTCGATCAATCCCCCCGTTGGCGACGAGGCGTTCGCATAGTCCTTGCGCGGCATGCGACCTGCGAGAAAGGCCTTGCGACCACCCTCGACGGCGAGCCGCATCGCCTCGGCCATCAGCACCGGATGCTGCGCCCCGGCGATCCCGGTGTTCATGAGGACGGCGGTGCAGCCGAGCTCCATCGCGATCGCCGCGTCGGAGGCGGTACCGACGCCGGCATCGACGATCACCGGGACCGTGACGTTCTCGATGATCAGGCGAATGTTGTGCGGGTTGCGGATGCCAAGGCCCGAGCCGATCGGCGCCGCGAGCGGCATGACCGCGAGGCAGCCAGCCTCCTCGAGACGCTTGCAGGTGATGAGGTCATCGGAGCAGTAGGGCAGGACCCTGAACCCCTCCTTGACCAGCCGGCGCGCGGCCTCGACCGTGGCGGCGTTGTCGGGGAACAACGTCTTCGGATCGCCTATGACCTCGAGCTTCACGAGCTCGTCGATCCCGAGCTCGCGCGCGAGATGGAGCGTCCGGATCGCCTCGTCCGCCGAGTAACACCCGGCGGTATTCGGCAGCAGCACGTACTTCGTGCGATCGATCGCGTCGAGAACGGTGGGCTGCTTGCTGGAGAGGTCCACGCGACGCAGCGCGACCGTCACGATCTCGGCGCCGGAGGCGGCGAGGGCTGCCCGGGTCTCGTCGAGCGACTTGTACTTCCCCGTCCCCACGATGATCCGCGAGGTCCACGAGCGATCTGCGAGCTTCCACGAGTCCGTCACGGTCAGCCTCCTCCTACGAACGTCACGACTTCGAGCCGGTCGCCGGCAGAGAGCAGCGTAGAGCCGTGCTGGGCCCGCGGGACGATCTCGCGGTTCCGCTCGACGGCCACTGGCTTACCACCCAGCCCGAGGTCCGCGATGAGGGCCGCGACGCTGGTGCCGTCGGGAACCGTCCTCGGTTGACCGTTGATGACCACGTCGATGGTCGTCGACATCGGGGCAGAACCTACCACCCCCGGCCCCACCGGGTGTGATGACCATGACATCCGTGCCGTGGTCGCGATCGGTTTTGTGAAGTAGCCGTCACACTCCCGGCCGGGACGCAGTGCGGCAACTGTCGGGAACCACGTGATCCGAGGTGATCTCGACCACGGGCACGCCCCTCGCAGAAGAAGCGTCACGTGGGTCGTCTCCACAGGAGCTGAAAATGTCCCTAGGAATTGCTCGTCCCGCCATCGCCCCCTCGTTCCCGATCCGCAGCAACCCGGATCCTCGCGTCGGCGGCGAGGATCCAGCCCGCATCCGCGCAACCATCGCACGCGCACCGCTGTTCGCAGCGTTGCCGATCTCCGCGATCGAAGACCTCACCGCCCGGGTGAGTGTCCGCAAGGTCGCCGTGGGCTCGGCGGTCGTCGCACAGGACGAGCCTGGCGATGCCATGTTCGTGATCATGACCGGCCGCGTAAAGGTCGTGATCTTCGGCGAGAGCGGACGCGAGGTGACGCTCTCGATCCTGCGCACCGGCGATTCGTTCGGCGAGATGTCGCTGTTCGACCAGGCGCCGCGCTCGGCGCACTGCCTCGCCATCGAGCCGACGACGTTGCTCGTGCTGTCCCGAGACGATCTGATGCGGCACATGCAGGCGCATCCGCGCACAGCGGTGAACCTGCTCGGTGAGATGGCGCGGCGTCTCCGCCGCGCCGACGAAACCATCGCGCAGCTCGCGCTGTGCGACGTCAACGAGCGCCTGATCCACCGCCTCGTCGCGCTCGGTCGCGAGGAAGGCGCCTCGGGCCCCGATGGTCTCGTGGTCCGCCGCCGCCCGACGCAGCAGGAGCTCGCGAACATGATCGGCAGCTGCCGCGAGACGATCTCCCGCGCGTTCAACCAGCTCGCACGCGAGGGTCTGATCATCCCGCGCGGTCGCTCACTGGTCGTAACGCCGGCGTTGATCGAGAAGGCCGAGCGCAAGAAAGCTGCTGCGTAGTCTTCCTCGCGAGCGCACCGAGACGCCCTGTCCACCGATGTGGCAAGGCGTTTTGTCTTGGTGATCTACTTGTCTGGTTTCCGTCGACGAATCGGTGGGTTGGCTTGACAGCGAAGCCTCCCGAGAGCCAGATCGCTGCAATGCACGCGTCGACGATGATCCGGCGCACTCGCGTCGAGGTCGACCTCGCTGCGATCGTCGCCAACGCCCGCGCGGTCCATTCCCTGACGAAGACCGACGTGTTCGCGGTGGTCAAGGCGGATGGCTATGGCCACGGCGCGGTCGCCGTGGCGCAGGCGTTGATGAGTGCGAAGGCCGTCGCGGGATTTGCGGTCAGCCTCGTGGAGGAGGGGGTTGCGCTGCGTGAGGCAGGTATCACTGCGCCGGTGCTCGTCATGGGTCCGAGCCAGCACGGCGGCGAGGACGAGATGGTGATGGCGGGTCTGACGCCGGTGATCGGCAGCCCCGATGACCTCGAGGCGATCGCCGCGGTGGCGCAGCGCCGGCAACGCACGATCGAGGCCCACCTGAAGGTCGATACCGGGATGGGGCGGCTCGGCGTCGCGGTCGAGCACGCGGGCGACCTCGCGAAGATGGCGGCGAACAATGGTGTCCGGCTGGTCGGGCTGATGACCCACTTCGCGTGTGCGGATAGCGACGATCCGGGCGATCCGGACTCGATGACGCGCGATCAGCTCGTGCGGTTCGCGGCGGCCGACCGCGCGGTGATCGCGGCGGGTGCTCCGGTGCGGGTCCGGCATGCGGCGAACAGCTCGGGGGCGTTGCTGTTTCCGGAGGCCCGGTTTGACCTGGTGCGCACAGGCATCGCGATCTACGGCAACGGACGCTGGCCCGACGGTGCCGAGCGTGCGCCCGCGATGCGGTTGGTCACCGAGGTCTCGCAGCTACGGACGATGCAGACCGGTGCCTCGATCGGCTACGGCGCTACCTGGCGGGCCGCACGACCCAGCCGGCTCGCCGTGCTGCCGGTGGGCTACGCCGATGGTCTACCGCGCCGCGCGAGCGGTCAGGCCGAGGTCGTGATCCGCGGAAAGCGCGTGCCGCTGGTGGGCAGGATCAGCATGGACATCGCGGTCGCTGACGTCACCGAGATCCCGGAGGTCACCGTTGGAGATTCGGCCGTGCTGCTGGGCCGCGCAGCAGGCGGAGCCTCGATCTCGGTCGCCGAGTACGGCGCGTGGGCGGGGCTCTCCGAGTACGAGGTGACCTGCGGCATGAGCAAACGCGTTCCCCGCACGTACGTTGGAGATCGGCCGTGAACGGCGCGCCGGGCGACGACGAGCCGACCGCACAGCGGCCAGCGCTGGTTACGCCCGCGGCACCGGCACCGGCACCGGCACCGCCCCCGGCGCCCGAGGAACCGAAGGCCAAACGCATGAGTGTCGGCGAGGCGGTGGCCGGCGGGTTCAAGGACGCCGGTGCGCCGATCGTTCGGTTTCTCGACCTCGTCGGCGGCCACCTGATCCTGATGGGGCGCGCGATGTCGTGGCTGCCGCGCCGTCCGTTCCGGATGAAGAACTACCTCGAGGCCGCCGAGTACATCGGCTTTCACAGCCTCCCGATCGTGCTGCTGGTCGGCGCATTCACCGGCATGGTGCTCTCGCTGCAATCGGTCTACGCGTTTCGCCAGCTCGGGTTCGAGTCGTTCTCCGGTGCGGCTACCGGCAAGGCACTCTCGATCGAGCTCGCGCCGGTGCTGACCTCGCTGATGCTCGCGGGGCGTGCAGGCGCCGGCATCGCGACCGAGCTCGGCACCATGCGGATCTCCGAGCAGATCGATGCGCTCGAATCGATGGCCGTCAACCCGGTCCAGTACCTCGTGCTGCCACGACTGGTCGCCGCGATGATCGTGACGCCGATGTTGACCTTGCTGTTCTTCGTGATCGGCATGGGCGGCGCGTACTTCGTTGCCGTGGTCGTCGAGGGTGTCCACCAAGGACAGTGGATCGCCAAGCTCCAGGATCTGGTCTCGCCGACCGACGTGGTGCAGGGCCTGATCAAGAGCGTGGTGTTCGGCTTCTTGGTCGCGCTGATCGGTTGCTACCAGGGCTACAACGCTGCGGGCGGCGGTCGTGGCGTCGGCATCGGCACCACGCGCGCCGTCGTGCTCGGCTCGGTGACAACGCTCGTACTCGACTACTTCCTCACCGACATCCTGCTCTCGATCTTTGGAACCGGTAAGGGATGACCGAGATCATCGGCGAGACGCCACCCGACAAGCCGGATCCGCGGTGGCAGGTGCGCGTGCGCGGCCTGTCGAAGTCGTTCGGGCCGAACCTCGTGCTCGACAACCTCGACCTCGACATCGAGCGCGGCAAGGTCAACGTGATCCTCGGCGCATCCGGGGCCGGCAAGAGCGTCCTCATCAAACACTTCATGTGCCTGCTGCGACCCGACTCCGGTCACATCTGGGTCGATGGCACCGATGTGATGGCCCTTGGCACGCAAGAGCTGTCGAAGTTCCGCCGTAAGTTCGGCCTGGTGTTCCAGTTCTCGGCGCTGTTCGACGCACTCACCGTCGAGGAGAACTGTGCGTTTCCGCTCAGAGAGCATACCAAGAAGTCGAATGCCGAGATCCGCGACATCGTTGCTGACAAGCTCGGCGCGCTCGGCCTCCAGGGTACGCAGAAGAAGTACCCGGGCGAGCTGTCGGGCGGTATGCGTAAACGCGTGGGCCTGGCACGGGCGCTGGTCCTCGAGCCCGAGATCCTGATGTATGACGAACCAACAACCGGGCTCGATCCCCTGGCGACCCGGAACGTCGACGAGATGATCCTCGACGCCTGCCAGCGGTATAAGGTCACCTCCGTGGTGATCTCGCACGACATGGCCTCGGTGTTCCGCATCGCAGACCGGATCGCCATGCTGCACAACAAGAAGATCCTCACCGCGGGACCTGCGGCCGTGATCGCGCAGAGCGAAGATCCGTACATCCACGAGTTCCTGAACGCGTCGGGTGTGGCCGCGATCGGCAAGCTGGCGGGAGCCCCGGCGTGAAGTCCGTCTCGGCCGCCGTCCGGGTGGCGATCCTGTTCATCCTGATGTCCATCGGTGGCTATCTGGTCTGGAAGAACCTCGGCCAGAATCCCGCGGGCAAGAACAACTACGTTCTGGTCGCGAGGTTCCGCGATGCCTCGGGGCTGCCGAAAGGCAGCAAGGTCGTGGTCGCGGGCATCCCGCAGGGCGAAGTGACCAAGCTCGGCGTCGAGGGCCGCTACGCGCGCGTCGAGTTTAAGGTCAGCAGCGACATCCCGGTGTTCACGAGCGGCGTCGTCGTCAAGAAGGCGACCTCGCTGCTCGGCGACAACTACCTCGAAATCGATCCCGGCGAGGAGATCAAGCAGCTACCGGATGGCTCGAAGCAGACGTTCACGCTGCTCGGTCCGAACTGCGCCACATACGGCGACTCCGATCCGCGCAAGGCAGATCCGTGCCGGGCCGTGCCGAACGTGATCGAGGCAACCACGCCCGATCAGCTGATGCACCGCATCGAGCAGACGCTGCCGAACGTCGATCGCGTGCTCGAGAGCGTGCGCGACCTCTCGGAGGACGTGCGCCGGATCGTCAACGGACCGCTGCAGTCGGTGGCGACCCGCGTCGATGGTCTCGTGCAGCGCGAGGCCGGTACGGTGGCCCAGATCATCGAGCGCGCGGATCGCTCGATGGAGAAGATCGAGCAGATCGCCAGTGACCTGCGCTCGATCACCAAGGGCGCCGACCCGAAGATCGACAAGATCCTCGCGAACCTCGACGAGGCCTCCGCGGAGGCCAAGGACCTGGTCGCCACCGCGAAGGCCGAGCTCAAGACCACCGGCGATGCGCTTCGCGGCAAGCTCGACAAGCTCGATGGCGTGATCACGAACTCCGAGTCGATCACCGCGAAGATCGATCAGGACAAGGGCACGCTTGGCCGGCTGGTCAACGATCCGGCGATCGCCGACAACGTCGAGGCGATCACCGATGACGCGAAGGGCTTCCTCGGCACGCTGTTCGGCCTCAAGGCGTACGTCGGGCTACGCAGCGAGTACAACGTGTTCGCCGGCCTGGCGCGGCACTACGTCACCGTCGAGCTCCACACGCGTCCCGACAAGTACTATCTGATCGAGCTCGAGAAGGGGCCGCGCGGCAACTACCCCGACATCACGTTGACCTTCGATCCCACGGTCGACTCGAACTACTGGGTCCGCAAGGCAACGATCTCGGACTCGATCCGGTTCACGTTCCAGTTCGCGAAGCGGTTCTCGTGGCTGACCTTGCGCTACGGCATCAAGGAGTCCACCGGCGGCCTCGGAGCGGACGTCGATCTCAAGTGGTGGGGCCACGGGCTGCGGTTCTCGGCCGATGCGTTCGATGCCAGCTTCGACAACTACCCGCGGATCAAGCTCGCGCTCGCCTACGAGATGTTTAAACACTTCTATGTCCTCGGCGGCGTCGACGAGCTGCTGAACAACCCCGAGTACCTGCAGATCTTCCAGGGCAACTCCCAGGTGCCGACCCAGTTCGAGACGTTCCGCTACGGCCGTGATTACTTCGGCGGTTTGATGCTGCGGTTCAACGACGAGGATCTCGCCGCGCTGCTGACGGTCGGCGGCTCCGCGCTCGGCAGCGTCTCGAAATAGTGGGTCAGCGATCGTTGGTGATTCGTACGCGTGCGATCAGCTCGCGCAGCTCGGCATCGTCGACCGACGCGACCTCGTTCACGATCTGCTCGCGGCGCGCGCCGGTAGCCGGTACACCCGCGGGCAGCGGACCCGGATCCTGCGTGCGCGGACGCGGCACGGCCGTGACCTCGCGGCGGCTACGGCCGGCGAGCTTGAACCGCACGTCATCGAGGACGCGTGGTTCGCCCATCCGCTCGATCAGGCCCTTCAGCAGCTGTGCTTTCAGCATGTTGAGCTCGTGAAGCCACGCGCTCGAGACCACCTCGACCCACAGCACGCGATCGGAGATGCCCTCGGGCCGCGTGCGCGCCGCGGCCTTGGGACCGACCAGCTCGCTCCACTCGGTGAGCACGCGTCGGCCCCGGACCTCCTCGGCGATGCCGTGGTGCTGCAGCGCCTTGACGATCGCCTGCGCGGCTGGCTGGGTCTCGAACGTGCGCGCGGTGCCCCGGCGCGGGGGCGGCCGCTTCACGACGCTCGCAGGCGCCGGATCAACTCACGCAGCCGTCGATCGCCATCGCCGTCCCGGCTGACGAAGCGCAGTCCCGAGCTGCCCGACGGTACGTGATACGAGACGCGCCCGGCGATCTCGATCGCCGCAGCGCCGCCGGGCGGAATCACCTCGAGCGTCAGCTCGGTGTCGATCGGAATGGGCTCGTTCGTGGTGAGCAGCGCGCCACCGACGCCGATCTCCGAGATCTCCGAGATCACGAAGCTCGAGCTGTTCGCTACCCGGTAGCGCACGGAGACCGAGACCGGGAGTCGGTGGTGACGGCGGCGCGGCACATCGGTGCGCTTGCCGGAGAACACGTCGTGGAGAAACGTCAGCTTGATCTGCTCGTCGTTCGCGAGCTCGACCGTGGCACCGGCGCGGACGCGCATGCGCGGGAGGGCAGGGCGCCAGGTCTGCACCGCACCGCGAACCAGGACCTTGTTCGGGAGCAGGTTGGACGAGACCTCGATGATCACCTGCTGCCCCGGCTCCAGCTCATCCGTGGTCGGGATGAACACGGGCTCGCCCACCGAATCGGACGGCGCGAGATCGCGCCACTCATCGGCGGTGCGGATTCGGAGCTTCAGGATCACCAAGGGTGCGTCGCGACCGTATCAGAGGCGAGCGGTGGCTTCTAGTTCAGGATCACCAGACGACCGATCGAGGTCAAGATCGGCGGAATCGCAGCATCCAGACCTTCAGGAGTGCCTCGGCGAAGATCGCCCGAGACATCTTCGACTGGCCCACCCGCCGATCGACGAACATGATCGGGGTTTCGACCAGCCGCATGCCCTTGCGATGGGCGCGGAACTTCATCTCGATCTGGAAGCTGTAGCCATTGGAGCTGACCGTGGAGAGCTCGATCGCCTCGAGCGCGGCGCGGCGCCAGCAGATGAAGCCCGCGGTGACGTCGCGAACGTCGAGCCCGAGCACGGTACGCGCGTAGAACCCGCCTCCGCGCGAGATCAGCTTGCGCCCGAAGCCCCAGTTCTCGGTGCCACCGCCGGGGACATAGCGGGACCCGATGACCACGTCGGCGCCATCCCTGGCGAGCGCGAGCATGGTCTGGAGGTACTTCGGGTCATGGCTGCCGTCGGCGTCCATCTCGAACAGGTAGTCGTAGCCGCGGGCGAGGCCCCAGCCGAACCCCTCGATGTAGGCGGTTCCGAGGCCGAGCTTGCCGGCGCGGTGCATGACGTGAATCCGGGGCTCTGCGGCGGCGAGCTCGTCGAGGATCTGCCCGGTGCCGTCGGGCGAGTTGTCGTCGACAAACAACAGCTCGGCACCCGGGAGAGCCGCGAGAAACCGCGCGGCGACGTCCCGAACGTTGTCGCGTTCGTTATAGGTCGGCACCACGATCAGCGACACGGGCATCGTCGGGGAACGATAGCGATCCGGCGCGCGCGCCGCAACGCGCTATGCTTCTCATGGTGCGGTCCCGGCGCGCATGGATCTACATCCTGTCGGTCGCGGCCTTGCTGGTGCCGGCCGGGGGTATCGCGTACCTCGGCGCCGTGTCGTACCGGGACGAACGTGGCGCGATCGCGGCGCAGGACGAGCTCCAGCGCCAGGCGGCCACCGGGATCGCCACCCGGATCACCGCCGCGATCGACGGTGCCCTCGATGCGGTCGAGCGCGCGACCACGCTCGATACCGAGTCCGGACAGGCCGCGGTCAACACGCCGCTGGCGCGCCACTGGTTCTGGATCGATGCGGATGGCCGGATGCGGATGCCGCACCCGGTGCCAGCGGCGATCGAGCTCGGCGGGTCCCTCGACCGTGGAGCGCCATGCGCTCCGGGCAGCCCACTCGAGGACTGCGTGCGCGAGCTGGCGACCCGGCAGAGCCGCGTGACCCGGCTGCAGGCGGCGCAGAAGGCGGAGGGTTGCCGCGGGGACGGCTGCGCGGGGAGCTGGACCGAAGCCAGGCGGCAGTACACCGTGCTCGCCGCGGCCGATGATACCGGGCCGGTCGCGCAGCTCGGCCTCGCGCGAACGCTGCAGCTGCTGAAGGATCCCCGCGTGGACGCCGCGCTCGCAGACCTCGAGCGGCGGTTCGCGGATCGCACGTTCGAGGGCGTCCCGGTGAAGCTCGTGGTGGCGATGCTGCGCGCCGACGGCGACGGGCCCGATGCACTGCTGGAGGTCGCCGAGGCCGTCCTCGCGAACCGCTACGCGCTCGATCCGATCGTACGGCTCGGAGTGCTCGCGCGGATCCGCCACCGTCTCGACGGCACGCTGAGCGAGGCGCAGGCTCGCGAGCGGTCCGAGCTCGACGAGCGCATCGGGCAGATCCGCACCGAGGCGCGCGCGGCTGCCGGTCTCGCCGACGACGCACCGGAGATGATGCGCACCGCGACCAGCTCGTGGCGCGGCCGGGCAGGCGCTCGCGTTTCCGCGCGCACGCTGGTCTACCGGCGGCGTGCGGACGGCGGCGTGATCGGGATCTCGGTGGATGCGCCGATGCTCGAGGACGCCGCGGGGCGCGAACCGGGTGATGCGGTCGCCCGCAACGCCCACGCGCTGGTGATTCCGTCGGGTGCGCCGGTGGTGCCCGAGCTACGCCGCATCGCACAGGTGCCGCTCGGGGAGGCGCTGCCGCACCTCACGCTCGTGATCGTCAATCCGATCTCCGATCCGGATCCGCGCGACGAGGTGATCCGCGAGCGCTCGAAGCGGCACGTGGTCTACACCTCCGCCCTCGCCGTGGCGCTCGGGTTGGGCCTGTTGCTGATGATCCGCGGTGCCGCGCGCGCTCGCGAGCTCGCGCAGCTGAAGAGCGACTTCGTGTCGACCGTGTCGCACGAGCTCAAGACGCCGCTGACCTCGATCCGGATGTTCGCGGAGATGCTCGAACAGGGCGTGGCCCAGGGCGATGCCGCGAAGATGGCCCGCTACCATGGCGTGATCGTCCAGGAGAGCCAGCGGCTCGGCCTCCTGATCGCCAACCTGCTCGACTACGCGCAGATCGAGAAGGGTACCCGCCGGTACACGCCGAGTCGTCAGGATCTCGTCCTGCTCGCGCGGGGCGCCGTGACGACGTTCGAGACCCTGCGCGACCCCGATGGCAAGCGCAATGGAATCGAGGTCGAGCTGTCCTCGGAGGCGATGCAGGTGGACGTCGAGGTGGACCGCGACGTCGTGGTCCAGGCCGTGCTGAACCTGCTCGCCAACGCCACGAAGTACGGCGGAGCGGACCAGCCGATCGAGGTGGCCGTCGGTGCGGATGCGACCCGTGGGTGGATCTCGGTGAAGGACCACGGCCCGGGGATTCCGTCCTCCGAGCAGCCGCGGATCTTCCGCGAGTTCTATCGTTCGCCGGAGGCGTACCGCTCGGGCGTCGAGGGAACCGGCCTGGGCCTCGCGCTGGTCAAGCGCCACATCGAGGCGCTCGGCGGCAGCGTCGAGGTCGCCTCGGTGGTCGGCCAGGGTGCGACGTTCACGATCCGCCTGCCGCGGATCCAGGAGCCGGCAGCATGACGAAGATCCTGGTCGTCGAGGACGATCCGTCGATCCGGATGGGGCTCGTCGATACGCTGACGGCGAAGGGCTACGAGGTCGAGGCGGTCGCACGCGGAGGCGAGGGGGCTGACCGCGCCACCTCGGGCAAGTTCGATCTGGTGGTGCTCGACGTGATGCTGCCCGACATCGATGGCTTCGAGGTCTGCCGGCGGATCCGCCAGAGCCCGGGCAAGGGCGTGGCGGTGATCATGCTGTCGGCTCGAGGAGCGGAGCTCGATCGCGTGCGTGGCCTCGAGCTCGGAGCTGACGATTACGTCACCAAGCCGTTCTCGCTGATGGAGCTCCTGGCGCGCGTGGCGTCGGTGCTGCGACGAGCCAAGGGCGAAGCGTCCGAGCCGATCCGCCTGGCGTTCGGCGGCATCGAGATCGATCTGGTCGGGCAGGTCGCGACCCGAGACGGTGCCCGGGTGGAGCTGCCGAGCCGCGCCTTCGCGATCTTGAAGGTGTTCGCCCGTCGTCCCGGCGAGGTGGTCAGCCGCGACGTCCTGCTCGACGAGGCCTGGGGCTACGAGGACTATCCGAACACGCGCACCGTCGATAACCACCTGGTCAAGCTGCGCCGCGCGCTCGAGGCCGAGGCCGACAAGCCGCGCTGGCTGGTGACCATCCACGGCGCGGGCTACAAGCTCGATGTGCCGCGGGATGCGGTGACGTGGGCGCCCGGAGATCGTCGATGAGCTCGAGGGGTGACAAGCTCGTGACGAGGTTTTGCAGATCCGTGACGGATCGCGCGCGCGGCCCGCGTACCTCTGATCACGGCGAGGTGAATGCGCCGGCATCCGAGCGGAAACCCTGCGGCGGGCGACGCGCGGGTGCCGGCGCAGCACCGATGTTGCTCCTGCTCGGGTTCGCAGCGTGCGGCGGTCCCGAACCGCGCCGGGTGACCACGGAGTCCGCCCCGGCCGCAGATCGCAGCGCGGCAGACCCGGCCGAGGGCGTTCAGACCGAGCTCGATGGACCCGCCGCCGGGTTCGGCGAGGCGATGCTCGCCGAGCTGACCGGTGACGAGGCCACCGCGCGGGCCGGGTTCGAGCGCGTCCTCGCATCCGCGGATTCACCGGCTCCGCTGGCGGCGCGCTCCGCGCTGCACCTCGCGCAGCTGGAGTCGCGAGCGGGGCGCAGCGGGCATGCGCGCGACCTCTCGGTGCGGGCCAGTGCGCTCGCTCCGAACGATCCGGTGGTCATCGAGGGTGGGGCGCAGATCCGCGCGTCTGCCGTGGTAGCGAGCGGTGCGGGTGACCTCCGCGGGCCACCGCTCGGCACCGCGCTCCCCGGCGTCGACCCGGCGGTGGCGAGCGCCTACGCCGCGGCCGAGAAGGCGCTCGAGAAGGTGCATCGGCTGCGGCCGCGGCCGATCATCGAGGCGCTGTCGAGCTCGATCCGCGCGAAGGAGGACGCGACCGAAGCGGTGGTCGCCCAGTACCGCGCGATCGCCGAGCATGGCGGCATCGCGCTGGTCGCCGGGCGCTACCGGGCGGGCAGCCTGTATCACGACCTCGCCCTCGGCTTGCTGTTCGAGCTGCCGCCGGAGCTCGACCCGAACGTCGCCGCCGGGCTCCGCGGCACGCTGCGTGGTCGCGCGCGCGTGTATCTCAAGAAGGCGGCGAGCGAGTACAAGCTGGCGCTGGCGGCCGCGGCGCTGCCGGATACCGAGCTGTGGCGACTCGCGGCGGAGACCGATCTCCGCGCCGCGCAGGACGTCCTCGGCGAGGCCGGTCGATAGGCGTCAGGCGGCGTAGGCTAGGGCAATGTCGGCCGTGGCGGTGTCGATCGATGGCGTGCTCGTCGAACCGGCGCGCGCGATGATCAGCGTGTTCGATCGAGGACTGCTCTACGGAGATGGTTGCTTCGAGGTGCTCCGGACGTGGAGCGGGGTCGCCGTCGAGCTGGGCGCACACCTCGATCGGCTCTACGCGGCGCTCGCGGCGCTCACGCTTCGCGCGATCGAGCGCGGGGTCCTCGCGGATGCGGTTGAGCGGACGCTCGCGGCAGCGGGGGCGGGCGAGCACCGGATCCGGATTGTGGTCACCCGCGGTCCAGGAGGGCTGGGCGCAACGAGCGGATCGCTCGGCCCCGGAGCCGCCATCGTGATCGTCGAGCCGCTCGGTCCGCAGCCTGTTCAGCTCTCGGCGGCGATCGTCGACTGGCCGCTGCCCCGGCGTCGCGGTCCCACCTCCAAGACCCTCGCGTACCTCGATCACGTGATCGCTCGTGATCTCGCACGAGCGGCCGGCGCCGACGAGGCGATCCGGCTCGATGCCGATGGCTACGCGGTCGAGGGTGCGACCAGCTCGCTGTACGCCGTGATTCGCGGCGCGGTCGTGGTGCCACCTGTTGTGGGCATCCTGCCGGGGATCGTGCGGTCGCGCGTGATCGAGGTGTGTGCGCGGGAGTCGATCGAGATGCGAGAGACGCCCATCACGATCGACGAGCTGCGCACCGCTGACGAGATCTTCGCATCGAGCTCCCTGCGCGGCGTGGTGGCAATCACGAGCCTCGACGGCGTCGCATGTACCGTAGGGCCGATCACGAGCCGTGTTGCCAGCTGTGTTGCCGCCGAGCTGCATGCGCTCGGAACTTCGGCCGCGAGCGGTCGCCAGCGCGGTCCAGGCTGATATACTCCGCCGTCGAATGGCCAAGGACGGCCGAGAGCTGCGCGAGGAGGCAGCGGAGGCCACAGCCTCCGGGAAGTACAAGCGCGCCCTCGCCGCGTACCTGGAGCTCGAGCGCATCGAACCGCGCGACGCGCAGTGGGCGAAGCGCGCGGCCGAGACCTATCGCAAGCTCGGCAACAATCGCGGCGCGATCGATGCGTTCGAACGCTCCGCGGAGCGCTACGCGCAGAACGGGTTCCTCGTTCAAGCGATCGCGGTCTGCAAGCTCGTGCTGCAGATCGATCCCGGGCATGGGGGAGCACTGGGTCGCCTGGCCCAGATGAACGAGCAGCTCGGACAGGGGCCCACGCGTGCGCAGGGCTTCGCCGAGAACAATCCGGAGCTCCACTCGAGCCCCAACGTCGCGCGGCTCCGCCGGAACACGACGCTGGGCGGCGATGAAGTCGCCGGTGTCCCCACGCCTGCCATCTCGCGGACCAAGACCAGCACGCCGCCGATCCTGTCGCGGACCAAGACCAGCACGCCGCCACCAATGATCTACGTCTCGCGTACCAAGAGCAAGCCGATCACGCTCCCGCCGGGCGCCGGCATCGAGAGCGTGAACCTGTCGAAGGAGCTCCCACAATCGCAGAGCAGCACGCCGGGCGTCACGGTGATCGAGATCGACGATGATCCCGAGATCGAGATCACCACGGCGTCCACGCCGCTGATCGAGATCGAGGACGAGGAGATGACGGAAGCCGAGGTCATTGATGCCACCGAGCTGGCACTCGATGACCTCGAGGAGATTTCGCTCGCCGAGCCGCGCGCCGTGGGGCTCGCCGCCCAGCGCGCCCTCGCTGCCACGCCGCTGTTCTCCGGCCTGCCATCGGAGGCGCTCGAGTCGCTCGTCGAGAACTTGACGATCGTCCCGCTCGACAAGGGCACGACGCTGTTCCACGAGGGTGACCCCGGTGACGCGCTCTACGTGATCGTCGAAGGCGAGGTGTCCGTGCAGGCGGAAGGGCCGCCGCGCGTGGAGATGGCGCGCCTCGGCCCGGGTTCGTTCCTCGGCGAGGTCGCGCTGATGACCGATCAGCCGCGCTCGGCCACGGTGACCGCGATCGCGTCCTCCGAGCTCCTGCGAATCGATCGCCACACGCTCGCACGCGTGCTCGCCGATCACGGCGATGTGCTGCGTGCGGTGCTGCGGTTCGTGCGCGAGCGGCTCGTCGATCGCTGGATGCGCACGAGCCCGCTGTTCCGCCCGTTCAATGATGAACAGCGCAACGCGCTGGCCGCACGGTTCAAATTCCTCGAGATCGAGCCCGACGCGAAGCTGCTCGCCGCCGGTGTCCGCCCCGAGGGCCTCTACATCGTGCTCGCAGGGACCTATCAGGTGCTGCGCAATGGACAGACGATCGCCACGGTCGGTCCGGGGGAGCTGATCGGTGAGACCGCGCTGCTCTCGGGCGGCACGTTCCGCAGCGATGTCGTGGCGCGCGGCAAGGGACTCGCGCTGTGCCTCCCCGCCGCCGATTTCCGCGAGGTGATCATGACGCACCCGCACGTGCTCGAATACATCGGGGAGCACGCCGAGCAGAGCCGGCGACTCCAGATCCTCTAGGTGGATCTGGGGACGGTTTCAACTTGGGCAACGAGCGAGCTCGAAGCGCCCGGAACCATTACGGCAGCTGGGGACGGTTTCAACATAGACAACGAACGCGAGTCGGGTCCGCCGTGGCGTGCCACGGCTGGAGCCCCGTCCGGCGATCTCGTCGCCCGATGGTCCGAACGTCGGACAGCCTGCGTGGCGGACGATCGCTCGTTGCGTATGTTGAAACCGTCCCCCGGCTACCGAAGCAAATCGCGCCCTTGCCGACCGCAAGTTGAAACCGTCCCCCCCGCTACTTCTTGGTGGGCAGTCCGTCCACCGGCACACCGCCCTTGACCGTGGGCGCCTTGTCCTTCGATGGGACTTCGGTCTCGCCGCCGAACAAGTTCCCGAACGGGTTCCAGCCGAAGCTGGTCGCGATCAGGGCGCCGCCCAGGAGCAAGTAGACGACGCCGATCAAGAAGTGGGTGCGGCGGCCCATGGCGTATAGACCTTTACGCGCCCGCGCGCGCTGGTCCTCCTCGTCGTTCCTGAAGCCGATCCGGATCCGGTAGATGCCGAAAATGACGACGAGTGCGGCGACGCCGAGCGTGAGCCAGACCGGTACTCGCATGGGCCAAGTACGTACCATTGACAGGTCCGTAATGCCTGGTCCAGAGTGCGCGTCTCCCCACTCCCGGGGACCTCGCGACCGGCATGCATCCCCAGCCGAAGTACAAGAATTCCGCGGCGTTCTATGACGTCGACGGGACGCTGATCAAGATCAATATCGTGCACACGTTCGCGTACTACGCGAGCCGGCACGCATCGCTCGCGACCAGCGTGGGGAGCACGGTCAAGACCGCGCTCTCGATCCCGCTGTTCTGGGCGGCCGACAAGCTGTCGCGGAAGTACTTCAACGAGATCTTCTATCGCTCGTACGAGGGCGCGAGCGAGGATCGCCTCGTCGTCCTCGCGGAGGAGCTGTTCGAGGATGTCGTCAAGCCGAACATCTATCCGCGCGCCAAGGATCTGATCGAGGAGAGTCGCCGCGCGGGATGCCGGCAGGTGATGCTGTCGGGCGCGCTCGACTTCACGATGCGCCCGCTCGCGCGCTACCTCGGCGTCGATGACCTGATCGCGAACCAGCTCGAGTTCGTCGACAACTACGCGACCGGCAAGCTCAAGAAGCCGTTCGTCGCCGGCGCCACCAAGGCCGACATCATGCGCGCGTACGCCAAGCAGCACGGCATCGATCTCGGCGAGTCGTGGGCGTACTCCGACAGCTTCAGCGACTACGCGATGCTCGCCGTCGTCGGGCATCCCACGGCGTGCAACCCCGACTTCCGGCTGCGCTCGATGGCGCGCTCGTACGACTGGCCGGTTCTCGATCTCGACGAGGCTCCTGACCGCGCGTCGGTGCGTCGCCCACAGGGGCTCGCAAAGGCGGCACCGCGGAAGCTCCGCACTGGAAAGGCTGACTGATGCGCGCGATCCGTCCCAAGACTCGCACCCATGCCCGCGAGCACATCGTCACGATCGACACGGACTCCGCGCCGCGCATCATGTGGTACGGCGAGAACCTCCTGATGGAGGACCTCCCCGTCGGCACGCGTGTGATCTATCCCAAGCGCCCGATGACCGGCGTCGCCAATCCCAAGGCGACGATCCGCTACGCGCTGAACCACCCCGAGGGTGACTCCGATCCGCTGCACGCGATGCTTTCGCCGGGTATGAAAGTCACGATCGCGGTCGACGACATCTCGATGCCGCTGCCGATCATGCGGCAGCCCGATGTGCGGCAGCTCGTGCTCGAGATCGTGTGCGAGATGCTCGCCGACCATGGGGTCGACGACGTCCACATCATCATCGCGCTCGGCCTCCACCGCCGCATGCACGACTTCGAGATCAAGCGGATGGTCGGCGAGAAGGTGTGGAGCGAGTACTGGCCCGATCGGCTGTACAACCACGACGGCTGCGATCCCGAGGGCATGGTGGTGCTCGGCAAGACCAACCACGGCGAGCTCGTCGAGATGAACCGCCGCGTCGCCGACAGCGACTTGACGGTCTACGTGAACCTGAACTACGTGCCGATGAACGGCGGCAGCAAGAGCATGGCCGTCGGGCTGTGCGGCTACGAGAGCCTCAAGGCGCATCACACGCCGAAGGGCATCGTCCAGTCGAACTCGTTCATGGATCCGCCGAAGAGCTACCTGTCGCACTCGTTCAAGCGCCAGGGCGATCTGGTCGAGAACACGCTGAAGGTGTTCCACATCGAGACCGTGCTCAACAACCGTTGCTTCGACGGGCCGCTGTCGTTCCTGATGAAGAACGAGGACGACTTCACCGAGGCCGATCGCCTGAAGTTCCAGGCGATGAAGTGGACGCTCGACAAGCTGCCGTTCGCCGCGCGCCGCGAGATCTTCATGCGCACGCCGGCCGCGTTCGAGCTGATCGGCTGCTACGCGGGGAGCTGCGATCCTACCCACGACCGCACCATCGCGAAGCAGAACGAGCAGAACTGCGTCGAGGTCGATGGCCCCGCCGACATCTTGCTCTACGGCATCCCCTACATCTCGCCTTACAACGTGAACTCGAAGGCCTTGAACCCGCTGCTCGTGCAGGTGATGGCGCTCGGCTACTTCTATCACATGTACCGAAACCAGCCGATCCTGCGAGACGGCGGGGTCATCATCCTGACGCACCCGTGCTCTGACAAGTTCGATCCGGTGCACCACCCGAGCTACATCGAGTTCTTCAATCGCGTGCTGACGGAGACCACCGACAGCTACACGATCGAGCAGAAGTACCAGGACGAGCTCGCGTACAACCCGAGCTACATCGAGATGTACCGGCGCGGTAACGCGTACCACGGCGCGCACCCGTGCTTCATGTGGTACTGGGGCCAGCGTGGGCGCGAGAAGGCGAGCCGGGTGATCGTGGTCGGCGCGGATAACGCCACGGTGCCGGCGATCATGGGCTGGGAGACCGCTGGGTCGATCGCCGAGGCGATCGCGATGGCGCGCGGCACCATGGGACGTAGCGCGCAGATCACGATGCTTCACCATCCGCCGTACATGATCAGCGACGTGATGTGATTCATGACCACGGGCAACGGGCATAACGGAGACGGCAGCTCGATCAAGGGCGGCTACTTCCTCGAGACCGACCTCGCGTGGGGGGAGCACTCGACGTCACCGCCGTGGCCCGATGCCAAGCGCGGTGAGCCACTGCCTCCGCTGCGCGCGCCCGTCACGGGCAAGCCGCGGATCGACGTCGCTGCCACGTTCGCTGGCAAGAACATCCTCCTGATCGGCACCACCGGCTTCGTCGGCAAGGTGGCGCTCTCGATGCTGCTGCATCGCTATCCTGACATCGGCAAGGTGTTCTGCCTCGTGCGCCCGGGCGCCGGCAACACCGCCGACGAGCGGTTCTACAAAAAGGTCGCCTCCGTCGAGGTGTTCGATCCCGTTCGCGATGTCCACGGCGCGAACTTCGAGCCGTTCCTGCGCAGCAAGATCGTCGCGCTGCCCGGCGATATCGGCCGCGCGCTCTGCAACTTCACGGATGTGGAATTCGCCGAGTGCGAGAAGCACGGCGGCATCGACGTCGTGATCAACTCCGCCGGCCTGGTGTCGTTCGCGCCATCGCTCGAGAGCGCGTTGCGGATCAACGCGATGGGCGCGAAGAACGTGCTAGACCTCGCGCGCAAGCTCGGCGCCAAGCTCGTCCACGTCTCGACCTGCTACGTCGCCGGCCGCCGCGATGGCGATGTCTGGGAGGACGAGCCTGTCGTCGGCTACTTCCCGCGTTCGAGCGCCGTCGCGCATGACTACGGGAATGAAGACGAGCTGCTCGACCGCGACTTCGATCCCGCCGCCGAGATCGCGGACTGCCAGCGGATCATCGATCAGGCGCGCGATCGCAGTAACGATCGCCAGCACATCTCCCAGTTCCGCGAGCGCGGATCGAAATCCCTGCGTGCCCAGCGGCGCGACCCGGATGACGAGGACGATCTCAAGATCGCCGTCGCCCGCGAGCGCAAGATCTGGATGAACGACGTCCTGACCAAGCTCGGCGTCGAGCGCGCCCATCACTGGGGCTGGACCAACACGTATACGTACACCAAGTCACTCGGCGAGCAGATCATCCTTTCGGATCCCAGCGTGGTCTCGACGATCGTGCGGCCCGCCGTGGTCGAGAGCGCGGTGCGCTATCCGTTCCCCGGCTGGAACGAGGGCTTCAACACCACCGCGCCGCTGATGTACCTGATGCTCAAGGGTCACCGTTCGGTGCCCGCGGGCGAGGACGCGGCGCTCGATGTCATTCCGGTCGACTTCATCGCCGCCGGCATGCTGCTCGCCACCGCCGCGGTCCTCGCGGGCGAGCACGAGCCGATCTATCAGCTCGGCGCGAGCGACGCGAACCGGATCACCAGCAAGCGCCTCACCGAGCTCACCGGCCTCGCCGTCCGCCAGTACTACAAGGACAAGGCCGACGCGGGCGAGGACACGTTCAAGAACCGGCTGAAGGCGCGGCTCGAGGCGATGCCGGTCACCTACGAGCACTTCGACAGGTTCTCGGCGCCGATGTTCAAGCGTGTCGCCGACAAGCTGATCAAGGTCATCGATGACAAGCTGCCGAAGTGGGGCGCGCCGAAGCTCGAGGCGTTCGCAGAGCGGGCGCGCGAGGAGCTCGCCAAGATCTCCACGTTCACCGGCCAGGTCGCCGAGCTCGTCGATCTGTTCAAGCCGTTCACCACCGACTACGACATCGCGTTCCGCTGCGACAACATGCGCGCACTGTGGGCGCGTGTGATGCCGGCCGATCAGGACAAGCTGCTGTGGGCGCCGCACCTCGTGGACTGGCGCAAGTACTGGCTCGACACGCACTTCCCCGGCCTCCAGAAGTGGACGTTCGGCAAGCTCGACGACGAGTTCGGCCCCAAGCCGAAGACGGTCTACACGTACAAGTCACTGCCCGAGCTGTTCGAGGCGGCGGTCAAGCTGCACCGCAATCGTCCGGCGCTGCGCCTCGTGCGCAAGGATCCGGACCTCGAGCCGATCTCGTACACCTACGGTCAGCTGGGCGAGGCGGCGTGGCAGGGCGCGGGCGTGCTGCGCCAGCTCGGCATCGGTGCCGGCGAGCGCGTCGCGCTGATGAGCGAGAACCGACCCGAGTGGGGCCTGTCGTACTTCGCGATCGTCCTCTCCGGTGCGAGCGCGGTGCCGCTCGATCGCGAGCTGATGCTGGCCGAGGTCGTGAACCTCGTGAAGGTCTCTCGCGCGCGCGTGATCGTGCTCTCGCGCAAGGTCGCCGAGCGGCTCGCCGGAGAGGCCGACCTTGCGGTCCCGATCGGGGAGGGCGAGGGCGATGCCACGGTGGTGTGGTCGCCTGCGCATGGTGCGTTCGGCGGCTGGCTCCCGCAGCAGGGTCTCAATTGCAAGGTCCTCGCGTTCGACGAGCTGCTCGCCGAGCCCGATGTCTCGGTCGGCGCGATCCAGTCCGATGCCAAGGGCGACACGCTCGCGTCGCTGATCTTCACGTCGGGGACCACGGGCACGCCGAAGGGCGTGATGCTCTCGCACAAGAACCTGACGTCGATGACCTCGAAGCTGTCGTCGCTGTTCACGCTCTACAAGCACGACAAGCTGCTCAGCGTGCTGCCGCTGCATCACACGCTCGAGTTCTCGGCGGGCTTTCTGATGCCGCTGATGCACGGCGCCTCGATCGACTACCTCGAGGAGCTCGAGGCGGACTCGCTCGCGCGCGCTCTCGAGGACGAGGGCGTCACGGGCATGGTCGGAGTCCCCGCGCTATGGCAGCTGCTCGAGCGCAAGATCTACAAGAACGTCTCCGACGCCGGCGTGCTGGTCGAGAAGGCGTTCGATTCGATCGTCGATCTCAACCGCTCGCTGCGCGACAAGCTGCCGTGGGACTTCGGCACCGGAAAGGTGTTGTTCTTCCCGGTTCACCGCAAGCTCGGCGGCCGCATGCGGCTTCTGATCAGTGGTGGATCCGCGCTGCCGCCGGAGACCCTGAAGTCGTTCCGCGGCCTCGGATTCAACCTGTACGAGGGCTACGGCATGACCGAGTCCTCGCCGGTGCTCACGGTGACGCGCCCCGGCGACAAGTCCATTCCCGGCTCCGTGGGCCGTGCGCTCCCCGGCATCGACGTGAAGATCGACCAGCCCGACGCGAGCGGCGTCGGCGAGGTGATCGCGAAGGGCCCGAATGTGATGTCGGGTTACTTCGAGAATCCCGAGGCCACGGCGCAGACGATCCAGAACGGCTGGTTGCACACCGGCGACCTCGGCCGGATCGACGACGACGGCAACCTCTACATCGTCGGCCGCAAGAAGGAGATGATCCTCGGCGCGTCGGGCGAGAACATCTATCCCGACGAGCTCGAGGAGGTGCTTCGCGACTCGAAGTACATCAAGGAGATGTCCGTGGTGGGCCTCCCCGCCGGCAACATCGTTGGTCCGGGACTCGAGACCGTCGCCGCGCTGGTGGTGCCGGAGTACGATCAGAATGGGATGGAGCGCGAGGCGGTGCGCGACGCGGTCCGCGAGCACATCAAGAAGATCGGCAAGACGCTGCCGCTCTACAAGCGCCCCAAGGTGGTCCACCTGTGGGACTACGATCTGCCAAAGACGGCCTCGCGCAAGGTGCGCCGCCGCGACGTGGTCAAGGAGCTCCAGCGGCTCGAGCGCGCGGCGAAGGGTGGAGCGGAGGCCAAGCAACTCTCCGTTGGCGGCGAGGGCGGCGGCACCTGGCTGTTCGATCTACTGGCGGATGTCTCGCAGAAGAAGCGCGGCGGCATCACCGCCGAGACGCGGCTCGACGAGCTGGGCTTCGATTCGCTGATGTTCACCGAGCTCTCGGTCGCCCTCGAGGCGGCTGGCGTGAACCTGCCGGATCCTCAGGAGCTGCTGGGGCTCGAGACCGTGGCCGATGTCGAGAAGCTGGTCACCCGGCTCGGCGCAAAGTCACGCAGCGAGAAGCCGAAGCGCGAACGCCTCCGCAGGGAGAAGGAAGCCGAGGACAAGCGTGACGACGACATCGATGTTCCGGCGCCGCTGGTCGCGCTCGGCCGCAAGGCCCTGCGCGGCGGCATGCGCGCACTGTACGAGCGCGTGCTCGACACCGGCATCTACGGCGGGGCGCAGGTCCCGCCGTTCGGCGGCTACATCGTCGCCGCCAACCACGCGAGCCACCTCGACACGGGGCTCGTCAAGTACGCGCTCGGCGAGCAGGGCGACGTGCTGGTCGCACTCGCCGCCAAGGACTACTTTTTCGAGGATCCGGTCCGCCGGATGTACTTCGAGAACTTCACCAACGTGGTGCCGATGGAGCGCCACGGATCGCTCCGCGAATCGCTCCGCCTCGCGGGGGACGTGATCCGGGACGGCTACATCCTGCTGATCTTCCCCGAGGGCACGCGCAGCGAGACCGGCGTGATGACCGACTTCAAGCCGTCGCTCGGCTACCTCGCGATGACCAACAAGTGTGGGATTCTCCCGATGTATCTGTCGGGGACCTACGACGCGATGCCCAAGGGCCGTTACCTGCCGAAGCGCGGCGAGCGGGTGGCCAGCTACATCGGTCCGTATCTCTCGTACGAGGACGTCCTGAAGCTCGCCGGCGAGCGCTCGCGGTCCGAGCAGTACCGGGCGATCACCTATCACGTCGAGGGCGTCATCCGGCGGCTCGCCCCGCGTGAACAGGCCTGGACTCTGGGCGATGCAGGCACTACACCGATGGCGGAATGGCTGGCGGATCAGGGCAGAGCAGTAACCGAGGACGAAGCACAGACATGAGCGACCCGTTGTTCCCGAAGAAGCTCTCGTTTCGCGTCAGTGGCTCTCGCATCGGTACCGAGGTCCGCCCCGCCGAAGCGACGACGCCGATCCTCACGAAGCCCCGGTTCGGCCTCAAGGTCCGCACCTCGCCGCTCGCGAAGTCGCTGTCCCCGATCCTGCCCGACGACTACGCCACCGCCGAGGACTACGAGTAGTGACCACGGTCCTCGTCACGGGCGCCACGGGCTTCCTCGGCGAGCACCTGTGCAAGGTGCTGGTCGAGCAGGGCCACACCGTACGAGGACTGGCGCGATCACGCTCCGGCGTGCTCGCGGATCTGGGTGTCGAGCACGTTCGCGGTGACGTGCTCTCGGGCGACGAGCTCGATACCGCGCTGCAGGGCGTCCACGCCGTGTTCCACCTCGCCGGCGCGGTGTCGCGCGATCCAGATGACGCTCAGCGGATGATGCGGCTGCACGTCGATGGCACCCGGCGCGTGCTGGAGCGGATGAACGCCGCGAACATCCGTCGCATGGTGCTGGCCTCGACCTCGGGAACCATCGGCGTCTCGAAGGACGAGGCGATCCTCGACGAGACCGCGCCGTATGCCGAGGAGATCGTGGCGGGCTGGCCGTACTACGCCTCTAAGATCTATCAGGAGCGGATCGCGTTCGAGCACGGCGCGAAGCTCGGCATCGAGGTCGTCGCCGTCAACCCGAGCCTGCTGCTCGGCCCCGGTGACCGCCGGCTGTCGTCCACCGGTGACGTGCGAAAGTTCCTCAAGCGCCAGATCCCGACGGTGCCCGACGGCGGGATCAACTTCGTCGACGCGCGCGACGCCGCGGCGGCCACCGCGAACGCGCTCGAGCATGGCCGCGCGGGCCAGCGCTACCTGCTCGGCGGGCCGAACTGGACGATGAAGGAGTTCTTCGCGCGGCTCGGACGGGTCGCGAAGGTCTCGCCCCCGCGGCTCAAGCTGCCGGCGAAATGGAGCAAGTGGGGGGCGTCGTTGATCGAGGAGGTCTACCGGCACCGCGGCAAGGAGCCGCCGGTCGACCGGATCTCCGTGGAGATGTCGGAGCACTTCTGGTGGATCGATTCGCGCAAGGCGGCCGATGAGCTCGGTTTCGCGGCGCGCGATCCGCAGCTGACGCTGGTCGATACCGTCGCGTACCTCCGGCAAGGCGTCGACAGCGAGCTGTGAACGCGGGGCCGCGCGGCGATCGCTCCCACGAGCTCGCCGAGGGTCTGGACGAGAGCCTGCTCGGCGTGATCTTCGTGTCCGCATTTCTCGGCCTGATCCTGCAGGGCCCGGCCCTGCTCGGCGAGCACGGCCTCACCCCCGTTGCGTCATATCTCGACCTCGGCGATGTACGACCGCCCGCATGATCCGTGGGTGATCCACCTGGGCTACAAGCTGCTCGACGGTGACCGCTCGATCCGCACGCTGCTGGCCACCGATCCGTTCGATGGAGCGAAGCCGACGTTTGTGCGGATCCGGCGGTTCAGCTATCACCTGCAACCGCTGGGCGCCGACACCTGGTGGACCCGTGACTCCGAGGCGGAGTGGCTACCGCCGGTCGCGCTCGATACGCCAGGGTTGACCGAGACGCTCACGCGTTACGGCTGGCCATCGCCGTCGGTGCACTGATCGACCTACGCAACGCTTTGCGTTGCTGCGCGCCCCACGTTCGTGGGCCTTGCAATCACAGGGTCGCGAGGCGCTGGCGCTTCAAGGCGATTAGCTCCTGGCTCGACGGCACACGCGCCCGTGGCCCGGTCGGCTCCACGCCGCGCGCCTTGAATGCCGCCTTGTACGCCGCGAACGTGCCACCCGCGCGATGCGCATCCATCACGGCGAGCCCGCCGTTCGATTCGCCCTGAGCGAGCATGTACTCGACCCACGCCCAGCGCGCCGAGGTGGGACGCACCTTGACCTTGTCGTGGAGGCCGGCGGCGCGCAGGCCCTTGTCGAGCCGGGCCAGCCGCGAATCGACGAGCGCGATACCCGCGAACGGGCTGCCATCGAGCGGCGTGTTGCGCTTCGCCACGAACGGCGCGAGCCCATAGGCAACGCGTGGATGGATCGCCGCCAGCTCCTTCGAGAGCTGGACGAGCTCGTCGACGTCGGCGTCGGTCTCTCCGGGCACGCCGAGCATCATGTAAACCTTCAGCGTGTGCAGCCGGTGGGTGGCCGCGAACTGCGCGGAGTTGATCAGGTGCTCCGCGCGTGTCGAACGCTCGACCACGCGGCGCATGCGCTCGCTCGCTCCATCGGCGGCGACCGTCAGCGTGCGATAGCCGCCGCGCGCGAGCAGGCCCACCAGCTCGTCGGTGAGCTTGTCGGCCCGCAGCGACGAGATGCCGACCTGGCGATCGCCATCGACGACATCGCGAACGATCGCGGCGATGTCGGGGTGATCCGTGACCGCTGCGCCGACCAGCCCGACCTTGCGCGCGTACGCGGGAATCCCCGCGATGATCGATGCACGCGGGATGATCCGCATCCCGCCGTTGGTCGAGCGGCGCATCACGCAGTACGTGCAGCCGCGCGAGCAGCCACGAGCCGCCTCGGTCATGAACATGTCGGCGAGCTCGGTGTGCGGCGTGGAGATCACGGAGCGCGCCGGCAGCAACAGATCGGAGGCCTGGGCGACCGGCGGCACGATCTCGCCGTGGAGGTGGGGCAGGTAGTAGCCGGGCTTGCCGGCGAGCGCGGTCCACACGCGGTCGCGATCGAAGCCGACCTCGCGGCCGATCTGCACGAGCTCCTGGATCGTCTCCTCGCCCTCGCCGAGCAGGATCACGTCGAAGAACGGCGCGAGCGGTGCAGGATTCGAGAACGTCAGCGGCCCACCGGCGACCACCAACGGGTGCCGGTGATCGCGATCCGCGACCAGCACCGGAACGTTCGCACGTTCGAGGGTCTCCACCACGCCGGCGATCTCGAGCTCGTACGCCACCGAGTACGCGAGCAGAGGATAGCCACCCACCGGCTGGCCGGTCTCGAGGGTGACCAGACCGCGTTCGGGCGCGCCGTCATCGGGGAGCATCGCGCGATCCGCGGCCACCCCGGGCATGCCGTGCAGCGTGCGATAGATCTGTTGATAGCCGAGCGACGACATCGCCGCGCGATACGGGCTCGGATAGACGAGCGCCACCCGCAGCTCCGCCTCCTTGTGCAGGGTGCCGATCTCGTCGGCCAAAAGTTGCCGGCGATCCAGCACGTCGCTCTGCGACTTCCGGTGGTCCGCCATCACAGACCGCAGTTCTGGAAGTTCACTTGGTGCACCCGCACCATCCGCCCGTCGACGCGGAGCCACTCCTCGATGCACATGCTCCCGGACCCATCGCACGTGCTCTGCGAGAGCACAATGTCGGCGACCCGATCACCATCGCGATCGAACCCGACGGCCGGCGTCTCGTCGGAGCGCCCGCTCGGTGCGGTGAGCTGCTCCTTGGGGATCATCCGGCCGAGCCGCGGGTGCATCCCCGGATCGATAACACCCATCGTGCGCCCGACCATATTCGACAGATTGCCACGGAGGAGCTCGGTCTTGACGCTCCACAGACCCTCGCAGCTCTTGTTCGATCGGCCGGCCAGCGCGAACGCCGCCACCTCGCTGATCCGGACTTCCCCGACCGTCCCGGTCTCGTCCAACAGCGTGATGATGTCGCCCAGCTTGGGCTCGGCACCGAAGCAGTTGCCGTTCTTGTCGGATTGGACGTCGCAGATCCGCGGGGTGACCGTGGACCCACGCGCGCGCTCGACCCGCACGACCTTACCCGGAGGGCGCCGCGGGGCTCCTGACGCCGACCCCGAGATCAGGCCGACGAGGAGGACGAGGCACCATGCCCGGGTCATGCCACCGAGCATAGCAGCTGTGCTACCCACGTCCCATGACGCCGATTCGCTACACCGTGCGCCTCGACGCGCCCGACAAGCACCTCGCCGAGGTCTCGTTGCGGTTCGCCGCGCAGGGCGCCACCACGGACGTCACGCTGCCCGCGTGGTGCCCGGGAAGCTATCTGATCCGCGACTACGCACGCTTTGTGCGTGACCTCCGCGCGCACAACGACACCGGTGCTGTCCTCGAGGTCGAAAAGCGCGACAAGTCGACGTGGCGGATCACCACCGCCGGCGTCACCGAGCTGATCGTGACCTACGCGGTCTACGGGCACGACCTGACCGTCCGCACCAATCACATCGACGAGACCCACGCATTCCTGCATGGCCCCGCGACGTTCATGTACCCGCCCGCGATGCGCTCGGCGCCGGTCGAGGTCGAGCTCAGCGCACCCGGTGGCTGGTCGGTGACCACCGCGATGGCGTGGGGCACGCAGCGGCCCGGTGTGCTGCGCGCCGCGAATATCGACGAGCTCTACGATCACCCGATCCATGTCGGCGTGTCGCGCCAGCTCACCGTGCCGGCGAAGGTGCCGACGCGGCTCGTGATCTGGGGCGAGCGCGCACCCGGCGGGACGTTCACCGAGAGCCGGCTCGCCGAGGATCTCGGCGCGATCATGGACGATCATTGTGCGCGGCTCGGCGAGGTCCCGTTCCCGCACTACACGTTCATCGTGATGCTCGCGCACGATGCGTACGGCGGGCTCGAGCACAAAGACTCCTCGGTCAACCTGTTCCACCCGTACTTCGCCGCATCGCGGAAGGCGTACGAAGGGCTGCTCGAGCTGCTGTCGCACGAGCTGTTTCACGCGTGGAATGGCAAGCGGATCGCACCCCGTCCACTGTTCGAGTTCGACTACACGCGCGAGGCGTACACCCCGTGCCTGTGGCTGATGGAAGGCCTGACGAGCCACTACGATCGATTCGCGCTGCGCACGTCGCAGCGGATTACCACCAAGAGCCTGCTCGACAAGGTGCTCGATGACTGGGCACGGTTGATGGCGACCCCGGGTCGCGCGCGCCAGAGCCTCGAGGCGAGCTCGTTCGATGCGTGGATCAAGCTCTACAAGCCCGACGAGTCGAACCTCAACACCACCGTCAGCTACTACCTGAAGGGTGGGCTCGCAATGTTCGCGCTCGACCTTCAGATCCGTCGCCGCACCGAAGCAGCGCGCTCGCTCGATGACGTGTTGCGCCTGTTGTGGACCCGGTTCGGCGCGCGCGGCGAGCCGCACCCCGACGATCTGCAGGGCGTGTTCGAGGAGGCCACCGGCCTCGCGCTCGGTGATGTGTTCGCGCGCCAGATCCGCGGTACCGAAGATCCCGAGCTCGCCGAGGAGCTAAGGCACGTCGGGCTCGAGCTGCGAGCCAGCGCGGATCCGGCGCAGGTCGCCGATGGGGCGTATGCGGTGTGGCTCGGTGCGACGGTCTCGGGCATCAAGGTCACCGGCGTGATCGACGGCAGCCCGGCGCAGCTCGCCGGCGTCTCGCCGGGCGACGAGCTGGTGGCCCTCGATGGGTTTCGCGCCACGTCGGAGCCCGAGCTCCGCATCCTGATCGGCGCGCGCCAGCCCGGCGACGCGGTGACGCTCACCGTGTTTCGGCGGCATCACCTGGTAACCATTCCGATCGTCGTCGCTGCCGCGCCGCCAACTCGCTACGAGATCGCGGGGATCGCGGAGCCGGGTCCCGCGGCCGCGCGCTATGCGGCGTGGATGGGAGAGGCCCACCCCGGCGCGGTAGTGCTTGCGACAATCACGACGACGACGCGCTGGGTCTGACCCTGCTACATTCGCAGCATGCGGTGGTTCCTCGTCGCGGCCCTCCTGGCCACAGGCTGTAGCAAGAAGAGCTCGGACGGCTTGCCGCCCGCGCAGGAGTGGGCGCAGAACAGCGCCGGTGCCATGGTGCAGACCGGGTCCCACGCGATCCCGCCACCGGCGCCGCCTCCCGGAATGGCGAACCCACGTGGTGGTACCGGCATGGCGCGCGGCAACGATCCGCACGCGGGCCTCGGGATCGATCCGGTAGCTGGCGATGATCCGCACGCCGGCCTCGACATGAACGAGGGCAGCGGCGGCAGCCCCGATGTCACCAAGCTCGGGCTCCCACCCCCGGATCCGGATCGGAAGATCGATCCCACGCGCTACGTGAAGGGCGTGATCCGCGTGCACATGAAGGCGCAGGCGCGAGCGAAGGCCGGGGTTCCGATCTTCATCGTCGTCAAGCGCGCGGATGCGTCGGGTCAGCCGACCGGTACGCCGCTCGCCGTGGACAAGCTGGTGTGGAACAACACTGAGCTCAGCTTCGAGCTCACCGAGCAGCAGGCGATGGTCGCTGGCACCGAGCTCACCGGCGACGTGATCGTGAGCGCGCGTTACGATCAGGACAGTGATGCGCTGTCGAAGCAACCGGGGGACATCGTGGGCCAGGTGAAGGTGAAGCTCCCCGCCGACAACGTCCAGCTCTGGCTGGATACGATCCTCTAGAACGAGCCGGCGAAGCTCACGCTGCCGCCGCCTGACATCGTCGTGGGCTGCACGGTGACCGACTCCGACGCGGTCTTGTGGCGACCCTTCAGGTACAGGTACGTACCGGTGATCGCGAGCACGCTGCCGACGGAGAGCAGCGCGATCTGCAGGTACTCGTCGCGCTGGCCTTGGTCCTGGTAGGCGCGGATGTCATCGCGCCAGGTGGTGCGGTTGTTCGTGATGTCGTCGCTGATCCGCTTCGCCTTCACGCCGAAGTAGACGCCGAGGCCGATGCCGACGACGCCGACACCGGCGGTGACCAGGCCCGCGGCCTTCAGCCCCTTGCCCGGGTCCGACGTGGTCACCGCGAGCGCCGGGGCAGGGGCGGGCACGGGCACCGGATCCGGCGGCCTGACCACGGGCTTCGGCGCCCTGCAAACGCTGGCGTCATCGACCGACGTGCTGGTGAGCTGGCTCTGTAGCAGCTTCGCCTGACCCGTGGCGTACGTCGCGAGCGGACCGGCCGGATCTTTTTCGAGGTACATGCAGAAGTACTTCAGTGCCTCGACCGGCTTGGTCGCGAGCTGGTACTCGGCGCCGATGTTCGAGAGCAAGGTCGGCATCGGAACCGTGGCGTAGGCCTTCTCGTACGCCTCGATCGCACCGGCGTGGTCGTCCGCCTGGCTCCTCGCGATCGCCTGCTTCACCACGTCCTGTACCTGGGACTTCTGCGCCGGTGTGGGCGTGGGAGTTGGCTGCGCCGCGACCTGGGCGACGAACAGCGCGGATGCGAGTACGGTCGCGACAACGCGAGAAGTCCCCAGCATACCTCCCAGGCTATCACGCCAGGTGAGCGAATAGGGCGCCGAGCTTTCCGACGACCTCAGCGTGCACGTGCCCGTTAGACGCTACCAATCCGCGACGGTGCGCGAGCTCGGTGCGGTACTCGATCGGCCGTCCGAACAGGTCGGAGAGCCGGCCGCCTGCGGCCGCGAGGATCGCCTCGGGTGCGCAGGTATCCCACGCCTTGGTCTTCGCGCTCGGATTGACGTAGAGGTCGCGCACTCCCGATGCGATCAGGCACAGCTTCACGCCGACGGAGCCGACGTTGACCTCGTCCCGGATCCCGAGCTCGGTCTTGACGCGATCGATATCCGCCGTGCGATGCGAGGCCGATGCGACCAGCCGCGCGTCGCCCGCCATGGCCACGCTCGAGACCGCGAGCCGAGCGAGCACTCCCTTGTCGAGCACGTGCGCGCCGCCGTCGGGGGTCACGAAGTAGATGCGATCGATGGTGGGCTGATGGACGACCCCGACCGACGGTACGCCATCGATCGAGAGACCGATCATCACCGCGAACCCATCGCCGCCGCGGATGAAGTCCTTGGTGCCATCGATCGGATCGACCAGCCACACGCGGTGCTGTGCGAGGTTGGCCACGTCGCACGGCAGCTCCTCGGAGATCAACGCATCCGCCGGGAACGCGGCGAGCAACCCCTCGACGATGATCTCCGATGCCCGCCGATCCGCCACGGTCACCGGCTCGTCCCCGGGCTTCATCTCGACGGTCAGCTCGCCGTTGCGGAGCCGCACCACCTCGGTGCCCGCGATTCGCGCGAGTTCGAGCGCGTGCACGAGCTCGCGGCCATACGCGCCATCCTCACCGGGTAGCGCCATCAGTTGTGGCCGCCGCGGGGCCACAGCAGTGCCTTGGCCTCCTCGACGGAGGCAACCGAGCGACCCGACAGCTTCACCAGCTGAGCTGCCGCGCCGACCAGCTCGCCGTTGGACTTCGCCATCTCGCCGCTCGGCAGGTAGAAGTTGTCCTCGAGGCCGACGCGGAGATCGCCGCCGAGCGACAGCGCCGCCATCGCGAGTGGCCATTGCTCGCGGCTGATCCCGATCACCTTCCAGCGCGAACCCGGGGGCACCTGCTCGGCCTGGAACGCGAGGTGGCGCGCCGACGCGGGAATCCCGCCCATCACGCCCATGATGAACGAGAAGTGAAACGGTGCCTCGAGCAGGCCGAGGTCGGCGAGCACCTTGTGCGAGTTGGTCTGGCCGGTATCGAAGCACTCCATCTCGGGCTTGACGTTGTGCTCCTTCATCGCGCGCGCGAACGCGAGGATGTCGTCGAACGAGTTGTTGAAGATGAACTGGAACGCGAACTGCTTCTTCGCCGCGTTCCACTTCGCGTAGTTCATCGAGCCCATGTTGAGGGCCGCGACGTGCGGGCGCTGCGCGAGGTGGTTCACCCGCTCGAGCATCGGGCCAGCACCGCCGGTCGACCAGTTGATCATCACCGGCGACCGCGCCTTGGTCTCCGCCATGATCTTCGCGAACACGTCCTTCGACCACGTCGGCGAGCCATCGTCGTTGCGCGCGTGGATGTGGACGATCGCCGCGCCGGCGTCGTACGCACGCTTGGCTTCCTCGGCGATCTCCACGGGGGTGTAGGGGATCGCCGGGCAATGCTTCTTGGTGGTCACGGCGCCGGTGAGGGCGCAGGACAGGATGACTTTGTCGTCAACGGGCACGAGGGGAGCCTTGCCCCTCGGCGGTGGAGAGTCAAGTGACGAGTCGGATACGTCAGCTGGAGCAGAGCACGCCGCGATCGCCGGTCGTGGGGAACGCGTTGCATCCCGGCCCCTGGTCTTCGGGTCGCGTCGTAGATACAGCTGTCGACGTTGTTGGCGCAGTGCGTGAGCTGGGCGATCACCCGAACGCGAACGCGGGGATCTGCGCGAGATCCTCGATCATCACGGCACGCGGATGGGCCTCGACGAATGCACGCTCGTACGGCGGTGTACGTTCCGAGGCCACCAGGCCGACACGCGCGCCCAGCGCCAGCGGCATCGCGAGATCGAGCTCGAAGATGTCTCCGACCACGACCAGCTCGGAGAACGCCGCGTTTGCACTATCGAGGATCGATTTCAGGATGTCGTGGTACATGCGCCGGCGCAACAGCACCGGTCGATCGAGGCCGGGCAGCACGAGCTCCGCATCGACGCCGGTCCAGGCGTCATCGACATCGAACTTGCGCGCATGGCCGCGAACGCGCGAGGTGAGCCACGCCACACCCGCGGCCTCGCGATCGAGCGCGGCGACCTTGCCGGCCACCGCGTGGGTATCGGAGTTGGTGACGATCCACGCATCGGTTCCGCCGAGCGCGCGCAGCACGTCACCGGCGCCGGGCCGAAACACCGGGTGGCCGAGCGTCTTGGCGTAGTTGTACTTGTAGAGTACCGAGCCGAGCAGGCGGCCGCGATCGGTGGCGCCGGGCAGGGCATCGAACCGGTCGAGGATCCGGTGCGCGATCGGCACCATGCGCAGGTAGGGATCGACGGTGGCAGGTGCCACCGCGCGCTGCATCCACAGAAATGGATGCGAGGCCGGCGCGCGAAGCAGCTCCGCCTCCACCTCGTCGGCGATCGCGAGGATCTCGAGATCGCCGGGCGGGCGGCCGGTCAGCGCGGCGAGATCCTCGAGGTAACCATCGCGAAACGGGCGGCCCTCGGCCTCCGCGTCTGTCATCGTGCCGTCGAAGTCGAGGACCAGCACCGTCATGGCGCGGGAACCTACCAGATCACTTCGACAGCTGCTCGTACACGCCGTCCCAGTCCGCGGGCGGCGGTGCGTGTACCAGCACTTCGCACCGCGCCGCGAGCCGCACGGCCACGGGATCATCGGTCATCGCGGCGAACTGGCTTCGGGCCGTGACGAACGCGCGGGCGCGATACGCGGCGAGCGCGGTCTTGAACGTAGGATCCACCACGGCTCCAGTGCGCCCCACTAGCTCGAACACCGGCCCGGCGCCGGCGCGGCCCTTGACGCGCACGAGGTCGATTTCGCGGAACACGAACTCTTCGCCGGCGCTGGTCGCGGTGGTCTCGCCACACAGGATCGAGCTCCCGTACTCGTTGGCCAGCGCCTCGAGTCGCGACGCGAGGTTCACCGGATCGCCGAGCACGGTGTAGTCGAACCGCGCGGCCGAGCCCATGTTGCCGACCGCCATCGCGCCGGTGTTGATCCCGATCCCGATCCCGACCACCGGCTTGCCCGTCCTGGCCCACGTGGCATTGAGGCCGACGAGCTTCTCCTGCATGCGCAGCGCGGCCTCGCACGCGCGCGCGGGGTGGTCCGGAACATCGACCGGCGCGCCCCAGATCGCCATCACCGCATCGCCGATGTACTTATCGAGCGTGCCGTCGGATTCGAGCACGAGCTCGGTCAGCGGCGTCAGGTACTCGCCGAGGAAGGCGGCGAGCTGCTCGGGCTCCATCTCCTCGGAGAACAGCGAGAACCCGCGGATATCCGAGAACAGGACCGTGAGCTCCTTGCGCTCGCCGCCGAGCTTGGCGCGGGCCGGATCGGCGAGGATCCGATCGACCACCGGGCCCGCCACGTACTGCGAGAACACCGCGCGCAGCTTCGCCTTCTCGCGTCCCTCGGTGGCGAGCCCGCCGACCGTCGCGGCGATCAGCACCACCGCGGCGAGCACGGCTGGGAGTCCGACGGCGATCACGGTGCCGTTCGCGAACAGCAGCGCGGAGATCGCGATGTAGATCGCGACGGCGGCGATCGCGATCAGCGGTGGGATCCACGGCCGCCGCCGCACGCGCCGTAGCTGGGCCGCGCACCCGCACCCGCACAGCAGCACCGTGGCGAGCAGCGTGGCGAGGTCACCGGTGCCGCGGATCAAGCGTCCACCGAGCACGTTCTCGGCGAGCGTGGCGTGCAGCTCGACGCCGTCCGCCTTGAGATCGAGCGGCGTGATCACCTTGTCGTACGCGAAGTAGGTGAAGCCGACGAATACCAGCTTGCCGGCGAGCGCCGAATTCGGCGCCTTGCCCGAGAGCACGTCGGCGGCCGAGATCCGCGGATGCGGTCCTTGCCGAGCGCGTCGAGGACGATCGAGGCACCGCGCGTGACGGGCAGCTCGAGCCCGCCGGCGTACAGCGTGGAGTCACCGACGAGGTACTTGGTGTCTCTGGTCTTTCCGAGATCCGCGAGCGCGACAGTGAGCCCGAGCGGCATGTAGTAGCGGCCGGCGTGCTCCACCACGAGCGGCATCCGGCGGGTCACCCCATCCTCGTCGCGGAACATGTTAATCGCACCTGCACCGACCGCGCCCTTCGAGATCGAGGGTAGCGTAGTGGTCACCCACTGCGCGCTCGTGGGGCGGCGAGGTCGCCGCCACCGTTGGCGTCGGCGACCTCGCCATGCCGGGCGCGCGACAGGCCGTCGGGCTCGGCGGCGCTTGCGACGCGTGTCCCATCGAGAAAGTGGGCACCGAGGTACACGCGCAGACCTCGTCACGGCCGTGCCAAACCGCACTGCGCAGGCCCTGTGATCCTGGCGATTTGCCCGGATGTCGGGTTCCGAGCCCATTCCTCGTCGGACGGGCGTACCATCGGATGATGGCGAATCGTGGCGTTTTGTTGTTCTGCCTCGGCCTCGGATCCCTTGCCGCCTGCGGTGTTGGCGACGATGGCCCGCCCGCGACTCCCGAGGCCCGGATCTGCCAGGCCCACTTCACGATCGCCGGTCAGTTCACGATGACCCGGCCCTCGCCCGACGACCACAACAACGACACCGGCATGCCGCCCGGCGATGGCGTCCCCGACATCCAGGGCTGCTGGCCGGTCGGCACCTGGACCTTCCAGCTCACCCAGATCGACAACACCTGCAAGACACCTCCGACACCGCTCGCCGAGTACAAGTTCACCGGCGTGTTCGTCGCCGATCCGGTCGAGCCCGACTACACCTTCACGCTCGTCACGCCAGACCCCTCCACCATGAGTCACCGCGTCGGCGTCAGCTCGGGCGGCGGCGGGCTGTGCGAGGGATCTGTCGAGCTCTACAGCGCGGACGCCAAGCAGTCCTGGATCCTGAACCCCGCCCTCAACGTGTTCAACACCAGCGGCCCGCTGACCGGCGTGGGCGAGTACGGTGAGTTCAAGGATTCACAGTACCCTTAGCCCTTGACGGCCGGATCCGAGCGTGGCAAAAGGCCCTTGTTCGGTCGGTTCGAGCATGACAAGTCGCTGACTTTCTTGATGCGGGGTGGAGCAGCCTGGTAGCTCGTCGGGCTCATAACCCGAAGGTCGCAGGTTCAAATCCTGCCCCCGCTACTCACGTTACTTTGCAGGTGTCCAAGTGTGCTACCCACTTGGACATTTGCATTTTCGGGGACCATCAACGCCAGGGGGAAGACCTCGAGGCGGACCTCGTATCCCTTCGGTTGCGGTCCGACCCGGATCTCGCCGTTTTTGAGTGCCCGTCGAATCATTAGCCGCGCTTTGTCCGGTTGACCGGGCAGTAGCTCGTTAAGAGCGAAGGCGCCCTCGGCCAGCTCGTCCAGCGAGGGTAGCCGGAGCGGTTGCTGCGCCTCTCGGTGCAGCCGATCAATGGCCGCCCGCTCGGTCTTGGCCTGCGACTCGAGGTCCCGGAGGGTCGCGATCACGTACTCGGAACGGTCGCCGTCGGCGATGAACCCGACGAGCCCCTTGAGGCGATCCTCCGTACGCTTGAGTCGCTCGCGATGCTCGGTAAGCTGCTTGTCCATGTCGCGGGTGTACGTGCGCAGCATCTCGCCGATCTTGCGGCGGACGTACTCGATCGCCGCCGGAGTCTGAGTCTCCTCGCGGATGGCGTCGAGACAATCGGCGCGGAGGGCGTCCTCGCGAACGCGGAGATCGTTGGAGCAGATGCCCTTGGTGTGGTGGGTGCTGCAGCGGTAGTAGCGCGATTTTCCACCGCCGTAGATGCTCATCGGGAAGCCGCACACGTCGCAGACTAGAAGCCCCGAGAGCAGGTACGTCGCTTTCTTCGGGCTAGCGTTACGCTCGGGCCCCGTGGAGCGCTTCGTGTACTTGCGGTTGATTGCGCCGAGCTTGGTCTGCACGGCGGTCCATAGGTCGTGATCGATGATGCGCAACTCCGGGCGCTCCATCGTCATCACCTCGTCCGCTGCACGCGGACGCGGACGGCGCTTGTTCGTGCCCGGCACCTTGACCCACTGCTGCTCCTTGAACCGCCAGACACCAGCGTACTTCTCGTTGCGAAGGATCGCTCGAATCGTTGACGCCCCCCAGCCGTAGCGCTTGTGCTTCGTGCCGGCTCTCGGTGACGGAACGCCATCTCGGTTCAGGTTGCGCGCGACGCGATGGAGCGCACCGTCGTCGCGATACTCCGTGAAGATTCGGACGATGATCGGGGCCTCGCTTTCGTCGATTACAATTCTCTGGCCAACCTGGCGTCCGCTCACGTCGGTTTCGGCAATCGTGGAGAAGCCGAACGCTACGCTGCCCGTGGCGAATCCCGCGAGTGCGCGGCCTTCGAGCCCGCGGAGCGTGCGGTCCCGCAACTCGTCGACGTACCACTCCGCCATCATGCTCTTGAACGCGAAGGTCAGTTTTTCCTGCTTCGCGCTGGTGTCGATGCCATCGGAAAGCCCGATGAGCGGTACGCCGGCAAACTGAAGGCGCTTGAAGATGTGCGCGGCGTCGCCCATGTCGCGGGAGATGCGCGAAACATCCTCGGTGACGATCACGTCAATGCGCTTCTCTTCGACAGCCCGCAACATCGCTTCCAGGCCGGCGCGGTCCATGCTCCCACCAGAGACCGCGTAGTCGGCGAACACCGTTGCTTGGGACGGGTTGCCACCGGCGCGCATGATCGCGTCGCGTGCGCGTCGCGCTTGGTCGTCGATGCTGGTTTCATTCTGTAGGTCGCTCGAGTAGCGCGCGTAAATGCCAACGCGTCCAGTTGCGAGCTTGGTGTGGGACATGAACGTTCTCTCTCTTCGTGCTCAGGGGGTGTTGTCGTTCTTCTCGCGCAGGCGGCGCAGGCGGGACTCCCAGACCAGCGTGACCAGAAAGTCGAGGAATTCGCGTCCCCCTTCACTTGGTTCGACTGCGGGGGGCTCGGCGGGGGCTGCCTGCTGGGCTGACGGGCCGCTCACCGCGACGCTCCAAAAATTCCGTTAGCGCCAACGTGCAAAGCTGCCCGAGCGATCGATGCTCGGCTTTTGCTGCTGCTTCGAGAGCGCGCTTGAGTGCAGCCGGCACGCGGAACCCGATGGCGTCGTCCTTTTGCATGATGAGCATTGTTAAACATCGTGTAGCATACGCGCAAGTAGCTCTGGCCTGTTACGCTGCCCGCCCTCGACACGCTCCCGCTTTCTCCGCGCGCGCGGACCGGTAGGAGGCGGGACGGTCCGGTGTCCACTGTCAGATGCATGGCTACGCGGCCTCCTTCACCGGATGAGTGTAGGAGCTGGGCACGTTGATCCACGCCGCGAGATAGCTGCGCGGATCAACGGCGATGAATCCGGCGTCCTCGGTCCACTTCCACAGTTCGAAACCGATGCGCGGTTGCGTCGCGTACCCGATGGCCTGGCCGAGGCGCACGTACTGGCGGCGCTTCAGCTTGGGCAGGCAACGGGTCACCGCCAGCGTCGTCAGGCCCGTGTAGTGCGTTGACCACGTCCCGCTGTGATCGAGGCTGATGGCGCAGCCGGTCGGGCTGTTGATCGCGCACGCGACTTCGCCATCGTTCGCGGCGTACACCGGGACGAGCGGTGCCGGACCGGTCGGGGCGACTGCGTAGCCAAGATCAACGCCAAGGCGGTCATTTCCATGCGTCGCGAGCACATGTGGCGCGATGCTGCCGAGTGCGCGGAGCGGCCATGTGAACGGCCCCGAGGGTTGGCGGCGCCGTGGCGCGAGACGGAGGCCGTCGTTCTTGAGGAAGCGCGGCGGGTTCATCGCAAGCTGGATCGACTGCGACATCATGGTTTCCTCGCTGCGTGAGCCGCGGTAGCTCACGACTTCCTCGGGGAGGCTTTGAGTCGGTTGGTGGGCTTCGCGACGAGACGCGCAG
>JAYUVX010000256.1:0-4520 GCA_043753855.1 Myxococcales bacterium | reverse complement strand
GCGCGTCGCTGGTCGAGCAGATCGATCAGCGAGGCGAGCGTGGTCGACTTGCCGGATCCCGTGGGTCCGCATATCAGCACGAGACCATCGCGCTGGTCGATCGCGACGCCGAGCTCCGGCGGCAGACCGAGCTCGGCGAGCCCGGGGATCCGATCCTGGATCAGCCGCGCTACCACGCCGAAGCCGCCGAGGTGATCGAACACGTTGATCCGGACGCGCGTGCCTTCGACCTCGGCGCTGTGATCGGTGTTGCTTCCGAGAGCGCTGACGCAGGCCGCCAGCTCGGCGTCATCGACGGCGTGGTCGATGGTCTCGAGGTAACCGCCCGCACGCAGGCGCACGGGCTGACCGCTCGATGCGATCACGTCCGACGCACCACGATCGCGGGCGATCGCGATCGCCGGCGCGAGCAGCTGGACCAGGCGCGCGGTCGTACCCCCCGGCGGTGCTGCGGGGCGAGGTTCGGGGACGGTCGGAGCCTTCGCCCACCAGGCCTGTGGTTTCGCATCGGGCGCCGCGGGCGCTGCCGCCGGCTTGGCGGGCCGCACGATTATCCGCAGCCCCGCGGAGGTCTTCTCGATCGTCACCGCGTAGATCGCACCGCTGCCATCGGTGAACGGGACGCTCCCACCGGCCGCTCGACCGGCGATCAACGGCTCGGCGAAGTCGGAGAGCAGTCTCGCCTCGATGGGCGGCATCGCCATGGCCTCGACCTGGCCGCGCCGACGCAGGCTCGGGACCTTGCCGGTCTCGAGAATGATCGCCTCGGCATCGCGCAGCGTCATGACGCGGAGCAGGGACTCGATCGCGGACATGGGCGCTCACCAAGCAACCGGCGCGCCACCGCAACTCTTCCGATCTGCAACGGATCCGCGGCGTGGGCTGCGCCACGTTGTCGAGCGCGGCCAAATCCGCGACACGATGGCAGCGGGCCGACCCGACCGGGGCATGTACGTTGCACTCCACGAGGCGTGTCGGCAATTCCAGCACCTGGGCTCATGCGCGACATCATCGTGATCGGGACGTCCGCCGGCGGCGTGGAGGCGCTCCCCCGTGTGCTCCAGCAGTTCCCCGAGGACCTGCAGGCGTCGGTGTGTATCGCCCAGCACATGGGAGCCACCTCGAAGCCGGAGCTCGTCAACATCCTGCGGCGTAGTGCACGCATCAAGGTCGACTGGGCCGAGCAGGGCACGCAGCTCGAGTACGGGCACGTCTACGTGGCTCCGCCAGATACCCATCTCGTATTCTCGGAGGACCGGCTTCGGCTCTCATACGGACCGCGCGAGAACTTCGCTCGGCCGTGCATCGACCAGCTGTTCCGCTCGGCCGCCGCGGTGCACGGCGGCCGCGTGATCGGCGTGGTGCTGACCGGGATGCTCGAGGATGGCGCCGCGGGTCTGAAGGCGATCCACGACGCGGGTGGTGCGGTGATCGTCCAGGATCCCGAGGACGCGGCGTTCCCCGAGATGCCGACCAATGCGCTGCTCGCCGTGGCCGCGGATCGCACGCTGCCGATCGATGCGATCGGGCGTGCCTTGATCTCGATGTGTCGCGAGCTGCATGGCGTCGGCGTCGAGCATTGCGAGCTCGCGCTCGAAGCCCAGATCGACGAGGTCAGCCCGGTCTCCGCGTTGACGTTGAACGGGTTCGGCACGCAGACGCCGATCTCGTGCGCGGTCTGTAACGGTCCAACCTGGCTGACCGGCGACGACCATGCTCGTCGCTACCGCTGCAATCTGGGTCACTCGTCGAGCCCGCACACGCTGCTCGAGGAGACCGCGGTCGAGGTCGAGCGCGCTTTGTGGAGCGCGGTGCACGCGCTCAGAGATCGCGCGAGAACGCTCGAGGCCCTCGCCGCGGATGCCGACCGGATCGGCAGAGCCCAGATCGCCGAGAGCTACGCGCAGCGGGCACAGCAGACGCGCGAGCAGGCGGAGGTGGCGCGCCAGTTCCTGATCGATGTGATCACTCCGAAGGAGGGCCCGCGCGAAACCGTTGCAGGTGCTCGGTGGCGCGTCGAGGATCGACAGGATGATCGCGGCCCCGACGGGCCTGGGAAGTGCTGATCGATCCCGGCTGCCAGCGAGCGCACGCGGTCGTTGACCTGGGCCCAGCCGTGATCGCCGCGATGTGCATGCGACGCCCGGGGACCCGCTGCGCAGCTCGGTGCTGCGGTCGGTGCTGCGGGTCAACCGCCGAGAACAGCGCGGTGCTCTCGCCGGACTCCGACGACCCGAGGGACAGGTAGCCAGGTGCAGAAACCCGAGGTGGAACGTCGAGCGCAAGCGGTTCTGCGCAGGCGCTTGGTGACCTGGTAGAACGGCGGGTCGTGGACGCGCGCGCCTCGGTCGACGCGCCCTCGTCGATGTCGGTCGCGAAGTTTCTCGGCGAGGCTGGGAGGCCAGCATGGAGCCACGCGAACGGCAAGCCGGTCGCTGGTTAGCGGGCTCTCATCTGCGGCGGCACGGCAGCACGTCGCCATGACGGATCGTGCCGTGGGTGTAGGTCGGTTTGAGGCCGGGAGCCAGGGCGTTCGCGACGAGCTCGGAGGATGGGAAGTGCTGCGGTAGCTCGGGACGATCGGGGACGCTGTCGGCCACGGTCTTCTCGAGCACCATCGAGGTGTACTGGTCGAGCGTGCTCTCGCGGGTGTTCGCGTTGAGGATGACCTCGACGCCCTGGTCGCGCGCATGCCGCGCGACCCCGCGGATCCGGCTGATCCCGGGGGCATACGCATCGACGCAGACGCCGTTCTCGCTGATCGTCCAGGCCCCGCGGTCGGTCACCAGCACGGGAGAGTGGTTGCCGGCGGTGTGGCCGGGGGTGCGAAGCAGCGCGAACCCGCCGCCGAGCAGGTAGTCGCCATCGAGCTCGATGATCCGATCCGCCGGGATCCCCGCGAGCGCCGCCGGGATGTACCAGTACGCCTGCAGCGGATGCAGACCGGCGAGGGTCTCGAGCTCGCCGCGCTGCACGAGGAGCTTCGCGTTCGGCAGGTAGCTACGGCCGCTGGATCCTGGAGCGAGGAGTCCACGGAGATCCTGGACATGCAGGTGATCGAACGTCACGTAATCGATGTCCTCGGGAGCCACACCCCAGCCGGAGAGCGCCGCGGGGATCGAGGAGTGGATCGAGGCCAGCAGCTTGCGCAAAACCGTCCCGTACTTCTCCTGCATCTGCGCGAAGAACGGCGCCGCGATGGAGCGCTCGGTGTCGGTCGGGTTGACGAGGATGGAGACCACCCGTTCGCTCGCCATGACCTGGACGAGATGCATGCGATTCCGCAGGAACACGTACGGCGCCGGGGACGCCGCCACGTCTTGCAGCCCGAACGACGTGGGATAGGGAAACGTCGCGATGTCGATCGTCCGCACGCAGCGCGCAGGTCCCGCGGCGAGAATGCGGTCGCGGATCTTGCGGCCGCCCTTGCGCACGGCGTCGAGCCGCGTGCCTGCGCTCCGGTGTGCCCACGCGTCATCGAGCTCGGAGAGCCGAACGAGATCATCCGTCGGTTGCATCCAGGCGAGCCTACCAGCGTGGCATGGCTAGTGCTTCCGATCGGAGCATGCCCAGAGGAAGCAAGTCCAAGTACACCAGCAAGCAGAAGCGTCAGGCCCGCCACATCGAGGAGAGCGAGAAGAAGAGCGGCAGGTCCACGGAGCGCGCGGTCCAGATCGCGTACGCGACCGTGAACAAGCAGGACGGCGGCGGTAAGCAGAGCGGCCGCGGCAAGAAGCGCAGCACGGCATCGGCCCGCCAGGGCGCCCGCGCGGCGAGCAAGTAGCTCAGGCCGGCAGGCGGGTCTGGCCGGTAGGCTCGCGATCGTCACGATCAGCCGGTGCGGCTCGTCGGCCTGGCGATGTGGCCTGAAACCCCGTGGTGAGACCTATGTGCGGCATGTGCGGCCGGCGGCGAGCGCCGGCGCATCCTTGCGAAACACGCTGTGTAGCGCGCTCCGCGCCGCCCAGTACCCGCACATGCCGTGAACGCCTCCGCCGGGGGGCGTCGACGACGAGCACAGGAATAGATCCGGCGCGGGTGTGCTGTACGGATCGGTCTGCGCGACCGGGCGAAAGAACAGCTGGCGCAGATCGGAGAGCCCGCCGTTGATATCGCCCCCGATGTAGTTCGGATTGTAGGCGGCGACCTCGCGGGCATTCGTCGTGGAGCGTGCGATCACGAGGTCCCCAAATCCCGGTGCGAACGCCTCGACGTGCGCCTCGATCGCGGCGCTGGCGTCGAGCGTCGAGCCGTGCGGGACGTGGCAGTAGGCCCAGCCGATGTGCATCCCGGGCGGGGCACGCGAGGGATCGAACAACGTCGGCTGCACGAACAGCACGAATGGCCGCGACGGGATCGCGCCCGCGTGCACGGAGTGCTCGGCGCGGGCGACCTCGCCGGCGGTTCCGGACAGGTGCACGGTGGCCGACCGCGCGCACCGTGGATCGCTCCACGGCACCGGCCCGCGCAGGGCCCAGTCGATCTTGAACACGCCGGGGCCATAGCGGAATCGCGCGAGC
>JAYUVX010000255.1:0-13680 GCA_043753855.1 Myxococcales bacterium | reverse complement strand
GTTCGGATCCCACACCACGACATCGGCATCCGAGCCGATGCCGATCATCCCCTTCTTGCCGTACATGCCAAACAGCTTCGCCGGCGCGGTCGACGTGATCTCGACGAACCGGTTCATCGAGATCTTTCCCTGCGTCACACCTTCATAGAGCAGGTGCAGGCGGGTCTCGACGCCCGGCATGCCGTTCGGGATCTTCGAGAAGTCGTTCTTCCCGAGCTCCTTCTGATCCTTCATGCAGAACGGACAGTGATCGGTGGCCACCACCTGCAGATCGTAGTCGCGCAGGCCCCGCCACAGATGCTCGTGGTGATGCCTGGGGCGCAGCGGCGGCGTGCACACGAAGCCGGCGCCCTTGAACTCGTTGCCGGGCTCGCCGCGCAGATCGTCCTCGGTGTTGAACAGGTACTGCGGGCAGGTCTCGGCGTACGCGGGCAGCCCACGATCACGCGCCTCCATCACCCGACGCAGCGCGCGCTCGGCGGACAGGTGGACCATGTAGACCGGGACCTTCGCCATCTCGGCGAGTGCGATCGCGCGCTCGGTGCCGGTGGCCTCCGCGACCTCGGGCCGGGTCAGCGCGTGATAGACCGGCGCGGTGTGCCCCTCGGCCAGCGCGCGCTGGACGAGCACATCGATCGGCAGCCCGATCTCGGCGTGCATCGTGATCAGCGCACCGAGCTCGCCGGCGCGCAGCATCGCGCGAAAGATCTGCTGATCGTCGACGAGGAACACGCCCGGGTACGCCATGAACATCTTGAACGACGTCACGCCCTCGCGGATCATGTCGCTCATCTCGGCGAGCGTGTCGGGGTTGGCCTCCGTCATGATCATGTGGAAGCCGTAGTCGATCGCCGCCTTGCCCTCCGCCTTCGCATGCCACGCGTCGAGCCCGGCGCGCATCGAGGAGCCCTTCGACTGGATCGCGAAGTCGACGATCGTCGTGGTGCCGCCGTGCGCCGCGGCGTAGGTGCCGGTGTCGAAGTCATCCGACGCCGTGGTGCCGCCGAACGGCAGGCTCATGTGCGTGTGGCAATCGATCCCGCCGGGGATCACGAACTGCCCCTTGGCGTCGATCGTCACGTCGGCAGCACCCGGGATGGTGCCCGGTGCCGCGATCGCCGCGATCTTGTCGTTCTCGATCCAGACGTCGGCGGCGTAGGTGTCGCTGGCCGTCACCACGGTGCCGCCCTTGATCAGGGTTCTCATGACGGCCAGCCTACCGCAGACGGCTACTCGAGGTCGTCGTAGTCGCCGAGCTTGCCGACGTCGAGGTCCGCGGCGCGCGCGTGGCTGTAGATGCCCGCGAGCACACCATCGAGGAAGTCGTCCGCGATGTTCTCGTCGGGAGTCTCGGCGAGGAAGCCGATCGTCGACGTCGAGACCAGCGCGGTGGCCTTCTTGGCCTTCGCCGCGCGCTTCACGACGCCGGCATCCTTCAGCGCGTAGCGCACGGAGCAGATCATGTCGTACTTCCGCTTCTCGTCGGTGGAGCCGAGCAGCAGGCGCACCTCCTGCTCTGCCTCGTCGAGGCCGACGACCACGGCGTCGACCTTGTCCTTCTTGGCGACCCACGCCTTCGCGGCATCGAGGCCACCATCGAACATCACGAGCTCAAGCTTGGACTCGGGCGCCTTGCGGCCGATGCCGATGTACGCCGCGGCGTATTCACCGTCGGCGAGCTGGACGAGGGTCTGGGCAACCAGGCCACCAGCGGCATGACCAATTGCTTTTACATCACGAGACTGCGTCATCACGTTCAATCCTCCACGAGAGGGCCATAGGCGTCGGGACGGCGATCGCGGAAGAACTGCCAGGTACGGCGAACCTCCTCGATCATGTCCAGGTCGAGCTCGGCTACCACCAGCTCGTCGTTGTCTTCCGAACCGCAGGCGATGATCTCGCCGCGGGGGTTCACGAAGTACGAGTTGCCATAGAACGTGCCGATGTTCCAGGGTGGCTCGGTGCCGACGCGGTTGATCGCACCGACGTAGTAGCCGTTCGCGATCGCGTGCGCGGGCTGCTCGATCTTCCACAGGTGCTGCGAGAGCCCGGCGACCGTGGCCGACGGGTTGTAGACGATCTCCGCACCGGCGAGGCCGAGCGCGCGTGCACCTTCCGGAAAGTGACGATCGTAGCAGATGTACGCGCCGATCGTGGCGTAGCGGGTCTTGAACACCGGATAGCCCAGGTTGCCCGGGCGGAAGAAGTACTTCTCCCAGAACCCGCTGGTCTGGGGGATGTGGGTCTTCCGGTACTTGCCGAGGTAGCTGCCATCCGCGTCGAGGATCGCGGCCGTGTTGTAGTAGACGCCGGCCTGCTCGCGCTCGTAGAGCGGGACGACCATCGCCATCTGATACTTCGCGGCGATCGGCGCCAGCTTCGCGAGCGTGGGACCGGGGACCGGCTCGGCGGCGTCGTACCAGCGCTTGTCCTGGCCGGGACAGAAGTACGGGCCGTTGAAGATCTCCTGCAGGCACAGGATCTGGACGCCCTGCGTGCCGGCGTCGTGGATCATCGGCAGGTGCTTCTCGAGCATCGCCGCCTGGATCTCGGCGACCGGGCGCGACTCGTCGTTGATCGGATTTGCCGCCTGGATCAACCCGCTGAGCACCTTCCTCGGCATCAGTTGGTCACCAGCGTCGACGTCTCCTTCGCGATGTCGCCCTTCCAGGTCTCGACGTCCTTCGCGGTCTTGTTGCCCTTCTCGGCACGCGCCGCTTCCTTGGCCTCGCGCGTGGCCTTCTGGCGATCGACGAGATCGTGGTGCGTGGTGAAGTACGGCAGGCTCGTGCCGACGAACTCGCGGATGTTCGCGAACTTGTGGTCGGTCATGAACTTGGAGAGCTCCTCCTTGAGCTCGCTGATGATCTCGTAGCCGCGGAGCATCGCGCCGGTGCACACCTGCACCGTCGACGCGCCGAGCAGGAAGAACTGCGCCGCATCGAAGCCGGTCTCGATGCCGCCGATGCCGCTGATCTGCACGCCGGGGTTCGCGCGCGCGACCTCCATCACCTGGCGCAGCGCGATCGGGCGCACGGCCTGGCCGGAGTAGCCGCCGGGGACCGAGTACCCCTCGACCGTGGGCATCGGGCGCAGCGACTTGAGATCGATGCCGGAGACCGAGAGGATCGTGTTGATCATCGCGATGCCATCGGCGCCGCCGCGCAGCGCGGAGGCCGCGGGGACCGTGGGGTTACCGACGTTGGGCGTCATCTTCGCCCACACCGGGATCTTGGCGACGCCCTTCACCCAGCCGCAGACCTCCTCGACGATGTCCGGGTTCTCGCCCATCGCCATCCCCATCTTGCGCTCGGGCAGGCCGTGCGGGCACGACAGGTTCATCTCGAAGCCGTCGACGCCGGTCTCCTGGACCTCGCACGTGATCTGCTCCCACGCGTCCTTGCGGTACTCCTCCATGATCGACGCGATCAGGATCTTGGTCGGGTACTGCTTCTTCAGCTGACGAAGATCGTCGAGCCAGTCGGAGTACGGGCGGTCGCTGATCAGCTCGATGTTCTGGAACCCGATGACCTCTTCCGAGGTGCGGCCGCGGAGCTTGGCGTAGCGCGGCGCCGTGTTGATCACCTTGCTCGCATCGAGCGAGAACGTCTTGCACACCATGCCGCCCCAGCCGAGGTCGTACGAGCGCGCGATGACCTTGCCGTTGGTACCCGGCGGGCCCGAGCCCAGGAGGAACGGGTTCTCGAACTTCATGCCATTGACGGTGATGCTCAGATCAGTCACGACGCCTCCACAGGGCTGAAAAGCAGCGGGGGAACAGCAAGGAGAAACAGCGTGGCTAACACGGAGGAAGAGTGCGGTTCAACACGGTTTTGTCGGGTGTCTGGACGGTTCGGGTTTCCCGGCGGTTGGCAAGGCTGCCACGGACGCAGCCGATCGGCCATCACCCACCGCCTCCGCATGATATGACGCGCCCGTGCGCCGGCTGCTGATCGTCCTCGCGCTGGCTGCGTGCAGCAAATCAACACGCGAACCCGCCGCGGCCACGCCGGTCGACGGCTGGCAGTGCTTCGCGCGCGATCCCGGCGAGCCGCTGCGCGCGGAGGGCAACATCACCCATCTTCGCCAGCGCGTGATCGACGGCCGGATCGAGACCGACAGCGTGTTCGTCCGCGGCACGGCGGGCGGAGCCACGCGGCTGGTGCTGGCACCGGTCGGGGACCACCTCGAGGCCACCGTGAAGGGACAGACCGTCACCGCGCGGCTGCTCGCGGCGGATGGCTCGCACTGGACGCTGTCCTACCGCGACACCTCGAAGGGCGTGGTGCTCGACGAGGACAGCATGCTCGCCGATGGCGTGCTCACGGTCACCTCGATCGAGGAGGCGCAGAAGACGGCCGTCCGCTACCTGCCGGCGTCGTGCGACCTCGTGGTCGCCGAGCTCGCGAGCTATCCATAGTCTGAGCGCGGTTCGGACGCGCAAGCTCTGCGGGGCGCCGATCGCGTCGGTGCGCGCCTCCAACGGAGTTGTCCACGTGATCGACGGCGTGCTGCTGCCGCCGGCGAAATGAGCGTCAGGCTGTGCGCAAAGCCCTCGCCTCATGAAAGAAGCCACGAAGGACCGTAGTGCGAACCGCGCATCGCTTGCGTGATCGCTCGCTCGAAACGAATGCTTTGCGGGCACCCGCCGCCCGGAGGTGCCCACCGAGTGGCATCGCGAATGCTTCCGCTGGGGCCGTGACTCGAACCTATCTGTCCATGTTGTGGATCGCGGCGTTGATCGCCGCGGGCTGTTCGAAGAAAGCTGACAACCCACCACCGGCGGCGGAGATCACGACGACGACGTCCGCGCCACCGCCGGCTACCGACGGAGATCCCGTCGCCAAGGCCAAGGACATCTTCCGGAATCGCTGCGTGCCGTGCCACGGCGCGGTCGGTCAGGGCGATGGCCCCGCGTCCGCGACGCTCAACCCCAAGCCGCGCAAGTACGCTGATCCCGAGTGGCAGGCGTCGGTGACCGACGAGTACCTCGAGAAGATCATCAAGTACGGCGGAGCCGCGGTGGGCAAGAGCCCCGTGATGCCCGGCAACCCCGACATCAGCGATCCAGCGGTGATCGCCGGGTTGAAGGACATCGTCCGCAGCTTCAACCCCAAGAAGTAGCTCGTTCGCCGGCAGGTCGTCGGCACGTCTCAAACGGGCCGCGCTCTGCGCGCGCCCTGTCGAAGCCGACGTCAACGCCGCGCTCAAGACGTACACGCCGACGGCGCGCATCGACGAGTACCTGGTGTTCCCTCGGGCGGCCACAGCGGTCCGGTGATTCGCTGGCCGCCGACGTGCGATGCGCGCCTCGATGGAGGGCGTCCGACGTCACAATCCAACGCGCACCGCCTCGTGGCCATGGTACGGCTTGGCCTTCATGGCGAACACGATCAACCACTGGATCGACGGCAAGGCGTACGACAAGACGGCGGAGCGGCACGGCGACGTGTTCAATCCCGCGACCGGCGAGGTCTCTGCCCGCGTGGCGATGGCGACCCCGGCGCTGGTCGACGAGGCCGTCGAGTCGGCGTGGAAGGCCTCGCAGACCTGGCGATCGGTCTCGATCGCCAAGCGCACGAAGATCATGTTCGCGTTCCGCCAGCTGGTCGACAAGCACCAGCACGAGCTCGCGAAGCTGCTCACGCTCGAGCACGGCAAGGTCACCGGCGATGCGCTCGGTGAGGTGAACCGCGGCCTCGAGGTGATCGAGTTCGCGTGCGGCATAGCGGATCTCGCGAAGGGCGAGTACTCGGAGAACGTGTCGACCGAGGTCGACGCCTACTCGATCCGCCAGCCGCTCGGTGTGGTCGCCGGCATCACGCCGTTCAACTTCCCCGCGATGGTGCCGATGTGGATGTACCCGATCGCGATCGCCTGCGGGAACACGTTCATCCTGAAGCCGAGCGAACGCGACCCATCGTGCGCCAACTTCTGCGCGCAGCTGCTCGCCGATGCGGGGCTGCCGCCCGGCGTGTTCAACGTGGTGCACGGAGACAAGGTCGCCGTCGATCGGCTGCTCGAGCATCCGAAGGTCTCGGCGATCTCGTTCGTCGGCTCGACGCCGATCGCGCAATACATCTACGAGACCGGCACCAGGGCGGGGAAGCGCGTCCAGGCACTCGGCGGCGCGAAGAACCACATGATCGTGTTGCCTGACGCCGACATGGAGCTGGCGGCCGACGCCGCGGTGTCCGCGGGCTATGGCTCGGCGGGCGAGCGCTGCATGGCGATCTCGGTGCTGGTCGCGGTCGGCAATGCCGCGGACCGGCTGGTTCCGCTGATGAAAGAGCGGATCGCCAGGCTCAAGGTCGGCGATGGCCTCGACGGAAGCTCCGAGATGGGGCCGCTGATCAACAAGGCGCATCGCGACAAGGTCGCCGGCTACGTCGATCGCGGCGTCGCCGAGGGCGCCACACTGCTGTCCGATGGCCGCACGCTGAAGGTCGCGGGCCGCGAGAACGGGTTCTTCCTCGGCCCGTGCCTGTTCGACAACGTCACGCCGAACATGGCGATCTACAGGGACGAGATCTTCGGGCCGGTCCTGTCGATGACGCGCGTCGCGACGTACGACGAGGCAATCAAGCTGATCAACGGGAACCCATACGCCAACGGCGTCGCGATCTTCACCAACGATGGTGGTGCCGCCCGCAAGTTCCAGCACGAGGTCGAGGTCGGCATGGTCGGCATCAACGTCCCCATCCCGGTGCCGATGTCCTACTACTCGTTCGGCGGCTGGAAGGCATCGCTGTTCGGCGACCTCCACATCTATGGCCGCGATGGCGTGCAGTTCTACACGCGCACGAAGGCCGTGACCTCGCGCTGGCCGGATCCGCGCCACCGCGGCGTCAACCTCGGATTCCCGACGAACTCGTGAGCGGCGACGAGCTGACGATCGATGGCCTGACCTCGGGCTGGTCGATCGCACAGCGGGTTCGCGGGCACCGTCACTCCACGGATGACCTGCTCACCGGCTGGTACGCGGCCGAGACGTCGCCCGGAGCCCGCCGGCTGCTCGATCTCGGTGCCGGCATCGGCGGCGTCGGCCTGCTCGTGCTGTGGCGTGCGCCGACCGATGCCACGCTGGTCGCGATCGAGGCGCAGGAGGTCAGCTTCGAGCTGCTCGTCGGTAACATCGCGCGCAATCACCTCGGCTCGCGGGTGCAGCCGGTCTACGGGGACCTCCGCACCGTGCGCCTCGATGCGAAGTTCGAGCTGATCACCGGCAGCCCGCCGTACTGGGATATCTCCGAGGGCGTGTTGCCGGCGGATCCCCAGAAGGCGCACGCGCGATTCGAGCTGCGCGGCGATATCCGCGACTACGCGCGCGCAGCCCGGGCGCACCTCGCCGATCATGGCAGGTTCGTGTTCTGCTTCCCCACCGTGCAGCGCGCGCGCGCCGAGGCGGCCGTCGCCGATGCCCAGCTCGCCGTGATCCGCTCGCGCGATGTGATCCCGCGCGCCGGTGCCGCACCGCTGTTCTCGCTGTTCGCGTGCCGCGGCGTCGAGGAGTCCGGCCGCGACCCGGTGCTCGAGCCTTCGCACCTCGTGCGCGGCGAAAACGGCCAGCCGACCGCGATGCACGCCGCCGCGCGCGCTACGTTCGGAATGATCTAGGGCTTGGGGCGGAGAGGGAGCTTCGTGCCCGCGGTCAGCGGTGCAACGCTACCGACCGGTGGTGTCCAACGCAGCTTGCGCGGGATCGGCGGCGGACACCGCGAGATATCGACCAGCTCGACCGGGACCACCTCGATCAGCGCGTCGCCCGTGTCGTGCTCGGCCACCGCCACCTCGCACAGCTCCGCGATCCGGATCCAGCCGCCGGGCAGATCGCCAGCGATGTGGTGATCGTTGCTCTGGAGGTAACGGCGCAGCGCGGTCGTGATCATCACCTCGTCATCTCGTCATCTCGTCATCTCCTCATCTCGTCATCGATGATGAGGAGCTTGGTGCGGGACCCCGGATCCACCGGTGCCATCGTAGATCAGCGCGTGCGGGTGCGTCCTGCGATCCGGATCGAGAACCCGCAGCCCACATCGTCGACCTCGGGGAGGGTCTCCGGCGCGATGTTCTGCGGGGTCCAGCGCGAGGGCTCGACCGTGAGGAGCTCGAGCGTGTCGGAGAGCCACTTCGCACGCTCGCGGACCTCTCCGCTGCTCGGGCGCCGGCGTGAATCTGCCATCATCAGGTCGATCAGCGATGAGACATCCCCCGGGGCACCGGGATAGCGGTCGGTCGCGGACTCGTTCGTGCTCGCCACCGATCCGGTGAGCGCACGGAACGCGATCCGACCGAGCTCGTGAACGTCGTCCTTCGGATCGACGTGGGTCTCCGCGGTGTCGAGCGTGCACGCCTCTCCCCACTGCACGAGCGTCACCGAAAACCGACGGCCCGGCGCACGGACGATCGAGGCGGGTGCGACGTGGCGATGAACGATGCCACGCGAATGGATGTGATCGAGGATGTCCGCGACGTCGCGGATCAGCACCACCACGTCGGCCACCGGAAGCGGGATGTCGCCGATCGACTGGTCCAGTGGCTCGCCGTCGATATGCTCGAAGGCCGTCCACGGCCGGCGGTCGGGTAGCACACCACACTCGTACACACGTGGGATACCGGGGTGAGAGAGCGCATCGACGAGACACGCCTCTCGCATCATCTGTACGGCCATGTGTTTCTGGTAGCCCTGCTCACCGTGCATGACCTTGACGGCGGCCTGGCGTGGCAACACGACGTGACGCGCGAGGTACACGAGGCCGGTGGCCTCGCTACGCAGGTCGCTCTCGACGACGTAGTCGCCGATCCGGGTCCCGATCGCGAACCGATCGCGCGTGACGGTACGACTCACGAGGAGGATCGTTGCACGAGATATGCCCTCGCGCGCGAAATCTCATGCATGCGGATCCATGTCACCGCACCGCGCCGGTCTGGGGGGAACCGACGACAGCTTCGTCTCGCGCTGGGACCAATCGGCCTCAGGGGCGATGTGAGATGCGACCACGCATGAGCATCCAGTAGATCCCACCGGACAGCCCGAAGCCGACGAACCACGACCAGTCATAGATCGGCTTCATCGGCTCCCAGAACGCGCCGAGCAGCGCGACCCCTGCCCCGATGACGGTCGCCCACACCGCATTGCCGTTCCACCCGTTGTGATAACGGTAGGCGCCATCGCTCTTGTACAGCGATGGAAGGTCGAGCGTCGCCTTGCGCAGGATCCAGTAGTCGACGATCAGCACACCGGCGACCGACCCGAGCGATCCCGAATAGCCAACGAGCCAGCCGAAGATGTACGCGTTCGCATCCTTGGTCAGCTCCCACGGGAACATCGCGATCCCGATCAGGCCGGTGATCAGACCGCCGCGCTTGAAGTCGATCCGCTTTGGGAACGCGTTCGCGAAGTCGTTGGCCGGCGAGACCACGTTGGCCGCGATGTTAACGGCGAGCGTCGCGATCACCACGGTGAACATCACGATCGCCACGATCGCGCGATTCTCGAACAGGCCACCGAGCTTGATCGGGTTGTCGATCGCCTTGCCGTAGATGATCACGGTGGCTGACGTGATGACGATACCCATCGCGGCGAACACCGTCATCGTCGATGGCAACGCGATGACCTGGCCGATCGCCTGCTCGCGCTGCGAGCGACCGAACCGGGTGAAGTCCGGCATGTTGAGCGACAGCGTCGACCAGAAGCCGATCGTCGCGGTCAGCGACGGGATGAACACCGCGAAGAACTTCGAAGGATCATCGAGCTTGCCGCCGCTCTCCATGATCGGGCCGAGGCCGCCCGCCTTCCAGATCGCCCAGCCGACGAGGATCGCGGTCATCACGAGGACGAACGGCGCGGCGAACCGCTCGAGCCGGCGCACCAGCTCCATGCCCTTGTAGATGATCAGGATGTTGAGGCCCCAGAACAGCAGGAACGAGATCCACTGCGTGGTCGGGAACCCGTCGATCGTTCCGAGCAGATCAGCCCATCCCGGGATCACGGAGACGAAGAACGTGTGGAGCGCGTAGCCACCGATCCATGCGTTGATCCCGAACCAGCCGCACGCGATCAGCGCGCGCATCAGTGCCGGGAGGTTACTGCCGGCGGTGCCGTAGGCGGCGCGCGCGAGCACCGGGAACGGGATCCCGTACTTGGTGCCGGGATGCGAGTTGAGCAGGATCGGCGCGAGCACGATCAGGTTGCCGAGGAGGATCGTGCCGAGTGCCTGCCACCACGACATGCCGGCGCCGATCAGGCCGGCCGCCATCGTGTAGGTCGGGATGCAGTGGGCCATCGAGATCCACAGCGCCGCGTAGTCCCACGTCGACCACGTGCGCTTCGCCACCGGCACCGGCGCGAGGTCCGCGTTGTAGAGCGACGACCCGTGGAGCTCCTCGGGCGACCGCAGCTCCACGCGCCCGTCGGCGTGGGAGATGATATCGGCTTCGCTCATCGCTCGCGAAGCTAGTGGATTCTCCCACGTGAAGCGAGCATTCGTCACGGCGGGCGCCGAGCTCACAGCTTCAGCGCGGTGATCTGCCGGGCGCGGAGCTCGGCGGGCGCCCGCGGGTCGTACTCCGCCGGCGTGAGCCTCCTGCCGATCACCTCCTCGATCGCGAACAGCGTCCAGACCCGCAGGTGCGGCAGCGGATCGGCCAGCCGCTGCACCAGAGCGGGGAGCGAGAACCGCGCGAGCCGGGAGCGCGCGTAGGCCGCAGCCGCGAGCAGCCGCAGTGCGGGTTGCTTGTTCTCGAGCCAGACCTCGCCGACCGCACGATCGAGATCGCCGTAGGCGCGCCAGCCGCGCGGATCGAGTGCGACCTCGTGACCGCGGCGCAGCTCCTCGACGGTCCACGCGATCGAGTGATCGAGATGACAGAGGTTGCAGGCATTGGGTGCCGCGGCGGCGAGCATGGCCGGGTCGGTGGGCGACGAGATCCGGTGAGTGCGGACGACGTGGTCGATGCCCATCACCATGCGCGGCATGTGGCAGTCCAGGCATGTGGTGCCGGCCGTGTGACCACTGTGGGTCGCAGCGGCGCCAGCGGCCGCGAACTGCGAATGACAGGTCGTGCACGCGCGGATCGCGCGCGCGTCCTCGAAGCCGCCGGTGTGCGGATCGTGACAGTCGATGCACCTCGCCGTCGTGCAGGGCGACGCCGCGAGATCGAGGGCCTCGCTCGAGTTGCGCAGCGCGGTGCCATCGGGAAGCCGCGGCGATGGACCGGAATGGCACTGCGCGCACACGGTGTTGACGATCGCCGGATCCTTGCGCTCGGCGGCGAACGTCGTCGGTCGCGGAGCACCGGGGCGCGCCGCGGCGCCCTGTGGCACGAACTGGATCGGCGCACCGGCCTGATGCGCGCGGCCGCCGAGGTGACAGCTCTCGCAGCTGATGCCCGTGGTGACCTGTGAGGCGAGGTCCAGCCGATCGGAGCCGCCCGGCCTCACGAACTGCTGCTCGAGTCCGTGCCCCACCGGGCGCTGTGTGGCGCGTGCGATCCGCTGCTCGAACGGATACGTGCTGTGACACCACGGGCAGCGCTCGGCCCACGGCGCGGTGACGGGCGCGTAGGCGTCGAACTCGGACTCGCTCTTGAACCACGGATCGAAGTACGGCTGCGGATACCAGCCGGCTCGCCGCGGCCACCAGCCGAATGGCAGGCGAACCTCGACACCGATACCGCCCTGCTGGATCCCGACGTACTCCTGCAGGCCGCGGCGTCCGATCGTTCGGGTCACGCGGTAGCGCACGGTCTTGCCGCCGCGCGCGAGCGTCATCGTGTAGCCGTCGCGGTCGCGATCGAACCGAGCCTCGCCGCCGGCATAGCTCACCACGGCGCCCGCGAAGTCACCGACCACCGCTCCAGCTGCGTCGGAGCGCTGGTTCATCACCGGATGCAGGCTGCGCGACCACCGCGCATGCTCGTCGGGATGGCACTCGCCGCACGCCGCCGGTCCGATGTAGTCGCTCGCGGCGATGTTCGACACCGGCTCCAGTGGTGCGGTGCGCGCGGGGAGCACGGCGGGCGTCGGCTCCTCACGCGACGAGCAGCCCGTCGCGAGCGCGATCAGGAGCACGAGACGCCGTCCCCGCATGCCGGGTGACCTTGACACGAAACCGTTGAACGGCGGCAACCTCCGCTGCCCATCGAGCCTGCGGGGTCAGAGCGGGGTCAGGTGACAGGCATGCACGCTGACGTTGCGACCGTCGGTGAGCTCGCACGTAACTACACCGCAGCTGTTCGGCGGGAGGTACTGGTCCGCGAGCGCGTGCGGATCGCAAGCGAGTGCGCACGGCCCGCTCGCTGGGAGAAGCTCGCAGATGTCGGTGCCATCGTCTGGCGTTCGCACGTCGTCGACCAGGAGCTGTGCGTGCGGGGTCAATGGCGCCGGTGACGCTACCGAACGAGCCTGCGGAGTCGACGCACGCCCCGACGGCGCATAACATCGCGATCGGGAGCATGCGGGGCGTCATGCTCGGAGGCCGAAGCATCGGATGTGCCACGAGCGCGGAGTGACGACCGCGCACAGCTAGAACAGTCGGCCTTGCGCCCCGCCCTGCCCGCCCGAGGGCGCCTTCGCCGGCACCGCGAGCCCCATGTGCTGATAGCCCGCGGCAGTGGCGACCCGCCCGCGCGGAGTCCGCGCGATGAAGCCCACCTGCAGGAGGAACGGCTCGACGACCTCCTCGAGCGTGCCGCGCTCCTCGGACAGCGATGCGGCCACCGCCTCGATACCGACCGGACCGCCGTCAAACCGCTCGCAGATCACGCTGAGGTACGCGCGATCGAGCATGTCGAGCCCGGCGTGATCCACGGCGAGCCGATCGAGCGACGACGCCGCGATATCGCCATCGATCGTGCCATCGCGCTCGACCGCGGCGAAGTCGCGTACGCGCCGGAGCAGCCGGTTCGCGATCCGAGGCGTGCCGCGGGCACGGCGGGCGATCTCGGTGGAGCCATCGGCATCGATGGTGACGCCGAGCAGCGCGGCGGAGCGCTTCACGATCGCCTGCATGTCCGCGAGCTCGTAGTAACGGAGCTGCCAGTGAAAGCCGAACCGATCGAGGAGCGGTGCCGACAACAGGCCCATGCGCGTGGTCGCACCGAGCAGCGTGAACCGCGGCAACTGCATGGTCACGGCCTTCGCGTGCGGACCATCGCCGATGAACAGATCGAACCGGAAGTCCTCCATCGCGGGATACAGGTTCTCCTCGACGACCGGTGCGAGCCGATGGATCTCGTCGATGAACAGCGCATCGCCCTCGCCGAGCGAGGTCAACAGCGACGCGAGCATGCCCTTGTGATCGATCGCCGGGCCGCTCGAGACGTGGAGGTTCACCCCGAGCTCGTTGGCGATCACGTTCGCGAGCGTGGTCTTGCCGAGGCCCGGCGGTCCCGCGAACAGGAAGTGATCGAGCGGCCAGCCGTTCTCCTTCGCCGCGCGGACGCTGACCTTGAGGTTATCGATCAGATCGCGCTGGCCGATGTACTCGTCGAACGTGCGCGGGCGCAGCGCTGCCTGCCACGCCTTCTCGGTTCCCTGCGCCGCCGGCGCGACCTCGCGGGTCTCGGTGGGCTCGTCGTTCTCGTGCTTCTTGCGCGCCATGGCTACCTCGGCATGCTGCGCAGGGCCTGGCGCAACAGGGTCTCGAGCGTGGAGCCGTCATCGACCGGCAGCTCGGC
>JAYUVX010000254.1:0-13724 GCA_043753855.1 Myxococcales bacterium | reverse complement strand
AGATCCACGAAGCCGCGGGCCGGCTCCCAGATGCGCTGGTGGCGTGTGTCGGCGGCGGCAGCAATGCAGCCGGGCTGTTCGCACCGTTCGTCGAGGATGCGAGTGTGCGTCTGGTCGGCGTCGAGGCGGCCGGCGATGGCGTCGACACCGGTCGTCATGCGGCCACGCTCGGTGCTGGTCGCGTCGGCGTACTTCACGGCAGCAAGAGCTACGTGCTCACCCACGATGACGAGCCGCGGATGGGTCAGATCGCACACGCGCACTCGATCAGCGCAGGCCTCGACTATCCCGGGGTCGGTCCCGAGCACGCGGCGTGGAAGGTCTCGGGACGCGCGGTCTACGTCTCGCGCACCGACGACCAGTCGCTCGCTGCGCTCGAGCGCCTCGCGCGCACCGAGGGCATCCTGTGCGCGCTGGAGACCGCCCACGCGATCGCCGCGCTCGACGAGGTCGCCTCGATCGTCGGCAAGACCGGGATCATCATCGTCGGCCTCTCGGGCCGCGGCGACAAGGACATGGTCACCGTCGCAGCTCGCCGGGTCGGTGTCTCGTGACGCAGCGCCTGCGCAGCGCGTTCGATCGTGCGGCCGAGCGCAACCGCGCCGCGCTCGTCGCCTACCTGACGTTCGGCGATCCGGACGTCCAGACCTCGATCTCGATCGTCGAGGCCGCCGCACGCGCCGGCGCCGACGTGATCGAGCTCGGCGTTCCGTTCAGCGATCCATCGGCCGACGGTCCATCGATCCAGCGCGCCATGGAGCGTGCACTCGAGATGGGTGCGAGCCTGCCCGGAGCGCTCGATGCAGTCACCGAGCTGCGCCGCCGCGGCATCGAGACCCCGATCGTCCTGTTCGGCTACTACAACCCGATCTTCGTCATGGGCACCGAGCTGTTCGCCGAGCGCGCAGCGGCCGCCGGCGTCGATGCCGTGCTCACCGTGGACCTGCCCATCGACGAGCTCGACGAGCTCGCCATCCCCCTCGCCGCCAAGGGCGTCGCGGTGATCCCGCTCGTCGCGCCGACCTCCACGCCCGAGCGGATCGCACGGCTCGCTCCGTTTGCGGCGCCGTTCGTCTACTACATCTCGTTGACCGGCGTGACCGGCTCGACGGCCGCGGCCATCCCCGTCGATCCCGCGCGGCTCGCAACAATTCGCGCCGCCGCGGGCGCCCCGGTCGCCGTCGGCTTCGGCATCCGCACACCGGAGGACGCGGCCCGCTTCGCGGTCGTCGCGGATGGCGTCGTGGTCGGCACGGCTCTCGTCGATCGCGTTGCCGCCGGAGATGCCGCTGGTGCGCCGGCTCGTGTCGCCGCGCTGATCACCGAGCTCGCAAGCGCGCTCGGTCGGTGAGCTGGGGACGGTTTCAACTTGGACAACTTGCGATCTGGAACACGGCGGAACTGCTGGGTGCCCGGGGACGGTTTCGAGCGCGCTACGCCAGCTGGCAACTCCGCTAGCCGCGGCAGCCGTATCGCGGGGAGTAGGTCACACAACCTGCGTCAACCACGCGCAACGCCGGGGCACCAGTGCTGGCTCCCCGGTTGCATCAGCGGCGGGCATGAAACGGAGCCTGTTACTAGCACTCGTCGCGGCCTGCGGCGGCGGTGGCGACGTCATGCCGGACGCAGCGGTGTCGCCGGACGCGCGAGGGACCACGGACGCGACGCCCACGGATGCGACGACCGTGGACGCGCCTCCCCGCATGGGTCCGCCGGCGACGCCGGTGCCCCTGTCCGGCCTCCGTGTTCGCGACTTCGCGCTTGCCGGCAACAAGGTGGCGGCGGTCGTGGTCAACAACGCAGCGCGCCTGGACATGGTGCTCTGCGATGGGGCCGGCTGCAGCGGCGCGCCCGTCCTGCTGGCCACCAATCAACTCGCCGATGCCAAGGCGATCGAGGCTGACGACCAGCGCGTCTACTGGACAACCGACAAGAGCGTGGAGCAGGTGGCGCTCGACGGCCAGAATCGAAGCTCGCGCTTCTCGGTGCTCGGCGGGGAGGTGGAGCAGGCTCTTCTGCGCATCGACGGCTTCGTCTACTTCGCGGCCTATGACAATTTTGACGACAAGGTCACGACCCGGCGCTTCGCGATCACCCAGGATACCGGCACGTCGGCCCAGCCCGACCTCAGCCCCACCGACGCCGGCCTGGCCAGCATGTCGATCGGAGGTGGCGACGGTCACCTCGCGGTCTGGTTCGACCCGATCTCGGTCTCGGAGGCCCGCCCGGTCCGGGTGAAGGCCGTGGCCGGCGGCCCCGTCGTCGAACGCAGCGTCGTTGCCAGGATGAGAGGCACGAACAGCCTCGCCGTCGCCAAGGGCGGGATCTTCTGGGTCGAAGATCCGGTCGCACAGGGCCCCTACCTGGTGCGCGCCTGCCCGTTAACCGGCGCGTGTAACCCCGTCACCGTCTTTGAAGGCGCGACCTCGGCGATCGGCACTGACGGCACGACGCTGGTGTTCTCGACCGTACAGAACCACGAGGTCTTGCTGCTGTCCTGCGACGCGGCGCAGGCGCTGAGCACCGGCGCGTGTACACCGAGGATCGTCTCCCAGGACGCGTGCTGGCTCGGCGCGAGCCGCCTTCGCGTGACCGACGCCTTCGTATACGGGCTCTCGCAGTCTTCTGGCGCGGTGTGCCGGATCGCGCGCTGATGCCCGCGTCGAAGCTCGCTGCTCGCTGACTGCAACGACGTCCGGAACCAGCACATCGCGCTGCCGGCAGTGCGTTCGCTGTGACCAGCTGGACCACGATGCGGGTACAGAGACGTCGCTCCTCCGCATGCGCTCGGAATATGTACCGACGGCAATCGATCCGGCGCGACATCTCACGATCCCACGCCGCGTACAGCGATCGTGAATGCATCGCCGACGTCGCGGCGATGACTCGCTCCGTCAACGACGACCACACATTCGGAATTTGCGACCCGCGGCGCTGCCTTGGTCTCGCACTAGATGCCCCCCGTCCGCATCACGAACGCCACCCACCACATCCATTCGTTTCCAGCTGCCCTTGAATCTCGCGGGCTTGCAGATCGCACGTTGTCTACGTTGAAACCGTCCCCCCGCTCACTGCTTTGCGCAGAACGGATCCTCCGTGAAGCCGTCTTCGCGCGTCATCGGTCCGGTGCCGCCGTAGGTCTCTCGCTGCGTCGAGGTCAGGGTGCGCGTGTGCGCGAGCTCGCCGAGCACGGTGGCGCCCTCTGAGGCGGTCCGCGAGTAGGTCGCGTAGTCGACCTTGTAGAGACCGAAGCGAGGACCGAAGCCCTCCGCCCACTCGAAGTTGTCGGTGAGGCTCCAGTGGTAGTAGCCGCGGAGGTCGATGCCGGCGTCGCGGACGCGCTGGAGGGACTCTAGGTTGCGCACGATGTTCTCGGCGCGGCGCTTGCCGACCTCGGTCGAAATGCCGGCCTCGGTGACGACGAGCGGCAGCCCGGGATAGCGATCCGCGAAGGCGATCACGAGGTCGGCGATGCCGTCGGCGTAACCCTCGTAGCCCATCTTCGGGACGCAGTAGCTCGGGTCGGGTGCCGGCAGGCAGGAGCCGGTATCCAGGCCGCCGAAGCAGGCGGTGAGGTTCGCCGGGGCAGGGAACAGCGGGCGATCGGCGGAGACCCCGGCGCGGAAGTAGTACTGGAGACCGAGCCAGTCGAGCGTGCGGGCCCACTCGGGATGTTGCTCGTCCGCGGTGCCGTCGAGGTTCGCGTCGAACGTGCCGTTGATGATCGAATCGACGAACACGTAGTGGAACAGGTACACGAGGCGGTCGCGCGCGGCGATGTCATCGGGGTTGGTCGACGGGGCGTTCTTGCGCGCGGGCTCCCAGTCGGCCACCGACATCGACATGCCGACCTCGGCCGCGACGCCATCGCCATCGGCATCGACGGTGTCCGCGGCCTTGATCGCCTTGTAGATCGCCGCGTGCATCGCGATGTAGTCCCGGATCACGGCGACGAACTCGGTGGTCAGGTTGTTGAACGTGACCTTGCCGGGCGGAAACTGCCCCAGCCCGTAGGCGGCGAGCAGGTAGTTGATCGGCTCGTTGACGGTGCCCCACTCGTCGACGAGATCGCCGAACCGCTGCGCGACCAGCGTGGCGTGCTGGCCCATCTCCGCGATGATCATCGGACCGCCGGCGCTGCCGAAGCCGCACAGGTTGGTGGCGTTCGGTCCGCCGGCGCACGCGAGCTGGCGCGGATCGGCGACCCAGATCGGATTCGAGAAGTGATGGAGCGTGACGAGCGGGCGAATTCCCATCGCCTTCATCGCCTCGAGCTGCGCGCGGTAGTGCGCGATCGCGGTCTCGTCGATCTGATCCTTCACCGGCTCGATCCGCGCCCACTCGAGCGAGAACCGGTAGCTGTCGACGCCAAGCTCCTTCACGAGGCCCAGGTCCTCCATGAACTTCGAGTAGCCGCGGGCCGCGTCACCGACGAACGCGGTGCCCTTGCCGAGCCCGCCCTGCGCGACCGGCTGGGTCCACGCGTACCAGTCGGTCCGCGTGTTCTGATCTTCGATCTGCGCCGATGCCGTGGCCACGCCGAATCGCCAGGATCCCTTGCCGGCCTCCCCACTCAGCGAGCCCATCGTCCCGTAGCGGATCGTCGTCGGTGGATCGTCTCCGCAGGACGCGGCGGTCAGCAATGCGACGACGACGAGAGCCTTCACGCCGGCATCGTGCCGGAAAATCCGCTGCCTTGACACCGGGGATCACGTTCCTATACTGCGCGGTCGCCATGGCGCCCAAGTTGCCCCCGTATGCCGTCCTGCTCCGCGATCTCCCGGCACATCGCACGTTCGATGTCCCCGGTGAGCTCGTCAGCGACTGGGTCAAGGGCCTGCCCATGCGCGAGGCGCTCGGCGCACCCGCGATCGATCCCGACGCCGGTCGCGGCCACGCCGATCTCGAGCTCCACATCGCCGACGGCGAGCAAGTGTTCGTCTCGGGCACGTTCAAGGGTCACCTCAACGTCGCGTGCAGCCGCTGCGTCGGCGTCGTCAAGCTCGTGATCGACGATCGCGTGCGCGTGACGTTCCTGCCGAAGACCGCAATGCCCGCGGACGAGGTGGAATCCGACGGCGAGGATGGCGCGGAGGTCGCCGAGGACGATATCGATCTGTTCCCCTACGAGGGCGAGCATGTCGATCTAGAGGCGCTGTTCCGCGAGGAGTTCGTACTCGCGATCCCCTACGCGCCGCTGTGCCGCGAGGATTGTCAGGGTCTGTGCCCGCAGTGCGGGATCGACAAGAATTCAGCTACCTGCAGCTGCGAGAAGCCGCTCGACCCCCGTCTGGCACCGCTCAAGGGCCTGAAGCTGCCCTCCGCGTGATCCTCATCGTACGCAGGGGCTTGAAAGTTCCCTGCCGACCTGGCACATAGGCCCCCCGGAGTTTACGCCATGGCACTTCAGAAACGACGTCGCGGACCTGCTCGCACTGCTCAGCAGCGCTCTGCCTGGATGAAAAAGTCGGGTGAGAACCACATGATGGTTCAGGCCTGTTCGAGCTGTGGTGCGCCTCGCATCGCGCACCGCGTCTGCATGAGCTGCGGTGTGTACCGCGGCGAAGTCGTGGTCGCGAAGAAGACCGCGGAAGAGTAGTCATCGACACGGCCGTGAGGGTCGTCGTCGATGCGATGGGAACGGATCGCGCGCCGGGCCCGGAAGTGGCCGGTGCGCTGCTCGCCGTGCGTGCCGCCGACGTCGACGTGATGCTGGTTGGGGATGCCGCGCGACTCGACCTCGAGCTATCCCGCGCCGGTCTGGCCGGGGCGGATCGGATCCGCGTGGTGCACGCGAGCCAGGTCGTCACGATGCACGACCACCCTGGCAAGGTGTTCCGCGCCAAGCCCGATTCCTCGCTGCGGATCGCGGTGCAGTGCGTGCACGATGGCGACGGCGATGCCGTGGTGTCTGCCGGCAACAGCGGCGCGATGCTCGCCTGCGCGCTGTTCATCCTCGGCCGGCTGCCCGGCATCGAGCGCCCGGCGATCGTCACCGTGCTGCCCACCCCGGCGGGGCCGCTGGTCCTGTGCGATGCCGGCGCGAACACCGAGCCCAAGGCGTCCCAACTCGCCCAGTTCGCGATCCTCGGTGCCGCGTACGATCACCTGGTCCACGGCCGCACCCCGCGCGTCGGCCTGCTCTCGAATGGCTCGGAGGACGGCAAGGGCACTCCGCTGACCCGCGAGGCTCACGCGCTGCTATCCGCGGCCACCGGGGCGTTCCAGTACGTCGGCTATGTCGAGGGCTCGGATCTGTTCCGCGGTGTCGTCGACGTGGTCGCAACCGATGGCTTCACCGGCAACATCGTGCTGAAGACCTGCGAGGGCATCGCCGAGGGCATGTTCGGCCTGGTGAAGCAGGAGCTCGACAAGACCGCCCTGGCCCGGCTCGGCGGCGCGTTGGTCGCGCCCGCGCTGCGCGGTCTCGCGAAGCGAATCGACTACACCGAGATCGGCGGGGCGCTGCTCGCGGGCGTCACCCGGCCGGTGGTGATCGCCCATGGCCGGTCCGACGCCCAGGCGATCGCGTCGGCGATCCGCGCAGCGGCCCAGTTCGCGGAGCGATCGCTACCTGGCCAGCTCGCTTCCGCGCTCCGTGCTCTGGGATAGGATGGGTGCGATGGCGAAGGACCCGGAGCTGATCAAGGTCTGCCTGACCAACAAGGGCGAGGATACCGAGACCCCGTGGGCGCAGGATCTCGGCGCCGCCCCGGGGCCAGGTGGCTCGCGCAAGGTCAAGCTGGTCAACGTGCCGTTCATGCACGCCAAGCCCACGTGGGGAGACGTCATCGTCGTCTCGCCGGTGCGCGAAGGGCTCCCGACCTGGGACCGCGGCGGCGTACCGTGGAAGCAGATCAGCTCCCGGATCGTAGAGGATGGCGGGCGGTGGGCGATGATCGTCGACTACCAGCTCCACGAGGGTACGGATCCCGAGCAAGCGTTCAATGCACTGCGCGCTGCGTGCGATACCGAGTCCCTCGTCTGCGAGGGTGCGTGGGGACCGCACGAGGGTGATCCGGGCCGCGTGTACCTCGCGGTGCCCAAGGACCTGATGGCCGAGGCCGTCATGCAGCGGCTGCTCGCCTCGGAGCTGCCGGTCCGGTTGATCCAGGTCCATCCCGAGCCGAAAAAGATCTCCCGCGCGCAGACCGTGGTCGGCGTGACTCCGGCCCAGCCCCGCAAGCCTGCCCGCGCCGTCACCGAGAGGGGACTCGAGTCGCTCGAGAAGGCCGAGAAGGCCGAGAAAGCCGAGAAAGCCGAGAAAGCCGAGTCGCTCGAGAAGGCCGAGAAGCCCACGAAATCGCGCGCAGTAAAACCGGCACCCGCGAACAAACTGTCACCGGCGGACAACGTCGCGTCCGCGAAGTCGGCGTCGAAGCCCGCACCGGCGCCGAGGTCCGCACCGGCGTTGAAGTCGGCACCGGCGTTGAATTCGGCGCCGGCGTCGAAGTCGGCATCGACGCCGAAGTCCTCATCGGCGTCGAAGTCCGCACCGGGTTCGAAGGCCGCATTGGCGTCGAAGTCCGCGCCGGCGACGAAGTTCGTACCCGCGACGAGGTCCACATCGGCGACGAAGTCGGCATCGACGCAGAAGTCCGCTCCGGCGTCGAAGGCTGCTGCGGCGTCGAAGGCTGCTGCGGCGTCGAAGACCGCTGCGGCGTCGAAGATCGCTGCGGCGTCGAAGACCGCTGCGGCGAAGAAGTCGGCTCCAGCGAACAAGGCTGCGCCCGCGAAGAAGTCGTCGCCGAACAAGTCCGCGTCCAAGAAGCGCTGAGTCGCCGCGCGCCATGAAACCCACGGCGCGGGTGCCCGGTCGGCCGGCGATGCTGTGGCGCCCCGGAGTCGGCCGCGACGGTATGTTTCGCGATTTCGCAGCGGGTCGTCGAGCACCTCCGCGGAGGCGTCGTCGAGCACCTCCGCAGCGGGGTCGTCGAGCATCACCACATCGGGGTTGTCGAGCGGCGGCGCTCCCATCAGAGCGGCAGCGGTACGCATGTGAAGGTCCGGACGCGGGCATGTCCGCGTAGTCGCATCGTGCGCAGCGATCTGCGCACTGCATCAGTGGTTTCGCATACCTGGATTCGCACGGGACCCCTTCACAGGGACCAACGGCCGTGCGAAGAACCAGCGCGATGAAGACGGCGATCCTGTTCCCGGGCCAGGGCTCCCAGCGAGTCGGCATGGGCCGCGACCTCGCGCTCGAATTCGACGTCGCTCGCCGGACCTACGAGGAGGCCGATGACGTGCTCGGCTTCTCGCTGTCGAAGCTGTGCTTCGAGGGGCCCGAGGACGAGCTGACGCTCACCAGGTTCACCCAGCCCGCGATCCTGACGACTTCGATCGCGGTGTTCCGCGCGCTGTCAGAGAACGGCCTGACGTTCGACATCGTCGCAGGCCATTCGCTCGGCGAGTGGTCCGCCCTGGTCGCGGCCGGCGCACTGCAGCTGCGCGATGCCGTGAAGCTCACGCACCTGCGCGGGACGTTCATGCAGGAGGCGGTGCCGGTCGGGCAGGGCGGCATGGCCGCGCTGATGGGCCTCGATCTCGAGAAGACTCGCGCCGTCTGCGCCGAGGCCTCGCGCCCCGGCGAGCCGGTCGAGCCCGCGAACCTCAACGGCGCCGGTCAGATCGTCGTGTCCGGCCACACCGCGGCGGTCGATCGCGCGATCGATCTCGCGAAGGCCGCCGGCGCGAAGATCGCGAAGAAGCTCACGGTCAGCGCGCCCTTCCATTGCTCGCTGATGAAGCCGGCAGCGGATCGGCTCGCCGTCGCCATGGCCGACACCATGATCAGCGCGCCGAGCGTGCCGGTGGTCGCCAACGTCACCGCGGAGCCGACCGAGGATCCCGTGCGGATCCGGGAGCTGCTCGTCCAGCAGGTCACTGCGCCGGTGCGCTGGGAAGAATCGGTGCTCGCGATCGCGAAGCTCGGCGTCACCACGGCCTACGAGCTCGGCTCGGGCGCGGTGCTGAAGGGTCTCGTCGGCCGCACCGCGAAGACGATTGCTGTCACCACGATCGGCGAGCCCCACGAAGTGAAAGCGTTCACGGCCTAAGGAGATCGAGATGGCGATCATCGACAAGGCTCTCGCTGGAAAGGTCGCACTCGTGACCGGTGGCTCGCGTGGCATTGGCCGCGGCATCTGCGTGGCGCTCGGGCGCCGCGGCGCGAAGGTCATCATCAACTACGCCTCGCGCGAGGACGCCGCTCGCGAGGCGGCCGCCGAAATCGAGGCCGCGGGTGGCCAGGCCGCGCTGTCCGGGTTCGATGTGAGCAATCCGACGGCCACCACCGAGGCGATCAAGGCGATCGGCAAGGACCACGGCGGCCTCGACATCCTCGTCAACAACGCCGGCGTCGCCATCAACGGCATGCTGATGCGGTTCACCGACGAGCAGTGGAAGAAGGTCATGGACATCAACCTCGGCGGCGCGTTTCACTGCCTGCGCGCGGCATCGATGATGATCCTCAAGGCCAAGGGCGCCGGGCGCATCATCAACATCACATCGGTCGTCGGCGAGTCCGGCAACGGCGGTCAGCTCGCGTACTCGGCGTCCAAGGCCGGGCTGATCGGCCTGACGATGTCGACCGCGCGCGAGCTCGCGAGCCGGGGCGTGACCTGCAATGCGGTGTCGCCCGGGTTCATCGAGACCGACATGACGGCAGAGCACCTACCCGAGGCCGCTCGCGCCAAGCTCATGGAACAGATCCCGCTGGGGCGGATCGGTCGCTCCGAGGACGTCGCGGACGCCGTGGCCTTTCTGGCGGGCCCCGAGGCTTCGTACATCACCGGCCAGGTGCTGCGCGTCAACGGCGGGATGTTGATGTAGCGACGGTTCTGGTCTATTCAACCGCACGAAAGCGAAAGAGGAAGCAGCCATGTCGCCTGATGAGATCGAGAGCAAGGTCAAGGAAATCATCTGCAATCAGCTCGAGGTCTCGGCCGAACAGCTGCGCCCCGAGGCGTCGTTCATCGACGACCTGAAGGCGGATTCGCTCGCGGTGGTCGAGCTCGTGCTCGCGTTCGAGCAGGAGTTCAAGATCACGATCCCCGAGGAAGACACCGAGCAGATCAAGACGGTCAAGGACGCGGTCAACTACATCAAGACTCACGCCAAGTAAGCCCTGTCGTCGGCGTTCAGCTGACACAGAGCCGTCGGCGAGGTAAGGAGCTGCCATGCGTCGCGTCGTCATCACGGGCATCGGTCTCATCACGCCGATCGGCAATGATCTGGAGGCCACGTGGTCGTCCTTGCTCGCAGGCAAGAACGGCGCGGGCCCGATCACGCAGTTCGACGTCACCAACTACGCGACCAAGTTCGGTTGCGAGGTGAAGAACTGGGAGCCGAGCAAGTACTTCGACAAGCGCGAGGTCAAGCACATCGACCGGTTCCTCCAGTTCGGCGTGGCGGCCGCAACCATGGCGATGCAGGACTCCGGCCTCGGCACCAAGGTGCCTGCGGGCCAGGAGGAGCGGTGGGGCTGCTACATCGGCTCGGGGCTTGGCGGCGTCCGCACGATCGAGGACACCTACGTCGCCACCCAGCAGAAGGGGCCGCGCCACGGCTTCTCGCCCTACTTCGTCACCGACATCATCATCAACGAGGCGCCGGGCATGGTGTGCATCCGCACCGGTGCCACCGGCCCGAACTTCTCGCACGTGTCGGCCTGCGCGAGCGGTGCGCACTCGATCGGCGAGGCGATGCGCGCGATCCGCCACGGCTACGTCGACGGCATGATCGCCGGCGGCACCGAGGCCACGATCTCGATCCTCGGTGTCGGCGGGTTCAACGCGATGCGCGCGATGTCCACCAACAACGCGAATCCCGAGAAGGCGAGCCGCCCGTTCGACAAGGAGCGCGATGGCTTCGTGATCGGCGAGGGTGCCGGCATCGTCGTCCTCGAGGAGCTCGAGATGGCGAAACAGCGCGGGGCGCGGATCTACGCCGAGATCATCGGCTACGGCGCGAACAGCGATGCGCATCACGTGGCCGCTCCGGCACCCGAGCACAAGGGCGCGCAGGCGTGCTTCCGGCTCGCACTCCGGGACGCGAAGGTCGATCCGACCGCGGTCCAGTACGTCAACGCACACGGCACCTCGACCGACCTCAACGACAAGAACGAGACGATCGCCACCAAGGTCGTGTTCGGCGATCACGCGCGGAAGCTCGCGATGTCGTCGACCAAGTCGATGACCGGTCACACGCTCGGCGCCGCCGGCGGGATCGAGTGCGGCATCACCGCGCTCGCCGTCGCGCGTGGCGTCTTGCCGCCGACCACCAACTACGAGTTCCCGGATCCCGAGTGCGACCTCGACTACATCCCGAACACGGCGCGCGAACAGCGCGTCGACATCGCGATGTCGAACAGTTTCGGATTCGGCGGCACCAACGCTGCGATCATCCTGTCTCGCTACAAGGGCGACTAGCGATGAAGTGGTACGCCGGCAGCGACCACGCGGGCCTCGTGTTGAAGCAGTACCTGGTCGGCGTGCTGCGCGAGCTCGGCGACGAGGTGATCGACATCGGCACCCACGACGAGACCTCGGTGGACTATCCGGTCTATGGCGCCGAGGTCGGGCGTCGGGTCGCGGGGGATCCCACGGCACGTGGCCTCGTGGTGTGCGGCAGCGGGATCGGGATCAGCATCGCGGCGAACAAGGTCGCCGGCGTTCGCTGCGCCTTGGTCCACGATACGTTCACCGCCGAGTTGTCCCGCCGCCACAACGACGCCAACGTGATCGCGCTCGGCCAGCGTGTGGTCGGCGTCGGCGTCGCGGAGGCTGCGCTCGTCGCGTTTCGCGCCACCGCTTTCGAAGGCGGCCGTCATCAGCGGCGTGTCGACCAGCTGAAGTCCGAGGGCTGACATGCGCTGCCCGTGGTGCGCGGTCGACGAGGACAAGGTCATCGAGACCCGCGTGTCCAAGGACGGCAACGAGATCCGTCGACGTCGTGAGTGCGAGGGCTGTAGTCGCCGCTACACCACGTACGAGCGGATCGAGGAGTCGATGCCCCTGGTGGTCAAGAGCGATGGTCGGCGCGAGCCGTTCGATCGCACGAAGATCGAGCGCGGCCTGCAGGCCTCCGTCGCCAAGCGCCCGGTGTCGCGCCAGCGGGTCACGGCGCTGGCCCTCGAGGTCGAGCGCGAGGTCGCCGAGCTCGGCGTCAGCGAGATCAAGGCGCGCGAGATCGGCGAGCGCGTGTTGCCGCGGCTGCGCGCGGTCGATCAGGTCGCGTACGTGCGGTTCGCATCGATCTATCGCGACTTCCGCGACCTCGAGGGGTTCGCCAAGGAGGTCGAAGCGCTGCGCAACGGTGACACCGGGAAGCATTCAGTTCCGGCGCTCGGAACCGACGAGCCTGCCAAGGAGATGAGCGATGCGGCCGCGCCGAATGGCGTGGAGCGCACCGGTTGAAGCTCACGGTGGCGGCGCAAGCCCAACGCGATCGCGTTCACATGGCGCGCTGCCTCGAGCTCGCGGCCCATCACCGGGGCCGCACGTCGCCCAATCCGATCGTGGGCTGCGTGATCGTCGACCGCAGCGGCCGCGTGATCGCCGAGGGCGCGCACGTTGGCCCGGGCAAGGATCATGGCGAGCGCGCCGCCCTGCGCAAGCTGAAGGACCGGGCGAACGGTGCGACGCTCTATGTCAACCTCGAGCCCTGCAACCACCAGGGTCGCACGCCGCCGTGCGCTCCACTGGTTCGCGACAGCGGGGTCGCCCGCGTGGTCGTCGGTTGCGAGGATCCGATCCGCGAGCATGCGGGCGGCATCGCGCTGCTTCGCCGCGGTAAGGTCAAGGTCACCGCGGGCGTGCTCCGCGAGGCGTGCGAGCGCGCGAACCTGCCGTTCTTTACCTGGGCCCGCGAGCAGCGCCCGGCGTTCACGCTGAAGGCGGCGATCACGCTGGACGGCAAGGTCGCGACGGTGTCGGGCGAATCGAAGTGGATCACCGGACCCGAGGCGCGCGAGGACGTGATGCGGCTGCGCAACGGCCACGATGCCGTGCTGGTCGGGATCGGAACGGTGCTCGCCGACGATCCGAAGCTCACGGCGCGGCTGCGCGGCGCGCGCGACCCGGTGCGCATCGTCCTCGATCGCTCGTTGCGCACGCCCGCCACTGCCGCCGTGCTCGCAAAGGGAGCTCGCGCGATCATCGTCACCTCCGACGGTGCGCCCGCGGACCGCGAGGCGAAGCTCGTCGCAGCCGGTGCCGAGGTCTGGCGCGGGCTCGATCTGCCTGGGCTCGGTCACCGACTCGCGGCAGAGGGAATGACGTCGGTGCTGGTCGAGGGCGGTGGTCAAATTCACGCAGCGTTCCTCGCCGCGGGCCTCGTCGATCAGGTGGTCCTCTACATCGCGCCCAAGGTCGTCGGTGGCGCGGCGCCCTCGTGGGTGGGCGGCGCCGGGGTAGCTGCGATCGCCGAGGCGCACGGCTTCGAGTTCGATGAGGGAACTACCTTCATCGGCGGCGATCTGCGCCTCACCGCTGTCCCTCGGCGGGACAGCGTCTGACCCTGCGCAACCGCCGCGAGGAGTGGTACACCGCCCAGACATGTTCACCGGGTTGGTCGAAGACGTCGGCACGGTTGCACGCGCGGATCGCCGCAGCGACGCCCTGGTGCTCGCGATCCGGCCGAAGACGATACCGCTCGCCGAGCTCGTGCTCGGCGAATCGATCTGCCACGACGGAACGTGCCTGACGGTCACCGAGATCGGC
>JAYUVX010000253.1:0-4552 GCA_043753855.1 Myxococcales bacterium | reverse complement strand
GTCGGGGTCTGCGCGACGAGCCACAAGGTGATCCACAACCTCGTTACGCGCGTCACCGCTCTTGCGAAGACGCACCGACCACGGTTCAGGACGATGGTGAAGACCGACGCGGCGATTGTGCTGGTCGAAGGTGCGGAGACGACGACCGACCCGAAGAAGATCGAAGCGCTGCTGCCCGTCCTCGATCTCGTCGCGGGCACCGCGTGGTTGTGGGCGCGACCGAAGATGGTCGGGTCTGTCGATACGTTGTTCGTCGACGAGGCGGGCCAGATGTCGCTTGCCGACGCCGTCGCGATCAGCGGGGCCGCACGCAACCTCGTTCTGATCGGTGACCCTCAACAACTCGAACAGCCGAGCCAGGCGGCGCATCCGGACCTCGTTCCAGCTTCGGCACTCGAGCACCTGCTCGGTGGTCGCGCGACGATCGATCCTCGGCACGGGTTGTTGCTCGATGAAAGCTTCCGTCTTCACCCGTCGATCTGCGCGTTCACGTCGGAGCAGTTCTACGAAGAGCGTCTTCACTCCGCGCCGGCCGCAACTCGGCAAGGATTGTTGGCCGGCCCTCTCGAATCGCCAGGACTCTTCGTCGCACTCATAAACCACACCGGCAACCAGAACCACAGCGACGAGGAAGCCGAACTCGTAGCAGAATTGATCTCCACGATTCTCGACGGCGGTTCGTGGCGCTCGCCCGACGCCGAAGACCATGCGCTCACGCAACAAGACGTTCTCGTCGTCGCGCCCTACAACGCGCACGTTGCTAGCCTCGGGCGTGCGCTCGCGAGCCGAGGTCTTGGCGCGGTTCGCGTGGGTACGGTCGATCGATTCCAGGGACAGGAGGCGCCGATCGCCGTCTACTCGATGGCGACCTCCACCCAGGATGACGCTCCCCATGGCCTCGCATTCTTGCTAAGCCGACACCGGCTGAACGTCGCGACGTCGCGCGCACGTTGTGCGGCGATCGTGGTCGCCTCGTCCGGCCTATCCCGGCCGACGTCGAAGACCCCAAACGACCTTCGTCTCGCAAGCGCATTCTGCCGATTTCTCGAATTAGCCCGGCCACTTGAACTACCTCCACAACGCAACACTCCCACCACGAGAACCGGTTAGGTTCTCCGGAGCACGATGGACGCCAACGAGCTGAAACCAGGGGCTGTGGTTCGTGGACCGGCGCTTCCTGAAGCGATCGAGATTCTGGTCGTTACGAAGCTTGGCGACATGTTCAAGATCGACGGGCGGGGCCTGCAATCGAACCAGTTTCATCAGCGAGTGCTCCACCCCGCACAGCTCGCGCAACTCACCGCACTACCGACCGAAGAGACTTTCGATGGCAACCCCTTGCACTTCAAGCTCGGGGTCGAGGCCGCACGGCTAGGTCTGGCGTACGAGTACGACCCGTACTTCGCCCTCTCGATCGCGCGCGTCGATCCGCTGCCGCATCAGCTCGAAGCCGTCTACGAATACTTCCTCAAGCTGCCTCGCATCCGGTTCCTTCTCGCTGACGACCCGGGCGCCGGCAAAACGATCATGGCAGGGCTCCTTCTCAAGGAGCTGAAGATCCGCGGCCTGGTCAAGCGCACCCTGATCGTCGCGCCGGCCAACCTCACGTTCCAGTGGCAACGCGAGATGAAGGACAAGTTCCGCGAGTCCTTCGACGTGATGCGCGGCGACACGTTGCGAACGCAGTACGGCCAGAATCCATGGCAGGAGCACGGTCAGGTCGTGACCTCCGTCTCGTGGATCTCGCGCGTCGAGGATGCCCGGGAGAGCTTGCTGCGGTCGCAGTGGGACCTCGTGATCGTCGACGAGGCGCACAAGATGGCGGCCTACAGCCAGGACAAGAAGACCCTGGCATTCACCATCGGCGAGGCGCTATCCGAACGCACCGACCATTTCCTTCTGATGACCGCGACGCCTCACAAGGGCGACCCGGAGAACTTCCGCCTCTTCCTCAGCCTTCTCGATCGCGACGTCTACGGCGACGTGAAGAGTCTCGAGGAAGCGATGCGCCGGCAGTCAGCGCCGTTCTACCTGCGCCGGATCAAGGAAGCGTTGGTCACGTTCCCCGATCCGGAGACCGGCGAGGTCAAGAAGCTCTTCACCAAGCGGGATGTCCGCACGGCCAAGTTCGAGCTCGACGGCGACGAGTTCGACTTCTACGACGGGCTGACCCGCTACGTCGAAGACCAGTCGATCAAGGCTGCCGCGGCTGGCAACGTGCAAGCCAACGTTCTCGGATTCCAGATGGCGATGCTCCAGCGGCGAATGGCGTCGAGCATCTACGCCGTTCGGCGGAGCCTCGAGCGCATGCGTGACAAGCGCAAGAAGATCCTCGATGACCCAGAGAAGTTCCGCCAGGAGCAGATTGGCCGACGCCTTCCGGAGGACTTCGACGACCTGACGGACGAAGAGCAACAGGTCGTGATGACCGACGTGGAGGGGGCAGTCCTCGCCATCGACCCCGTCGCACTTCGCGACGAGATCCAGCAACTCGACAAGCTCGTGGCGCAGGGCAAGGCGCTCGAGAAGCGTGCGATCGAGTCCAAGCTCGTGAAGCTCCGCCAGGTGCTCAACGAACAGAACATCTTCAGCGATCCGAAGATGAAGCTGCTCATCTTCACCGAACACAAGGACACGCTCGATTTCCTTGTGGGCGATGGGGAGGATGGGCGCCCGCTCGGCAAGCTCCGCGAATGGAAGCTCAGCACCGCGCAGATCCACGGCGGCATGCCGATCGGCGATCGCGATACTCCAAACACACGCATCCATGCCGAGCGTGAGTTCAAGGAGACTTGTCAGATCCTTGTAGCCACCGAAGCCGCGGGGGAAGGCATCAACCTTCAGTTCTGCTGGCTGATGATCAACTTCGACATTCCTTGGAACCCGGTCCGTCTCGAGCAGCGAATGGGTCGGATCCATCGCTATGGTCAGGAGAAGGACTGCCTCATCTTCAATTTCGTCGCGGTCAACACACGCGAAGGCCGCGTCCTCGACAAGCTGTTGATGCGGCTTGCTGAGATCAAAGAGGAGCTGGGAACGGACAAGGTCTTCGACGTCGTGGGCGAGATGCTGCCGTCCAACCTGTTGGAGAAGCTGTTCCGCGACATGTATGCGCAGCGGATCAACGTGGACAACATCGCCGATCGAATCGTCCGCGACATCGATCCCGAGAAGTTCCGACGGATCACGGGCTCGACGCTCGAAGGCCTCGCCAAGAAGGAGCTAAATCTCTCGGCGCTCGTCGGCAAGTCGGTCGAGGCGAAGGAACGTCGCTTGGTTCCCGAGGTGGTCGAGCACTTCTTCTCGCTCGCAGCACCCATCGCTGGGATCCATCCGACACCGGTCCGAGGGAAGGACCACATCTTCCGGATCGGGCGCGTGCCGAAGGTCCTTCTTCCGATCGCCGAACGGCTTGAATCTCGGTTCGGCAAGCTTGGCCACGAGTACCAACGGATCGCCTTCGACAAACGATTGCTCAAGGATGATGCGACGCTCGAATGGGTTACCCCCGGGCATCCCCTGTTCGAAACCGTTCGCGCCGACGTCGAGCAACGAGTCGAAGGCGATCTGCACCGCGGCGCGCTGTTCTGGGACCTGCACGCCAAGGCGCCGTACCGGCTGGACGTGTTCGCTGCATCGATCGTGGATGGCCGAGGTGCCACGCTGCACAAACGCTTGTTCGTCGTGCGTGCCGAATCCGATGGCGCGCTCTCGCTCCGTCAGCCGACGATCTTCCTCGACGTTGTTCCCGCCACGGACAAGGCCTTCGTCCCGTCGACATCACTCCCCGACCGCTTGGCGATCGAGGCATTTCTTCTCACGGAGGGGATGGTTCCGTTCGAAGTTGAGGTTAGCTCCGAGCGCAGCAAGGAGAACCGGGTGGTTCGGAAACACCTCGAGATCTCACTTCAGGAGCTGATCAATCGCCAGCAGTTGTCCCTGGGCGAACTGCTCAACCGGCGTGTGGAGGGTTCCAACATCCCGGGTCTCGAAGGCAACATCAGCCAGGCCGAAGGGCATCTCGACGAGCTCAACGCTCGATTTGAGCGCCGATCGCACGAACTCGACATGGAGCGCCACTGCTCTATCGGCCCGCTTCAGCACGTGGGACGCGCGTGGGTGCTGCCTCATCCCGAGCGCAACGCCCCCAACCTGGCGCCGATGGTTCGCGATGAAGAAGTCGAGCGCACCGCGATTCGGGTCGCGATGGAATATGAGCGGGCTCGCGGTTGGGTTGTGGAGAGCGTCGAGAACGAGAACAAGGGGTACGATCTGCTCTCGAAGAAACCACATCCTGCCGAACCGGACGTCTTTATCGCTGCTCGCTTCATCGAGGTGAAGGGACGAGCTGGAGTTGGCGAAGTGGCGCTCAGCTCCAATGAGTACCGAACCGCGCAGCGGCTCGGCGAAGACTACTGGCTCTATGTTGTCTTTGACTGCGGCACAACACCATCACTCCGGACTATCCAAGATCCAGCCAAGCTTGGATGGGAGCCGATCGTGAGAGTCGAGCACTATCACGTGTCGGCCAAAACAATTTTGGAGTCGGCGG
>JAYUVX010000252.1:0-38739 GCA_043753855.1 Myxococcales bacterium | reverse complement strand
GACGAGCCGAGACCTGCTGCAGTGGCAACACGCGCTCGAGGAGGGCCGGGTAGTCAGCGCGGACTCGTATCTCAAGATGGTGACGCCCGGCGCGCTCGTCGACGGAACGCTGGTCGGCTACGGGTTCGGACTGTTTCCGGGTGACATCGTGGGTCACCCCGTGGTCGCGCACTCGGGTGGTGTCCCCGGTTTCAGCTCGATGCTCGCGCACTACACGGGCGATGATCTCCGGATCGCCGCGCTGGTGAACACGCGGGACGCGCGCGGTCCGTCGTTCGAGCTGGCGGCACAGTTGCTGTCGTTCGGTCCAGCGATGGCTGTCCCGATCGCGGCCAATGACCTCGTCGCGTACACGTCGACGTTCATGTTCCTGCCGATGGAGATCAGGGTCGCACCCGACAAGGACCAACTCGGGGTGAGCATCCTCGAGCACGGCCAGGCGGTCGGGCCTCCGCTCGACGTCGTCCTCGTGGGTCACGATACGTTCGAGAGTCCGGACCGCTTCATGCGGGTGAGGTTCACGAGGACGCAGGGCGTGGTGACCGCGAGTGAGCTCTCTCTCGGCGAGATGACGATCCGCACCAGGCTCGCGCCGCACTGATCAGCCGGGTGGTACAGCTGTTCGATGAAGCTGATCGCCATCGTCGTGCTGGTCTCGCTCGGGTGCGGATCCAAGTCCGAGCCCTCCGCGGGCAGCGGCTCGGCGGTCATCGAGCCGCGGCCCACGGTCACCGATCCGATCGGATTCTGTGTGCGTGCGCGGAGGATGATGCTCGGGCGCCGGAAGTGCTTCCCAGAGGACAGCTCGCTGAAGATGGGGCTCGAGGAGATCGAGGATCGAATCGCCAGCCCGCCTGCAGACCCGAAACTGCGTCGCGCAGCAGCGGCGGCCTGCGCTGCGATGCTCGACGGCATGATGCGCGCCGAGCAGCCGCGCAACTGTCCGCTCGATGTCACCGACTCCGAGCGGAGCGAGCTCGCGGCGTTTTTGGCCGGGAGCTCCGCGACTCCGAGCGCACCGGTGTTTCCGCTCGTCGCGGCGCGCGCGGCGCTAAAGACGACGATCCAGCTCCGTGCAGATCCGACCCCGGCCGAGAGGCCGCCGGCGAAGCTGCTTATCAAGACCACATATTTGCGTGGCACCGACCAGCTCGTCGCGTACGAGACGCCGGTCAAGCCTGGAGCGCGGCGGCCTGCGATCGTCTGGATCGCGGGCGGCTTCGACTGGGGGATTGGCTCGAGCGCATGGAGCGCGGGCCCACCGCAGAATGATCAGTCGGCGTCGGCGCTGCGCCCCGAGGGCATCGTGTTGATGCTGCCCGCGTTGCGCGGCGGCAGCGGCAATCCGGGCAAGCCGGAGTGCTTCCTCGGCGAGGTCGATGACATCCTGGCGGCGGCCGAGCACCTGTCCAAGCGTGCGGATGTCGACCCGACGCGGATCTACCTCGGTGGGCACTCGACCGGCGGCACGCTCGTCCTTCTCGCAGCGGCGAGCACTGATCGGTTTCGCGCCGTGTTCGCGTTCGGTCCGGTCCCCGACCCGCGTGGCTACGGGGATTCGGGGTGCTTGCCGCCGAAGGCTCCGGAGGCGGAGTACCTGGCGCGTGCACCGATCGAGTGGATCGATTCGGTGGTGACACCGACGTTCGTGATCGAGGGCAAGGACGGCGGCAACGCGGCGGGGTTCCCGATGCTTCAGAAGCGCGCATCACCCGCTGTGCGGTTCCTCGTGATCCCGGGCGCGACTCACTTCAGCGTGCTTGCTCCTGCCAGCGCGTTGATTGCGCAGGCGATCCTCGCGGATACCGGGCTGAAGGCCACGATCTCCCTCGACGAGGCGACGATCGCGCAAGCGGTCGCTCGCGCGCGCTGACTCACTCGGTCTGCCGGCACAGGACGAAGTAGTGGTCGAGCGGTCGCTCGCGCTTGAAGGCGGCGCCGATCGAGACATGCGCGGACACCCGGCGCATGAAGTCGCGCGTGTCTTGATAGACGAACCGTTGCAGGCGCCAGCGATTGTCGACGACGCGCGGCCAGCCCGCTGCGACCTCGCCGGCGGGGACCTGGACGTAGTCGATCACCACGGCACCGCGCGCAGACCACGCGGGTCGATCCGCGGTCGGCATCGCGACGAAGTACCCGGGGCCGATCAGGCGGCGCGTCGGTCCCTCGTTGTAGCCGAACAGTTGCTCACCCCGATCCGCGCGGCAGAACCGCTTCTGGAACCGTTGCAGCGGCGGCACCACCGGCAGCGTGTTCGCACCATCGTGGATGACCTCCTCGCGCGGCTTTGCTCCGCCCACGAACTGCGCGACGTCGATCGCGTGAGCATGCGCCGCCTTCTCGTACAGTGCACGCTGCCGCGATCGCCCGAGGCTGCCGACCTCGCCCCAGCGCGCGGCGCGATCCAGGCCATCGAGGTACCGGCCGATCTCGTCGATGCCCACGTGCGGATCGTCGACGAGGTGCGCGAGCCCGCTGCGGTCGACCATCTCCGCATCGTAGCGCTGGTTCGCGCGGCTCGACCAAGTGAACCTGCTACGACGCCCAGCTGGCCGTTCCGTGACGATCGCCTATACCTGGAGCATGTCGCGCGCTCGCAAGGTCTCGACGATTCCACTGTCCCAGAAGGGTCCGGCTGCACCTCGGCCTCGCTTGGCAGCGCCCGCGGAGACGCTCGCCGTCGAGCTCGAACAATGGCCCGGCGTGATCGCGCGGGCGCACTGGGAGATCGGCGACGACACCTCCGTCAATGGCGCCGACTTCTACATCGGCGAGCACGAGCTCGGTCACATCCACCTCGATGGAGAGGCGCACGTGCCGATGCTCGCTGCCGAGGCGCGCGCGCTGATCGACGCAGGCAGCGCACAGGCTTTTCCGTGGTCAGAGGACTGGGTCGCGTGGCGGATCCGGCGGCCGGCCGACGTAGCGGTTGCCCTCGCGCTGTTCGAGCGGAGCCTCGCGCGAACCCGGGCGAAGCGGCGCCGGATCCACTGAGCGCGTGCCGCCTCGCCGGTGGCTCGGCTCAGGCGCAGGCGGCGAGCAATGCGGTTCCCCATTCACCGACACGCCACTGCCGCACGCCCTCGATCGCCGCGAGCTCGTGGGTCGTCCGCGGGCCGGCCTGCGCGATGCGATCGATCAGCCGCTGCGGCATGACGACGGATGGATCGAGCCGCGACCGCGTGGCCTGCTCGCCGCGCCAGGAGCGCAGCGCATCGACGCGCCGCAGTACCGCCGTCGAGACCCGCGACCGCTCGCCGATCTCACGCGCGGGCAGCTCGCTCTCGGGGAGCTCGAGCCCGCGCGTGATCGCCGCGAACACGACCTCCGCCTCGTCGAGCTGGCGCGGATGTGATGCGAGCACGCGCGCGACCTCCTCGACGGACGCCGGGATGCGCTCGGCCATCGCGAGGAGGAGCTCCGCGCTGACGATCTTGAACGGTGGGCGATCCGCGGCGAGCGCACGCGCCTCGCGCCACTGGTACAGCTCGCGGAGCACGGCCTGCTGGCGGCGCGGCAGCTTCGCCGAGCCCTTGATCCGCCGGAACTCGTCGGGACCGGTCCGCTTCTCGGCGGGCGGCAGATTCGCCAGCACCGCGAACTCCTCGCGCGCCCACTCGGTGCGACCGGCCTCGGCGAGCCGAGCGGTCAGCCGTGCGGCAAGCGCCATCAGGTGCTCGACATCCGCGAGCGCGTACGCCTCCTGCTTCGCGGTGAGCGGGCGCTTCGACCAGTCATCCTTCTGACTGCCCTTGGTCAGCTCGACACCGAGCTCGTTCCGCACCAGGGCTTGCAGCCCCAGCTCGGTGTCGCCGAGCAGCCGCGCCGCGATCGAGGTGTCGAACATCGTGCGAAACGAAAAGCCGAAGTCACGCCGCATCGAGCTCACGTCGTTGTCGCCGCCGTGCACGACCTTCAGCACCGACGGATCGGCGAGGATCGGCGCGAGCGGTGATAGATCGCCAAGCGCGAGCGGATCGACCAGGCACGACGCTCCCCCGAACGCGGTCAGCTGGACCAGGCAGACCTTCTCGGTGTAGTGGTGCAGGCTGTCGGCCTCGGTGTCGATGCCGATGGCGCCGCACCCCGCCAGGTCCCGGGCCAGCTCGTCGAGCTCGTCGGCAGTGCGAATCCAGCGGGTTGGGAAAGCGGCCACGGCCGACCCTATCGCATCCATTGCTGGACTACGACAAGCCGGCGCCCACGCGGGGACCCGCATACAGCGTTCGGCGGCTCGTTCTACGACAAGTAAAGTGCGCTAGGGTCCGCGCAATGATCAGACGCACGCTCGACGCCGCGCACATCCATCCGGCGCTCCACGACAAGATCGCGACCAACCAAAGCGACATCGTCGACGAGGTGATCGCTGCGATCGCCGCCCACCCGGTGGTGGTCGTTGGCATGAAGCAGAATCCGTATCCGCGTCGCGTGAAGAAGGCGCTGAACGCCCACGGCACCGCATTCCACTACCTGGAGTACGGCAGCTACCTCAACACCTGGCGGCGCCGTACCGCGCTCAAGATGTGGAGCGGCTGGCCCACGTTCCCGATGGTGTTCGTCCATGGCGTGCTGGTCGGTGGCGCAGAAGATGTCGAGAAGCTGCTTGCGTCGGGCGAGTGGGACACCCTGGTCACAGGCTCGGCAAAGGCCAGCTGACGTTGGCGGCTGCGACCCCAGCGAGCAGCGTGTCGCTGCGCGGTGTGCGGCAGGTTTTTCCGGGTGGCGTGGTCGCCGTGGATTCGATGGACCTCGAGGTCGTCGCGGGCGAGTTCGTCGCGATCCTCGGCCCTTCGGGCTGCGGAAAATCGTCTCTGCTGCGGATCATCGCCGGGCTCGGTCGGCCGACCGCGGGTGCGGTCGAGGTGCAGCGGCCCGATGCCGGGCGGTTCGACATCGCCTACGTGTTCCAGGATGCGCACCTGCTTCCGTGGCGAACGGTGCTGAGCAACGCGGCATTGCCGCTCGAGCTGCAGGGCATCGAGCGGTCGAAGCGTTGCGAGGTCGCGGCCGACGCGCTCGTCAAGGTCGGGCTCGGCGATGCGCTTGCGCGCTATCCGGCGCAACTCTCGGGTGGGATGCGCATGCGGGTCTCGCTGGCGCGCGCGATGGTGACCGCTCCGACGCTGCTGCTGCTCGACGAGCCGTTCGCGGCGCTCGACGAGATCACCCGGCAGCTGCTGGACGAGCAGCTGCGCGAGCTGTGGCAAGCGCGGCAGATGACCGTGATCTTCGTGACCCACTCGACGAACGAGGCGGTGTTCCTCGCCGACCGGACGGTGGTGCTGAGCAAGCGACCGGGTCGGATCGTGTTCGATCGCGCGGTGGACCTGCCGGCGCAGCGGACCGCCGCGTTGCGGGCGGCCCCCGAGTTCGCACGCGAGACCCGGCACGTCTACGACGCCCTCGAACGCGGGGAGGCGTCATGAAGCTACGCCGGTTGTTCTCTTCGCTCTGGCCGCCGGTTCTCGTGCTGATCGCCGGGATGCTGCTGCTCGAGCTCTACGTGCGGTGGGCGGATACGCCGATCTACCTGGTGCCGCGACCGTCGAAGGTGGTCAGCTCGCTGCTCGACGAGCGCGGCTATCTGCTCGCCGCACTTTGGAGCACGACCAAGGCGGCGCTGATCGGCTTTGCCTCGAGCGCGGTGTTCGGCGTGGTGATCGCGCTCGTGCTCGCTTCGTCGGTCTGGGTGCGGCGCGCGTTCTCGCCGTACACCGTGTTGTTCCAGACCGTCCCGATCATCGCGATCGCGCCGATGCTCTCGATCTGGTTCGCACCCGGTCTGAAAGCGGTAGCGGCGTGCGCGTTCATCGTGTCGGTGTTCCCGGTGATCGCCAACACGCTGGCGGGGCTGATCGCCACCGACCTCGCGCTCGTGGATCTGTTCCGGCTCTACGGAGCAGGCAGGCGCGCCACGATGTTCAAGCTGCGGTTTCCGTCGTCGCTGCCGAGCCTGCTCACCGGGCTACGCGTGGCCGCTGGCCTCACCGTGATCGGCACCGTGGTCGCCGAGTTCCTCGTCGGCGAGCTCGGCGAGGAACAAGGGCTCGGAGTGGTGATCGTCAGCGCGAGCCACAACGGTCATAGCGATCGCGTGTTCGCTGCCGTCCTGCTTGCATCGGCGCTCGGGCTTGCGATGCTCGCAGCCGTGAATCTCGCCGGCCGGATGGTGCTCGCGAACTGGTATGCCCCGGCGCGCGACTGAGGACTCATGAGCAAACAACCGTGGACTCGTCATGGAATCGTCGTGCTGCTCGCGCTGCAGATCGCGAGCGTCGGCTGCAAGCAGGACAAACAGGCCGGCGCGCCCGCTCCGGGGAGCTCGAGCAACGCGAAGCAGCTCTCGCTGACCCTCGATTGGGTTCCCGAGCCGGAGTTCGGTGGGTTCTACGCGGCGCGGGAGTCCGGTGCGTTCGGCAAGCATGGCCTCGAGGTCGACATCAAGCCGCGCGGACAGGGTGAGACCTGGAAGCTGGTCGCGCAGGGCGTCACCGACTTCGCCACCACGGCTGCCGATCAGGTCCTGGTGGCACGCGAGCAGGGCGCAGATGTCGTCGCGATCTTCGCGGTCTACCAGACCTCGCCGCAGGCGATCATGGTGCACAAGGCCCGTGGGTTCACCAAGATCGATGACGTGTTCACCAGCCCCGGCACGCTCGAGGCGGAGGACGTCTCGTGGTTGAAGTTCTTGCGCACCCGGTTCCCGAGCTCCGCGGTGAAGCTCACCAGCAACTCTCCGGGCATCGCGACGTTCCTCGCCAAGCCCGAGCTCTCGAAGCAGTGCTTCATCACCAGCGAGCCGCTGCAGGCCGTGGCAGCTGGGAGTGACCCCCAGACGTTTCTGATCGCCGAGGCCGGCTACAACCCGTACACCACCGTCGTGATCGCGCGCGGCGAGATGGTGCGGAAGGATCCCGAGACGGTGAGCAAGCTGGTGCTGGCGCTGCGCGAAGGCTGGCGTGCGTACCTCGATGATCCGTCAGCGACCAATGCCGTCATGGGCAAGCTCAACCGCGAGCTGGACGCCTCGACGTTCGCCGACGCCGCCCGCGTGCAGCGCGATCTGATCGAGACCGCGGACACCAGGAAGACCGCGCTCGGCGAGATGACGAACGAGCGCTGGCGGACCCTCGCGCAGCAGCTCGTGGAGCTGAAGGTCATCACCAAGGCTCCTCCACCGGAGGAGTGCTTCGTGAGCCTCGACCGCCTCGGTCACTGACGCTTGACGAGATCGAGCTGGGTCACCGGGCGGCCCTCGGTGGCGACGATGCCCGCGACGCGCTGAACGCCGAGCGTTCAGTTCGCGAGCTCGACCGCGAGCGACAGCCGCTCTTCCCCGCGTGCGAGCTCGAGTCGCAGCGTGCCCTGATGCCCATCGTGCTCGACCTCGAGGTCACCCGACGTGGCATCGGTGATCCGGAAGTTGCCATCGCGATCGGTGACCGTCGTTGCCGCGCCGAGCTTGATCCGCGCACCACCGACGCGCTGGCCTCGTTGATCGCGCACGACACCCGCCACGGTCGCTCCGCGCGCGAGCTCGAGCGAGACCTCCTGAAGAACGCGACCCACGCGGATCGCAACGGTGCGCGCCGCTGCGGCATATCCGGTGGTCTGTGCGGTGAGCTGCCAGGCTCCGGCGCCGAGGCCGCGCAGCTCGACGATGCCGCGCGCATCGGTGACACTGGTGGTGGTCGCGCCAGCGGGCCCGGTGCCCTTGACCCGGATGCCGACGAGCGGTGCGGCCGTGTAGGCATCGCGGACCATGCAGCGCGCGCCACCGCCCGGTTCGAGCCGGTGCTCGGCAAACCGATCGGTGTCGACCGTGATGCGCTTGCTGGGGTATTCCGGTGACCGGAGCTCGAGGATGTAACGGCCGCTCGCCACCCGGTCGATCGCGAACCGCCCCTGCGCGTCGGTGACCCCGCTTCGCTGCGTGGGACCTTCGACGACGCGGACACCGACGCCTGCTGCCGCCCCGCCATCGGGCGCGAGCAGCTGACCGCGGAGGTGCGCGTCCTCGACCGTCAGCTGGAAGTCCTCGCGCGCCGCCAGCTTCGCATCGAGCGAGACCATGCGTTCGAGGTTGCCGTAGCTCGGAGCTGCGACGGCGAGCGTGATCGATCCGGACAGCGATCGCAGCGTGAACTCGCCGTGGCGGTCGGTGGTGGTGGTCGCGAGCTTGTTCGAGGCCTCGCCGAATCCGGCGCGCGCGACCACGGTGGCGCCCGCGAGCGGCCCATCGCGCCCGACCACGCGGCCGGAGAGCAGAGCCCCGGCACGTAGGGTGATCACCACGCCGGAGGTGGCCTCGCCACGCACGACCTTGAACGCGGTGCTGCCGCCGGGTGCGAGGCCGCTTGCGAACGCCGCGGCGACGTACGAGCCGGGCGCGACCCCGTCGATCCGGAACCCACCGTGCGCGTCGGTGACGACATGGCGGATCACGGGACGCGCGTGGCCCGCGAGCGGGACGAGCGCGGCTGGAGCCACCGGTGCGAGCGTGCGCGGTGCGGCGAGCACGACCGCGTGCCGGATCATCGGTTCTGGATCGATGTACCAGGTGCGCCCACCACTCTCGTAGGTCATCGCGAAGTGGAGGTGGGGTACCGGGCGCGAGAATCCGGTCGAGCCGAGCGTACCCACGGGATCTCCGGCGTGGATCGGCTGGCCGACCTCGAAACCGCCGCGGATCTCGTCGAGGTGCATGTAAAACGTCTTCAGTCCACCGCCGTGATCGATGACGACGACGCGTCCCGCCTCGGTGCGGCTCTCCGCGAACACCGCGGCAATCTCGCCATCGGCGGCAGCGTGAACGACGCTGCCGCGCACGCTCCCGAGGTCGATGCCGCAGTGGCCCTGCGCGCACTCGACGGAGCGCACGCCCGGACGTGGCGCACCGAACCGCCCGGAGTCGTTCGCCGGCAGCAGGCGCGCGCTCGCGAGGGGATGCACCCAGCGCAGCCCGAGCGCCTCGATCGTGAACGGACGCTGGCTCGCGGGCGCTGGAGGTCCTTGATCGCGGAGCACGATGTTCGCGTTCACGATCGGCGCACCCGAGGCATCGATGACGGTGCCGCTGATGGTGCCTGCGCGCTGCATTCCGACGACCAGCGACGCCTCGTGATCCGAGGCACGAAACGTTTGATCGGCGAGCTGGACGTAGCCCGGCACCGAGGCTTCCACGCGCCACAGTCCGCTCGGCACGCCATCGAGGCCGAACCGGCCGTGCTCGTCGAGCTGCGCGCTCCTCACGACGTGATCGACGTCGCGTGGCACGAGCTGAACGATCGCGCCGGGTGGGACCGGTCCATCGATCGTGACCTGGCCTCGCACCCGGCTCGCAGGCTCGAGCGCGAGCTCGATCGGTGAGGCCGTAAGCTCGGAGATCCGCACCGGGCGTGACGCACGGGCGTCCCGCGCTGCCCACAGCTCGTAAGCGCCGGGCGCGAGCGCGGTGAACTGGACGACACCCTCGCGGTCGCTCCGGCGAACCGTGGACGTCGGGCCGCTGCCATCGCCCAGCGACACCTCGGCATCGGCGACCGGCGCTCCGTTCGCGGTCACGCGCACCGTGAGCATCGTCTGCCGCACCACGGGGAACTGCGGGAGGTCGGCACGCACCGGTGCTGCAAGCGGCGCCCGCGCGATCGCTCGAGGGACCGTGGTGGTCTCGACGGTAGCTGCGTTCGTGACGATCACCGCGAGCGTTGCGAGCAGGACGGCTTGCCGACACCGGCGCCACAGGTGGCGGATGTGGTCACGCCGCGATCGCATGCGCGACGTGCTGCAGTCATCGTGCCGCGGCACCCCGAGAAGCGGCGGGAGCTTGCGACGCTGGCACGCTGATCGCGGTGCCGAAATGGCATGCCAATCGGAGCGGAGCGCCAAAATGCGTTCCACACTCGAGCGTGACCACGAGTCAGCTGATGCGCCCCGGTGGGTTCGCGGTGCTGTGCGCCGATCAACATCTCGTCGAGCTGGTCCAGATCGGGGGCGTTGCCAGCGATCGCGACTGCGTGGTGATCAGTGACGCTCGTCAGCTCGCCACCGTGATTCGCGAGTGCCGGCCCTGTGCCGTGGTCATCGATCGCGAGCACCTCGACGCAGACACCGCGCTCCAGCAGCTCGGAACACTGCGCGGGGTGGTGACCATCCTGATGACGCGCGATGACGGCGAACAGGTACCCGCTGGCGCACAGATCGTGGTGTTCGAATCATCGCTGATGCCGGCGCTCGAGCTCGCGGCTCGCCTCGACAACAGTGGCAACGGTCACGCAACGCGACTCGCCCAGCTCGTGAGCGTGTCGCTGCTCACCGGGCCGCTCAACGCGGCGCTGGAGATGGCAGCGCATCACATCGCCTTCGCGTTCGCGGTTCCCAGCTGCGTGATCTCGATCCGCGGGCTCGCGCGCGCGGGAGAGACGCACGTCGAGCGATGTCGGATGGCGGTCGCGGCATCCGCCACCTTGATGGCGATGAGCGAACGGGACGTCCTGCAGTGCGGGAGCTACGTGGCCGTGCCGCTCGAGACGCCACTCGGCAGCCAGGGCTTCCTCGGCCTCGTCGCCGACGTCCCGCGCGTGTTCGAGCCCGAGGAGCGCGCGATGTTGCAGGTGGTGGCGTCGCGGCTCGGCGCCGAGCTTGGCTGGCGTGGTGTTCATGATCGCACCGCCGACGAGCTCGCCCGGCTCGCGAGCGGCCCTGGTCTCGACCCCCTGCTGGGGATCTGGAATCACGTCGCGATGATGCAGCTGATGACGCCGCTCGCCTCGGCCGCGCTGCGCAAGAAGCAGGCGCTGACTGCGCTCGTGCTCGATGTCATGGACCTGCGCGGCATCAACACTCGGTACGGGCACAAGATCGGAGATCTGGTGCTGCGGCGGGTCGCCGACGCGATCCGGGCGCGGGTACGGATCGAGGATCTGGTCGGCCGCTGGACGGGCGACAAGACGCTGGTCGTCCTCACGGACGTCACGGGTGAAGGAGCGCAGGTCGTTGCCGAGGCACTCCAGGCCGCACTGGCGGAGCGCTCGATCGAGCTGACCACCGGCGAGCAGGTGCAGATCCCGGTGATGATCGGCATATCAACGCGACAGGTCGACGAGGAGCCCGGCGACATGGTCGCTCGCGCGGCAACCGCGGCCAAGCTCGCACCGAGCGCGCCGCTCGCCATCGCCGGCGCGTCCCCGAGCTTGCAAGCTCCGGTCGCGCTGCAGATCGAGATCGTCGACGAACCTCCGGTGACGCTCGCGGGCACCTATCGGCTGCGCCACGAGATCAGCCGCGGATCCATGGGCGTGGTGTACCGGGCCGACGACCTCGCGCTGGAGCGCCCGGTCGCGATCAAGATGTTGCGGCCCGACCTCGCCGAGGATCTCGAGTTCATCGAGCGGCTGCGCGCCGAAGCGGCGCTGCTCGCCCGCATCCAGCATCCGAACCTCGTCCAGATCTACAACTTCGGTCAGGTCGGTGGCGATTCGTACTTCGTGATGGAGCTGGTCGAAGGCGAGGGGCTGCAGGAGGCCATCCTGCGCCACGTCAACGAGGGCACCGCACCGGCGCTCGCCGTCAACGTTGCGGTGATCGAGGAGGTCGCCTCGGCGCTCGATGCCTTGCACGAGCGCGGCATCATCCATCGAGACGTCAAGCCCGCGAACGTGATTCGCGATCCGTTCCGCGGGCGCGGCGTGCTCGTCGACGTCGGGATCGCCCACCGAGCAGGGCAGACCGCGGACGCCGCCGGGACCCCGGGGTACATCGCGCCCGAGGTGTTCGCCGGCGGTGAAGCCACGGCGCGCTCGGATGTCTACGGCCTCGCTGCCACCGCCTACGCGATCCTCACGCTGACCGAGCCCTTCGGCGAAGGCGAGGCGCTCCACATCCTCGCCCGGCAGACGCTCGATCAACCGCCGGAGCGCCCATCGTTCTACGCGCCGGAGCTCGCTCCCGCCGATGACATCATCCTCGCCGCGCTGCATCGCGATCCCGCGCGCCGGCCGGCCTCCGCTGGCGAGTTCTCACGCGCGCTGTCTGCGGCGCTCGAGATCATCGCACCGTCGCCGCGTCCCTCGCGCCGCGCCGGCGACGAGCGGCCAGCTCGCGCCAGCATCGATGGTTCGCACCAGCAGACCCGTGGCATCGTGTTTCGATCGATCACGCGCGTGCTCGGAGTGCACCAGGCTGCGCGATTTCGTGACGTCATCGACGGCGAAGATCCTCAGCTCGGACTGGCGCTGTTCGATACGGCGCCACTCGCGTGGCTACCGACCGCGATGTTCAGCCGGATGCTCGCGATGGCTCCACAGTACCTCGAGATCGATGGCACGCGGCTCGCGCGCGATGTTGGCCGTGCCAGCGTGCGCTCCTCGTTCCGGAACTTCTTCCCGTCGAGCGCGGCGACGTTGATGCCGCAGCGCACGCTCTCGGCGATTCGCAACGTCTGGGGCCGCTATCAGAGCTGGGGCGCGACGTCCTCGATGACGGTCGCCGCTACGGAAGCCGAGGTGAGAATGACCGGCACTCCGCGCGACGCCGCGGTCTGCGCGTGGAGCGATGGCGTGCTCGAGCAGCTGGTCGTGCTGTCCGGTGGTCGCAACGCGAACGTCGAGCACGTCGCCTGCGAGGCCCTCGGAGCGGACGCGTGCCGGTTCCGGGTCCGCTGGGACCCGTTGCAGTAGGTTTCAAAACGCGAGCGTCTTGATCAGCAGCGATAGCTCGTCGGGGAGATCGTCGAGGTCACTCTTCGTCAAGAAGCCATCCGCGTCGCAGCTGCGAGCCAGCGCCGCGAGCTCGTCGACCGCCATCGACGAGAACAGCACGACCGGCACGTGGGCCGTCTCGTACGTGGCCTTGAGCTGACGGCATAGCTCGTTCCCCGAGGTGCCCGGCATGTTCACGTCGGTGAGGATCAGATCAGGGCGCCACTCGCCGAGCGCAGCAGTCAGCTGATCGATGTCCGTCGACGTGCGCACCTCGAAGCCCGACCGATCGAGCACCGACGCCACCATCCGCAGGGTGGTCTCGCTGTCATCGATCAGGAGGATGCGCTTGGGTCTCGGCTCCACATCGGAAGGGGTACCATCTTCAGCCGCTCTGCGCGACGAGCGAGGACAAGCCGCGAGCCTCGAGGCGCGCGGCCTCGATCGCATCTTCGAGGGGACGCAGCGCGCTGCGCTCGGCAGCCACCGCGACCTGCTCGCGCGCGAGCTGTCGTGCCACCCACGTGCTCCGGCGCTCGATCGCCGCGGCGAGCTCGCGCGCGAGCGTCTCTCGCAGTGCTTCGCGGGGCCGGGGCTCGGCGTCGAGCATCTCGGCCTCGGCGACCTCGCGGACATCGGCGCGCCACGGCCGCCAGACCGGCAACTCGCGTACGCGCGTCAAGGTCTCGCGGCTATCGCGGCTGTCGTGGGTTGCCCTCCACGCTCCGGCTGGATCCCAGCCATGGCCCGCCGTGGCGTGCGGGTATGATGATCACCTTGACCGCCTGCACCGTGCGTTGATCTAGCGGCGATGCCGGCGCTCGAGCTCCACGCGCTCGAGCGTCTGCTCACCGCGGTGGATCCGAGCGCGCGCGTTCGCGCTCGCGCTCGCGCTCACGCCTGCCCAGCGCAGCACGGCCGCGGTCGCGATCGATTGATCAGCCTGGCCCAGCTTCGTGATCGACGACCCGTGGTTGCCGCCGGGGGCGATGAACTTGAACGAGTCGGTCGCGTTGCCGATCGATGCGGCGCCCGCTGTCCATGGATCGTTCTGCCCGTAGATCAGCATGATCTGCGAGCCGCTGGTGGCGATCCACGACTGGATATCCTGCATCGCAGCCCCACCGTCGTACGGAGTGACCGGGATGCTCGCCGGCACGTACGCCGCCGCCGTGTCCTGGCCGGGGTACATCAGGCCCACCAGGTAGCTCTCGTCGTCGGCGGGGTAGCCAAGCTGCGTGGCGCTCTGGTGGTAGTAGGGCAGGAAGTCGAGCAGGTCGGCATCGCCGTACGACGCCACGTTGATGGTGTCATCGAGGAACTTGAACACCGCGTCGTCGGTGGCGTTGGTCGCGGGAATCAGCGCACAGTCGTCCTGCGAGCCGTACTGCCAGAAGATGAACGGCAGCTCCTCCACCGCGAACTCGAGCGCGCGATCTTCGCCGAGGACCTCGGTGAACGTCGCCTTGCTTTCCATGCGGGTCTTCATCGCGGCACGCCGGGCGAGCGCGGTGTTCTGGAAGTCCTTGAGCTTTTGGCGGCACGTGGGGTCCGTGCCCACCGCCTCGAGGAACCGGATGTAGCGGTTGGTCGGCGACGCCATGTTGTCTGCCGCGTAGTCGAGCGGCGCGACGTACGCCACGGTGCCGTCCACATCGCCCGGGAAGAACCGGCGATGAAACAGCGAGGTCATGCCGCCCTTGCTCGCGCCCGTGGTGAGCCACTTGTTGTCGTGATAGATCCGCGCCTTCAGCGCCTGGGTGATTCGGTGCTGGTCATTCGCGGCCTGCTCGATCGTCAGCTTGCTCCAGTCGGCCGGGTCGGGCCGCGATGGTGAGAAGTAGCGATGCTCCATCGACAGCTGGTTGCCGTTGATGAGCGTCGTGACCTGCGAGCGGAACCCACGGGTCGAGACCCCGTAGCCGCTGTTCTGCGCCACCACCGGCGCCGCGTAGTCTCGATGCAGCAGCGTGAACCGCTGCTTGAACCGCGCGCCCGCAGGGTTCTGATGATCGACGGGCTGGTCGTACGTCAGTACGAAGAACCGGTATCCGGCGAGCATCGTGGCGCGCTCTTCGACCTCGAGCCCGGGCACCGCACGCAGCTCGACGAGGATGTCACCGAGCGGTGCCGCGCTGGTATCCGGCGATACATCTGCGACGATCTCTGCATCGGGTGGTGTCGATGACGCCGGGTCACCGCACCCGTAGATTCCGACGAGAGCGAGGCCAAGGATCCAGGATCGCATCGCGGATGCGTAGCACGGTCGGTTCGGCTCGTTCGTCCCCGCCGCTTGGCCACTGATTGCACGAGCTGCGGCGCCGTCGCATCGCCATGCGACATTGATCAGGGGTCACCAACCGGTCTATCTAGCGGCGATGATTCGCCAACCTCGTGCGTGCGGCGCTCAGCTTCTCGTCCTCGTGGACGTCCCAGAGCACACCCAGGCAGCGCTCGATGTAGCCGAGCATCCGCTTGCGGTCGGCTTGGTCGAGGCCTCCGAGCAGGCGCTGATTGGCAGCCCGGCGATCGGGCTCGATCGCCTCGATCGCGTCTGCCCCGGCGCGGGTGATCGTGAGGTGGCGCCGGCGTCGGTCGGCAGGATCGGCGTCCTCGCGGATCAGGCCACGCTTCTCGAGCGCACTGACGACGGCGCTGATCGTCGCCCGCGAGACACCACGAACGCGCGCGATGTCCGAGGCAAGGACTCGGTTGTCCTCGTCGAGTGCGGAGTGGGGGAAGTTCGGCTCGCCGGCGATCTGGAGCAGGACGAGCCACTGCTGCGTCGTCAGGCCGGCGACGGCGGCCAGCCGTTCGCCGCGCCGCTGCAGGTGGTTGGTGAGGTCGAACAACGCGAGCACCACCGACTCCTCGAGCCGCGGCTCGATGCGCAGCTTCACGCGCGGACCGGCAGACGCGGACTTGCTAGATCGCGGAGGCACTTGCCCAGCATCGAGGAATCACCGCACTGCGTCGAGCCTCGCCGTAGATATTTGCTCGGCAGCTTGCTGCTCGTCGCCTGCACCCACCCGTCACCGCCGCCGGTGCATGCACCCATGTCCACGCCGACGACGCGCGCGGCGACGACCGAGCAGCTGGTGCGGATGCGATGCGCGCTCGATGGCAGCGAGGTCGTCATGACCTGGACGGGAGACGTCTACGCCGTCGTGCCCGGCGAGCGGCAACGCCGCCTGTTCGGCGTGGTCGGCATCAACATCGCGCGCTGCCTACAGGTCGGCGGGGAGTGGCACCTGACCTCGCGCGAGCTCCTGTACTACCTCGATCCACAGACCGGTGCGCCGCTGCAGCGGTGGGCCAACCCATGGACGAACGCCGAGCTGACGGTCGTGCACGTCGCCAACGATCGCGTGCAGAACGTGCTCGCCGGTCCGGTGCCCATGACGGTTGCAGATGGCACGGCCACCATCGCGTTCGACATCCCGCTGTTCTATCCGAACCCACTCGCGCGCGACCCCGCGACGCACGCCATCGATCCCGAGGCGAGCTATCAAGCCGCCGAGCTGTTCGCGTTCGCCACGCCGTTCGAGGCGCTCGCCGGAGCCGCGCCCACGGTCCCGTCGCTGTGGTTCACGTGGCACCGCATCGGACCGTGGTTGCCATGGATGGGCATGGGTGGCCGGCCCGGCGTGCTCGTCTACTCGACGCGCGGGCGCAAGCTCGCGGCGTGGGACGAGCTTCCCGCCGTGGTGCGTGACGAGATCGCGACGCGGGTTCCTCGGTATCGCCACGCGCCCGCCTGCGTGTTGCCCGGCCGCAACGAGACGAGCTGGACCTACTTCGCGCGATACCTCGCGGCATACCAGGCCGGCGAACGGTTTCCGATCGCGGCGCCGGTCGACGCGACCGAGTGTCAGTGAATCAGCTGCCAGTCGAGCGTGAAGCCGGTCGACGTGTCGCCCCCGACCTCATCCACGACGACCCAGAACGTGAACGGCTGCGTCGGTTGCCCGCCGAGGGTCATCGGATAAGTGATGGTGAGGGTCGCCGGATCGTAGCCGGTCGGGTTGAAGGTGCCGACGGCGTACTCGGTGTTACCGCAAGCCTTGGAGTCGTCGAAGTCGGGCCAGCTGCCGCCCGGGCAGGTGTCGAGCAGGTAGATCCCCGCCCGCTTGCCATCGGCGAGCTCCGCGCGCAGCTTGAGCCGTTCGCCCGGCGCGAGCGTGACCGCGTACACGACGTCCTTGCCCTTCGCGTCGTACACGATCGAGCAGCCCGGTGGCAGTGGCGGGGGCGAGAGCGACATCGGGTTGTAGGGGTTGTAGTCATTCGTCGTGCCGAACGGCGCGGTGATGCGCGATGCATAGCCGGCGAGCGGTGACGCGACCGACGCCGAGGCCAGCGTCGGGGCAGCTACGCAGGTCTCGTTGCTGGTCATCACCGACGCGTCGACGGAGGCGTCGGGGCTCGCATCGGGGCTCGCGTCGACACCTGCATCGATCGGCGGCGGCGGCGGTGGTGGCGCCATGCCGGTGCAGATGTCCATCGGCCGGCACACCTGCATGCGACACAGGCCGGAGCTGCACTCGTCGCCGCCGCCGCACGCGGCACCATCGGCGTGCATGGGCTCGCAGCGCTTCGTGCCCAGGACGTCGCAGAACGAGCTCTGGCAGGTACCGAGTGAGTGGTAGCCGGCGTCGATGCACGGCTGACCGCTGGCGAGCTGCGCCTGGACCTCGCCGACGCACTTCAGGGAGTCGGCATCGCAGTCGATGCCGGTACCGCACAGCTTCACGGGCGCCCCGATCGAGCACGCAGCGCCGACGGCCGCGACCGCGCTGCACGTGCCAGTGCGCGGATGGTTCTGCGCATCGAACGGATACTGACAGCCGGTCCGTCCCGGCTCGCTGTAGCAGCAGAAGGCGGTGGTTGGATCGCAGGTCCCGTAGAACGCGGCGCCCACGCCATCGCGGATCGGTCCGCACGTCTCGCCTACCGCGCGCCCGCGGGTGACCCACGTGCGTTGCTCGGTGCCGCCAGAGGGAGGCGCGAACCCGAAGCACTTCGAATCCCACAGCGCGTCGCGCGCTGGTTTACCACACGCTGCGGTGTCGAGCGCAGCCAGGCAGCTCGCGGCCACCGCGGGATGGTAGTCGGCCGTGCCGGTCCCGACGGCACGGACCCAGTCGCCGACCGGCACGATCGCGAGCATCTCCTCCATCACGCTCCGGCAGCTCGCCTCGTTGGCGGGCGGCAGGCGCGGCTTGAACTCCTTCAGGAGCTCGTTCGCCGCGTACGCGCCGAAGTAGGTGTCGAGGTCGTCATCGCAGCACCGGAACAGCGCGCCGCACACCGAGGCCGCGATGCGCTTCGGCAGATCGGCGGCCGACACCGGCATAGCATCCGGCGTGATGGCGGGTGGGGCATCGGTTGTCTGGGGGGCCTTCGCGCTGGAGCAGGCGGCGAGCAGGGCCGCGAGCAGGACGGAGCTAGCTGGCTTCATGCGGCGGAGAGAACCACCTACGTCCCGCCACGGTCAACGAAATAGTTAGTTTCACTAACTAGTCGACGCGGAGCTGCAGCTCGACATCGATGACGCGGGGCGCGTGCGGTGACAATCCCCACACGATGGTGTCGTGGCCATCCGCCGCGATGATCACGTCGTGATGGAGCTGCGGATCGATGTCGACGCGCACCGGCGTGAGCCCGGCTTCCTGCGCTCGGCCGGCGGTCACGAGCACCACGGTCGCCCTCGGCGGTTGAGACGTGATCGTCAGCACGGCGCGTGCCGTCCCACTCCCGCGGCGCGCCGGCGGGATCGGGGGTGGTCGCGTCGCCCTGGCGAGTCGCGGAGGAGGGTGGGGTGGCCCGGGCTCCTGGAGCGGGACGGGGTCGGTGCGGTCCTCGGAGACGCTCATGAAACCAGGTGACACGAATCGCGATTCTACTGCAAGCTCGCTCTCGAACAGTTAGGGTCACGAATCGTTACGATCCGGGTCTCGCGCCTCGGGGTGTCACCGGCGCACATCGTGGGCTCGCCTGCAGGCGGTATCATCACAAGCCGGATGCCCCTGTCGCTCACCGCTGGACTCTGGGGCCTGCTCGCGGGCTCGTCCCTCGTGATCGGCGCGGCGATCGGCTACTTCGTGCGCGTCCCGGCCCGGCTGATCGCGGCGATCATGGCATTCGGCGGTGGTGTCCTGATCTCGGCGCTGTCGTTCGACCTGATGGACGAGGCCTACCGGCGTGGCGGGTTTGCGGCCACCGGGATCGGATTCCTCGCGGGCGCCACCGTCTATACGGGCGCCGCCATGCTGCTCGCTCGGCGCGGCGCGAAGCATCGCAAGCGGTCGGGCGCGCAGCAGGCGTCGGAGGAGAGTCACGCAGGCAGTGGCACAGCGATCGCGCTCGGCGCGCTGCTCGACGGCATCCCCGAGTCGATCGTGATCGGCGTCAGCCTGCTCTCCGGCAAGGGCGTGAGTCTGGTCGCGGTGATCGCGATCTTCTTGTCGAACATCCCCGAGGGGCTGTCGAGCTCGGCCGGCATGAAGCGCAGCGGCCGCTCGCGCAGCTACGTGTTCGGCGTGTGGTCAGGCATCGCGGTGATCTCGGGCTTCGCCTCGTTCGCCGGCTATGCAGTGTTCGGCGGGCTGTCGGAGAACGTGATCGCCGCGACCACGGCCGTCGCCGCGGGTGCGATCCTCGCGATGCTCGCAGATACGATGATGCCGGAGGCGTTCGCGACCGCGCATGACCTCGCAGGCCTCGTCACCGTCGCAGGTTTCCTCGCCGCGTTCGGGCTGACGAAGCTCGGCGCCTGATCCCGCAACGACGGCACGCCGGTTGTCGGGAACTGGCTGACTGACTCACATACTCCGTCGTGCGCGTGCGCATGCAGCGTGATGCTGCCGTCGCGAGCCAGGGCGACGAACGTCGTGAGCTGATAGATGTCCATTCAGTGCACACCATTCACGCTTCTCGCCGAGCCATCGCACCGTTGCGGGTGGCGTGAACACTGCTCGCAGGCTCGCCTGCAGAGTATGTGGTGAGAGCCACATTTGTTACGAATTGATCGGACTGCGGTTCAGGCGCAGTTTCGCCGGATGCGAATTAATAGAATCGTTTCGAGTGGCGTGTTGGCTCTCGCACTCACATCGTGTGTCGACTCGGCGGTCAGCGAGACCGAGTCGGAGGTTGGCAACGGCAGATATGCCCACTGGCGGATCGAGCGAGCGCGCCGTCAAGCAGAGATCGACGCGTACAACGCCGAGCACGCAGACGAGTACGCCTCGTTCAAGAATGCGGCGGTCGGCACGTCCGGCATCCCGATGATCATGCTGCGGCTGTTCCCCGAGCTGTTCCCGCAGATCTGGGGCCCGGAAGCTGCGCACTTCGGTCCGGTCGGCCTCGGCGAGGACACGCTCGAGCCCGGCCGCGTGCTGCCGCTCGGCCTCGGTTATGCCCCCTCGCAGCCGCCGATTCCGACCGCGAATGGTCCAGTGAACATCAACGTCGCGCAGCTCACCTGCGCGGGTTGCCACACCGGAAGCGTGATCGGTCAGGACGGCAGCGTGAAGCAAATGCTCGGCGCTCCGAGCACGCAGTTTACGCGGTTCCGCGGCTCGGTGTTCGCGACCGTCACGAACCCCGGCTACACCTCCGACGCGTTCGTCACCGCGCTCGCCGCCAAGCCCCCGGGCTGGGTCTACGGCGTCACCGATCCGGCCGCGATCGAAAAGGAGATGATCGAGCGCGCCGTGTTCGCCGCTGCCGCGCCGACCATCGTCGGCAACCTCAAGGCCGGTTCGATCGCCGGTGCGCAGCGCTTCCAGGGAACGCTCGGCACCTACACCTACGGGATGACTCCGAATGCTCCGAACCCTGCCGGCTCGACGCCGGGCTACCTCGACGCGATCGGCGCGGGCATCTCGATCGTCATCGATCCGGCGGTAATGACCCCGGCGCAGGTCCAGGCGGCGGTCCCGCCGCGGCCGGCGATGATCGACATCATGAGCGTGTGGAACCAGAAGGATCGCCCGAGCGCGCAGTGGGATGGCTCGATCGCGAGCAAGCTGCACCGCAACCTCGCCGCGGAGCTCGGCGTGGTCGGCCGGCCCGACAAGCTCAACATGGACAACGCCAACAAGACGACCGCGTACACCGAGAACCTGCCGTCGACTCCGTACCCGTTCGATGTCGACACCGCGTCGGCCGCACGCGGTAAGCGGCTGTACGAGAGGAACTGCGCGTCCTGTCACACGGCGGGCAACGGCGAGATCTTCCCGCCGTCGTACGTCGGCACCGATGCCAATCGCTCGATGATCTGGACTCCGTACTCGACGGCGGGCCTGACCCGCGCGCTGCGCGCCGGCTGCACGGACGCGGTCACCTGCAACCAGCCCGATGGCTCGCCGGTGCCCGATGCGCAGATCATCGCGAGCACGGGTGGCTACATGGCGTTGCCGCTCGACGGCATCTGGGCGCGTGCGCCGTACCTGCACAACGGATCGGTGCCGAACATGTACGCGCTGCTCACCGGAGATCGCCCGGCGACCTTCCAGCGCGGCAACATCGCCTACGACCAGGAGCGCATGGGCTTCGTCGATGCCCCATCGCAGTTCTCGGCAGTGTTCGACACGACCAAGTCGGGTAACACGAACGTCGGCCACAACACGCCGGAGTTCAACGGCAATATCGACTGGAAGAACGAGCCGCGGAAGCTCGCCGATCTGATCTCGTACCTGAAGACGCTCTGAGCCGCCGAGCTCGGCTGTGCCGTCCGAAGCGGATCGGGGGCGTGTCCGGGTACCGGCCGAGGCAGCTGCGCCCGCGGCGCCTCGCCGATGACAGCGGAAACAGCCACTGGAGAGTAGAACGTTCTAGTCTCATGATGGACCTTCGGCGCCGGAGGGACATCCATGCGCCAGCTCGTGCTCCTGCTCGGTCTCGTTGCCTGCACCAATTCCACTCCGGAGCCTTCCGGAGCGGCCGTCATGGGCTGCGACAACACCACGTTGCTCGCCAATCCCAGCGATAGTGCGGCGCCGGGGCCATGGGCGGTCGGCGCACGAACGGTCACGATCGGCGGGCTGACCACCGAGGTCTGGTATCCGGCGACTCCCGGATCCGACTCCGGCAAGCCGCCGGCGCGCTACGACATCCGCACGGCGCTCTCGCCGGCAGAGGCAGCGAAGATCTCTGACACCGATAATCCGTGGCAGCCGTGCGATTGCGTTCGGGACCTGCCGCTCGACGACACGCATGGGCCGTATCCAGTCGTCGTGTTCGTGCACGGCACCGCCTCGTTTCGTCACCAATCACTTCACTTCGTCACGCACTGGGCGAGCCGTGGGTTCATCGTGGTCGCGGCCGACCATCCGGGTCTCAAGCTAGCCGACCTGCTGGCGAGCACCTGCGGCGGGTCGCCACCGCCGCAGAATCTGCAGGCCAACATCGACACGCTGATCGCAGCGATCAGCGCGCCCACCGGCGAGCTCGCCTTCCTCGCAGGACACGTCGACGCCACGCGGATGGCGATCACCGGCCACTCGGCAGGGGGCAGTGCGGCCGTGGCCGCCGCCGCGAAGCCGCACGTGCAGGTCGTCATCCCGATGGCGGGCGCGGGCTCGACCAAGCCGGGTGGCGACCTCAAGTCGTCGCTGTACTTCGGCGGCACGCTCGATTCGATCGCGAGCTTCGGTCAGATCCGGACCGCGTATCAGGGCTCTGCGCGCCCGCATCGCTTGATCGGCATCAAGGACGCCGGGCACCTGAACTTCTCGGACCTGTGTGACACCAAGAACGCGGCAGGTCAGGACCTGCTGACGATCGCGAAGGCGAAGGGGGTGTGCGGCGCGAACCTCGCCGGCTTCCTGTTCGACTGCGACCCCTCGCACGTCGCCGGGCCGACGAGCTGGAAGATCGTCAACTACGCGAGCTCGGCGGTCCTCGAGGAGGTGCTGCAGTGTCAGCCGCCGGCCGACCTGAAGGCTCGTGCGAGCGCGGATCCCGGTATCATGGAGTACGCCGAGGAGCTATGACCTAGCGGGCAGGCGAGTAGTTGGGATCCAGCGGCCTCCCACGCCATAGTGCGCGGGATGCGCGTTCCACGCCTGCCGCCAGCGCGCCGTGCTGCGCCCGTGCCACCTCGCCGGAGCTTCGGCCGGAGGCTCTCGCTCCTCGTGGCGCTGGCGCTAGGAATCACGGTCGCAGGCGTCGTCGTGGGCCTGGTGATGATCAAGCGGTTCGAGACCGGTGCATGGGGAGTTCCCGCGCCCTCTGACTTCGAGCGGATCATGAAGCTGACGCCGGGCGCACCGGCCCGGGTGATCTATCTCGCCCGCGGCCCGGTCGCGCTCCGTCCGGGCCCTGACGATCCGGCCAGGGGAGTCTCCAGCGTGCTCGCCAGCGCTCGAGTCAAGGCACCCGGCACGGTGACGCTCCCGGGCTGGAAGGGAACCGACAAGGGCTGGCAGCAGCTGATGACCTGCGTGCGCTCGTTGTTCGCGCCGTTCGACGTCCAGATCACGGACGAGCCACCGAGCGCGGATAACCACGTGCTGGTCGCCGTCGGCGGCAAGCCCGCGGAGCTCGGGGTGAAGGATCGCCGCGTCGGTGGGCTGGCGCCGTTCAACGGCGGTGTCATCGCGAAGCCGGTGGTGTTCGCATTCAGTGCACAGCTCGGCAACGACGTGCACGCCGTGTGCGAGACGATCGGGATGGAGGTCGCGCACGCCTACGGCCTCGACCACGGCTACAGCTGCAGCGATGTGATGACGTACCTCCCGCGCTGCGGAGCACGCACGTTCACGGACAAGGACGTGCGGTGCGGCGAGAGCAAGGTGCGCAACTGCGAAGGCGGTGAGCCGACGCAGAACTCGTATCGTCGTCTGATGCAGGTGCTCGGCCGTACCAAGGCGCGCCCGCCGACGACGTCGCCATGACGATCGGGGTGACCGGGCGGGCGTGCGCCAGATCGGCGAACCGCGTCGCGGCCGGCGTGTTCGTGCGGTTTCGCGCAAACCGTGCGCCGCGCGCAACCGGCGCGCTGATGGTCGAGTCCGCTGCGCGGAGCCCAGGTGCCACGCGGCCTTGTAACTCCGCGGGATCGGGGCCATCTGATCGCCATGCCCCGCATGCTCGCCTTCCTCGTGACGCTGCTCGTTTCGGGTCACGCCGTTGCACAGCAGCGGCCGCAGCCCTGGCTGCTACCCACGGTCGTGCACGAGGCGGGACCGGCGTACGTCGCTCAGAACGATGGCGAGTACGGCGCGACCGGCACGCGTTACCACGCCGACGACGTCGGCCAGCGGGACAACCTCGTCGTCACGTCGCGGACCAGCCTCGAGCTTGCGATCCGGCGGCACACGATCATCCTGCTCTACGCACCGTTCGAGCTGCGCACGCAGGTCCAGCTCGACCGCGACCTCCAGTTCCGCGACGAGCTGTTCGTCGCGGGCACGGTCGTCGACCATCGCTACCTGTTCGAGGGATACCGTGCCTCGTATCTGTACCGGATCATCGATGGACCTCGGCTGACTCTCGAGGCCGGCGGCTCGTTGCAGGTCCGTAACGCGGACGTGGCATTCGCGGCGGCGGATGGGTCGCGACGAGCCCATCAGGACGACATCGGTCTCGTGGGTGCGGCCAAGGTGCGGCTGTGGTGGCGTCCGTGTCCGGAGCGGCCGTGGGCGGCACTCGAGGCAGACGGGTTCTCGACGTTCGGCCTGCTCTCGAACGTCAAGGGCGCGATCTACGACACCCAGCTGATGGTCGGCTATCCGGTCGCGCGTGGCGTCGAGCTGGTTCTCGGCGCACGGCTGCTCGGCGGCGGCGCCGATGTTCGATCAAAGCAGATCTACAACTGGGCAAACTTCGTCGCGTTCACGGTGGGCGCCCGGGTCGCCCTCGCCGACGTGTTCGGGAGCCGCTGAGCGTGGGTGTACTCCCGTCTGTAAATGAGTAGTCAGCCTGACCGTCCCGTCGGGGGCTGCTCCGATTGACCGGCGGGGTTGTTGACGCCCGAGGGCGCGCCACGGACTCTGGTCCTATCGAATGCCGGGGGAGCAGCTCGGGAAGTACCAGCTCATCCAGCACCTCGCATCCGGCGGGATGGCGAGCGTGTACCTCGCGCGGGTGTCAGGTCCGGGCGGCTTCGAGCGGCATGTCGTGGTGAAGACGCTGCGGACCGAAGGACTGGTCGATCTATCGCTGATTCCGATGTTCCTCGACGAGGCGCGGCTCGCCGCTTGCCTTCACCATCAGCATATCGCGCAGGTGTTCGACGTCGGGAGCGATGATGGGACCTACTTCCTCGCGATGGAGTATGTTCACGGGGAGACGCTGCGGATGGTCATGGAGACCGCGCTCGCGCACGCCGGGACGCTGCCGCTCGGCTTCGGAGTGACCGTGCTCGGCGCGGCTGCCTCCGGTCTGCATCACGCGCACGAGCGCCGCGGGCCGACCGGGGTGCCGCTCGGGATCGTGCATCGCGATGTCACGCCGTCGAACCTGATCGTCAGCTACGACGGCTCGGTCAAGTTGATCGACTTCGGGATCGCGAAGTCGACCGAACAGGCTACTCACACCAAGACCGGGTTCATCAAGGGCAAGGTCGGGTACATGGCGCCCGAGCAGATCCGCGGTTATCCGGTGGATCGTCGGACTGACGTGTTCGCGCTCGGAGTCCTCGCCTACGAGGTGCTGACCCTGCACCGCGCGTTCGCCGGGGGCTCGCAGTTTGAGGCCCTCGAGCGCACGATGCACAGTGATCTGCTGCTGCCGAGCCGGGTGGTGCCGGGATTTCCGCCGGAGCTCGAGGAGGTGATCATGACGGCGCTCGAGATCGATCCGGATGATCGATACCCGAACGCGGACGTGATGCGCCGGGATCTCGAACGGGTCGCAGCGCGGCTCGAGCTGCAGACGGGCGAGTCGGTCGTGCTGGCGGTACTCGACCAGCTGTTCGGCTTCCGTCCCGAGCCGTGGATGGGAGGGGTCGCCGCTCCCCGCGACGTGATCGACCGGGGGCAGCCACGCGTGGTTCCGCTCGTTGCGAGGCCTTCGCTCGTCGATCTCCGGTCGCTCGCCCGCGGCACTGGCAAGAACGATACGATCGGCGAGGACGAGGAGACCACCAGCGTCCCTCACACGCGTGCGAGTGAGGAGATCGTCACGAATCGGCTCGCCACGGTCGAGCCCGAAGGGATCGAGCTGCCGCTACCGGCGCCAACGGTGATGACGCCGATGCCGGCGAACGTCCCGGCGGCGGAGCGCGAACGCTCGGCACCGATCGACTGGTCGGCTCCCGAACCGGCGCTCCCGCAGCTCCCGCAGCTGGAGCGTCCCGTTCTGCCGCAGCAACAAGGCGTTCGATCGCGTCCGTGGGTATGGACCGGTCTGATCGGCACGCTGCTCGCCGCTGCGACGTTCGCGTTGATCGTGACGATCTTCGGCCCGGACGAGCACGCGAATTCGCCGCCTGTGAGTGGCGCACCCGTCGCACCGCCCCGCGTCTCGGCTCCGGCTCCCGGTCCGGCTCGACGCTCGTCGCGGGTCGCGGCCCCCGCGGCGAGCAACGAGATCACGCTGCGCGTGACGACCGAGCCCGTCGGCGCGACCGTGGTCCTCGATGGTGTCCGCCTCGGCACGACCCCGTTCACCGCAAAGCTGCCCGCCCGCTCGAAGCTCGCGTGGCTGAAGGTGCGGCGCCGGGGCAGCATCGCGACCAAGATCCAGGTGTCACTCGATCGTGACGTGACCTGGTCGGTGGAGCTTCACGCACTTCAGTGATCGTCGCTACGGCGCGTGGCCGGCGGAGGTCGAATCGTAGTCCTCCGGTCAGAGCCGGCCGGCGGCGCGGATCGCCGCGAAGATCGGGATCGCTTCCTGCACCAGATCGAGCCGCGGATCGAGCTGCTTGCCGATCCCCTCGGTGACCGCGATGGCGACGTTGCACATCGTGTAGACCGGATTCACCCGCACGCGATGGCGGCGCAGGATGTTCATCATGTCGAACACCACGGTGGAGACCTGTACCTCGCCGAGCGCCTTGCCGTGATAGCGATCGACGAACCCGACGATCTCCCGTTCGTACGCCGCGTAGTCCGCGACCTTCGCCGAGGGTGACAGGTCGGCCATCAAGCGCGCCATCACGGTTCCATCGCGACCGGCCCAGCCGGCGAAGAACTGCGCGAACGCGACCCGCGCCGCTTCGTCGAGCTCGGCGGTCAGACCGAGGTCGAGGATCACGACGCGCCCGTGCTCGTCGACCAGAAGGTTGCCGGGGTGCAGGTCGGCATGGACGAAGCCATCCGCGAACACCATCTTCAGCAGCGTACGAAACCCGATGCGGGCGAGCCGGGTGGGATCCGCACCGAGCTTCGCCGGCGCATCGAGCACCTTGACGCCGCGCACGAACTCCATCACCAGGAGCCGTGACGTGCACAACGCGTCGTGGAGCACCGGGAACCCGACATCGGGGTCACCGGCGAACGCCTGGGTGAACCGGCGATTGTTGGCCGCCTCGATCCTCAGATCGATCTGCGCGCGGATCGCCGCACCAAACTCGTCCACGCTCTCGACCGGCGCGAGCAGCCGCAGCGTGGGCACCAACGCCACCACGCGGGCGAACATGCGCATCACGGCGAGGTCGAAGTAGACGACGTCGTCGAGGCCCGGCCGCCGAACCTTGACGGCGACCTCGTCGCCCGAAGGCAGCGTGGCGCGATGGACCTGGGCGACCGACGCCGACGCGACCGGCGTGCGATCGAAGCTCGCGAACAGCTCGGCGAGTGGCGCACCGAGATCCTCGACGATCGTCCGCTCGACATGCCGCCACGCGAATGCGCCGACATCGTCCTGCAGCCGCGTCAGCCCCCGGATGATGTGCGGGGGGAAGAGATCGGGCCGCGTGGACATGATCTGGCCGACCTTGACGAACGTCGCGCCGAGCGCGATCAGCAGCGCGGCCATCCGCGTACCGAACCACGCCTGGCGCGCCTGCGGTCCGCGCAGCGTGATCCGCAGTGCGAGCCACCCGACCAGCCACACCAGGCCGTGGACGAGCAGGATCGCGAGCACCCACACGCCACGTGCGCAGAACCGGAGCGCCCGCAGCGGGGTACGACGAGTCACGCCGTGTTGTGCCCGATTTTCGCGCGAGCGTCGAACCGCCGCGCTGATTTCGCCCGGCTCGACACGGTGTTCGACTTCTTCGATAGGTACAGCCTATCAACCCTATCGGAATTAGCGGTGTGGATTATCACCCGAGTTCACGTACGCTGACGTCGACGGAGAGAACCATGTCCACGCAAGCAAAATGTCCCTTCAAGCATCAGAGCGGTGGCGGCACGTCCAACCAGGACTGGTGGCCCAATCAATTGAGACTCGAGACGCTGCACCAGCGTTCGTCGCTGGCGAGCCCGATGGGCGGGGAGTTCAACTACGTCGAGGAGTTCAAGACCCTCGACTACGCGGCGCTCAAGGCCGACCTGGTGGCGCTCATGACGGATTCGCAGGAGTGGTGGCCCGCGGACTTCGGCCACTACGGCCCGCTATTCATCCGGATGGCGTGGCACAGCGCCGGCACCTACCGCACCGGTGATGGGCGCGGTGGCGCAGGCAAAGGCAGCCAGCGGTTCGCACCGCTCAACGCGTGGCCGGATAACGTCAATCTCGACAAGGCTCGCCGCCTGCTGTGGCCGATCAAGCAGAAGTACGGTCGCAAGATCTCGTGGGCGGATCTGATGATCCTCGCGGGCAACGTCGGGCTCGAATCGATGGGGTTTTCCACCTTCGGGTTCGCTGGCGGCCGCGAGGACGTCTGGGAGCCCGAGGCGGACGTGTACTGGGGTCAGGAGAAGAAGTGGCTCGAGGACGCGCGCTACTCGGGCGATCGCGACCTCGAGAAGCCGCTGGCCGCCGTCCAGATGGGACTGATCTATGTCAACCCGGAAGGGCCCAACGGTCATCCCGACCCGATCGCGGCCGCACGCGACATCCGGGAGACGTTCGCGCGGATGGCGATGGATGACGAGGAGACCGTCGCGCTGATCGCCGGTGGTCACACGTTCGGCAAGACCCACGGTGCCGGAATTCCCGGCGAGCACGTCGGCTTCGATCCGGAGGCCGCGGAGATCGTCGCCCAGGGCTTCGGCTGGCACAACAAGCTCGAGACCGGGCACGGTAGCCACACGATCACGAGTGGCCTCGAGCTGACGTGGACCACGACGCCCACGAAGTGGAGCAACGACTATTTCGCGCACCTGTTCGAGTACGAGTGGGAGCTCACCAGAAGTCCCGCGGGTGCGCACCAGTGGAAGCCCAAGGGTGACGCGGGTGCTGGATCGGTGCCCGACGCACACGATGCAGCCAAGCGTCACGCCCCCGGCATGCTGACCACCGATCTCGCGCTGCGCCTGGACCCCGCGTACGAGAAGATCGCCCGCCGGTTTCACGCCAACCCGGACCAGTTCGCGGACGCGTTCGCTCGCGCCTGGTTCAAGCTGACTCACCGCGATATGGGGCCAAAGCTGCGCTACCTCGGGCCCGAGGTTCCCGCGGAGGATCTGATCTGGCAGGATCCAATCCCCGCCGTCGATCACGTGCTCGTCGACGATCGCGATGTCGCTGCGCTCAAGGCCCAGATCCTCGCGTCGGGCCTCTCGGTCTCGCAGCTGGTCTCGATCGGCTGGGCCTCGGCTTCGACCTTCCGCGGCTCGGACAAGCGCGGTGGGGCGAACGGCGCGCGGATCCGGCTCGCGCCCCAGAACGACTGGGAGGTTAACGAACCCTCGCAGCTGGCGAACGTCCTCGCCACGCTCGCCGGCATCCAGCAGGCGTTCCACGACGCGCAACAGGGAGGCAAGCGGATCTCGCTCGCGGATCTGATCGTGCTCGCCGGCTGCGCGGGTGTCGAGGAGGCAGCGAAGCAGGGCGGCTACCCGACCACCGTGCCGTTCACGCCGGGCCGGATGGACGCCACACAGGAGCAGACCGACGCCGAGTCGTTCTCGGTGCTCGAGCCGATCGTGGATGGGTTTCGCAACTACGCGAAGGACAACTACTCGGTGCCGGCGGAGGAGCTCCTCGTCGATCGCGCGCAGCTGCTCACGCTCACGGTGCCCGAGATGGTGGTCCTGATCGGTGGTCTCCGCGTGCTCGACACCAACCACGGACACTCCAGGCACGGCGTGTTCACGCAGCGGCCCGGGTCGCTGACCAACGACTTCTTCGTGAACCTGCTCGACATGCGTACCGAGTGGAAGCCTGCCTCCGGCGCGGGGGATGTGTTCGAAGGTCGCGACCGCACGACCGGTGCTGTGACCTGGACCGGCACCCGCGTCGATCTCGTGCTCGGCTCCAACGCGGTGCTGCGTGGCCTCGCCGAGGTGTACGCGAGCTCCGATGCCCGTGAAAAGTTCGTACGTGACTTCGTGAGGGTCTGGACCAAGGTCATGAACCTGGATCGCTTCGATCTGCCGCGCGCCGAGACGATCTAGGTCGCTGCCTGCGCGAGCGCGCACATTCCGCAAGAATGTCCGAGGACCCTTGCGGGGACCCCGCGGCACGACGATGATTCGCCGTGGGGGCAGCGGACGAGCCAGCGACCGAGTCCTCGGCAACGGTGATGTTGGCGGTCTCGGATGGCCGACCCGTGGGCGGCACACACCGATCCGCCGAGGGTCGAAGCGAAGCCTTCAGCCGGACGTCCGTGTCGGGCGCCCAGGAAGCGCTGGCACCGGGCAAGCACGCGCTCCACGTCGACGAGGTCGAGCGAGCGCGCGGTATGGGGCTCCTGCTCGGCATCATGGCGTTCGTCGGGGAGGGGTGGTTTCTGTTCCTGGGTGGCGCGCCGTGGCTGCACTTCACCACGATGGCCATGGTGGGGCTCCTCGGCGCGACCTCGCTGTACGTGTGGCGCCGGGCGAGGCCGGGAGCGCACTACGTGCGGTTGCTGCGCCTGTTCAGCGGCACCGCGGTGCTGACGTCGGCGCTCGTGGACTACTACATCGGAATCTTCTCGCCGGCTCCGATCGCCGTCTCACTCGGCATCTCGTTCTTCGGGACCAGCGATGACCGGCGCTGGACCATGGGGTGCTGCCTCGCCGCAGGCGGCATCTACTCGATCACCGCCGCGCTGATCGGTCTGGGAGTGATTCCGGATCTCGGGCTGATCCGCGCCCCGGACTCGGCCCTGATCGTCGCGTTTGCCTCGGTGATGGTTCCGATCGTCTTCCTCGGTACGCTGCGCCAAGCGCGGCTCTCACGTCACACGGCGACCGAAGCGATGATCGCGGTCGATGCGGCGGCCCGGGTCGTCCAGCAGCGCGATGCACAGCTCGCAGAGGCGAACCTCGATCTCGAGAAGGCACTCGAGGTCGGTGGCGCGCAGAAGCTCGGACGGCACACCGGCCGGGTCGCTGGATCATGGGTGCTCGGCGACGTGATCGGTCGTGGTGCGATGGGGGAGGTCTACGCGGCGCGCCACGAGAACGGCCATACCACCGCCGCGGTCAAGACCCTGATGGCGACGCCTGATGGAAGTCAGCTCGCGCGGTTCTATCGCGAGGCCTTGATCGCGACGAAGCTGAGAGCCCCTGGGCTGGTCTCGGTGTTCGAAGTGGGAGCCCTCGACAACGAGATCCCGTATCTGGTCATGGAGCTCCTCCACGGTCACGACCTCGCATGGCACCTCCGCAAGAAACACCACCTGGAGCTGCCAGCGGTCGTCGCGATGTGCACGCAGGTCGCCGCCGGGCTACGCGATGCGCACGCGGCAGGCATCGTCCATCGCGACATCAAGCCGCAAAACCTGTTTCTCCACGAGCCCGATGATGGCGCTGCAGCGAGCTGGAAGATCCTCGACTTCGGTGTGTCCAAGCTGGAGGACAGCGATGGCACGCTCACCCAGAACCTCGTCGTGGGGACCCCGGGATACATGTCGCCGGAACAAGCGCGTGGTCACGGCGCCGACGCTCGTAGTGATCTGTTCTCGCTCGGCGCCGTGCTCTATCGCGCGCTCACCGGTCAACCGCCGTTCCGCGGCAGCGATACGCCCCAGACCTTGTTCGACGTGGTGTACCGGGGCCCGCGCCGGCCGAGCGAGCTGGTGCCGGGGATGTTGCCCGATCTCGACCTGTTCCTCGCGATCGCCCTCGCGAAGCGGCCGGACAAGCGGTTCACGTCTGCCACCGAGCTCGCAGCCGCCTTGGCCGCGGCTGCATCGCGCGGCCTGTCCGCAGAGCTCCGCGCCCGCGGGGAGATCCTGCTCCTGTCGCTGCCCTGGGGCGGTCGCCAGAGGCTCTAGTCAAGATACCTCGGTTATGATCTGAGGATGGCACGTGCGCGCCGACGGTCCCCTCGCCCAGCGCGCGTGCGCGAGGAGATCGAGCTCGTCAAGATGGCGGTGCTCGCGAAGCGATCGGGAGTCCCCACCCCGACGATCAAGCACTACATCCGCGAGGGGTTGCTGCCCGGGCCGCAGGTCCGGACCAGCAGGAACATGGCGTACTACGACGGGCGGATTGCCGAACGGATCCGGACGATCAAGACCCTGCAGGCCGAACGATTCATGCCGCTGCGGGTGATCGGAGAGCTGCTCGAGCCTGCGCCGAGCGCTGCGCTGCGCTCCGATCCGCGCAGCCAGCAACGAACGCTGGGTGCCCTTGCGCCGACCGTCGCCGCCGACCGCAACGTGCAGCGGCGACGGCGCACCGACATCCTCAAGACCGAGAGCGTGACCAAGGCCGAGCTCGCGCAGCTCGAGAAGCAGGGCATCCTCGCGATGCACGGGCAGGGCGAGACCGCGGGATATAGCGGTCCCGATCGCGACATCATCGAGCTCCTCGGAGAGATCCGTCGCCTCGGCTATGGCGAGATCTTTCCGATCGAGATCGGCCCCGCGTACCTCGAGGCCGTGAAGCGCCTGATCACCGTCGAGATCGAGCAGTTCACCAGGCACGTGTTCGGTCACGCGCTGCCGGCTCCCCTCCCGGAGGTGGCGCGCCAGGCCGTGCGGTTCGGCGGGCGCCTGGTGATCGCGCTGCGCGCGAAGCTGCTGCCGGAGCTGCTCGCGGGGCTCGGCTCGGGCGACGACGCCTGATCCAGTGACGCGCGGGATCGCTCACCCTCAGGGCGGGGACGCCACCGTGATCCCGGCCGCTTTCAAGTTGGCGACGAACCGCGCGCCGACCGGGGAGCCCTTCCGGTAGAACACCGCGGGCTGACCGAACCCTGGTGATCGATGGCGGCGAGATCCGCGCGAGCCGTCGTCCACGGCGCACCTTTCGCGCTCGTGAACAACGACCGCGACGGCGCCGAGCTGTGGTGTACGTCGAGACCCGCATCGGGCCGGATCTCGATGCGGAATGCCCCGATCTCGTGGATCCCCTCGCGGGCGACGACCGGCAGCGCATCGGAGCTGGCTGCGAAGCCGTCCGCAGCGGCCTGGGTCGGAGCCTCGGGTTCGGCGACCAGCGGGTCAGGAGCAGCGGCCTCGGTGCAGCCAGCGCCCGCGAGGACGATCGAGATGATGGACATGCGGAACATCGATGAGGCGCCTCCCGGGGTAGGTCTCCCGGTCCTGCAAGGTAGGCACCCGGCGCGCCGCGCTCGCGCGGGTGCAGTGTCGGCAGGTCAACGAATCAGCTCGGACCGAGCCGGCACCTGTACCGGCCAGGTACCGGCTGCTTGCGTAGCCATCGCGCTCACCACGCGCAGTGGAGGTGATCCTGGTGGCCTGCGTCGTTGCTCGGCCCGAGCACTTCGATCGCGCCGAGCGCGGTGCAGGCGGCCATCCACTGGCGCGCCACCGAGCTATCGCCGGAGATCTTCACGCCGTTGACCTCGTCGACGTCGAGCGCGCGGCCCGCGTAGTGGTAAGAGCCGCCGCTATGGGTCGCCCCGGCGATCGCGGTCACGAAGAACCTGAACCCGTACTGCGTGCGCAGCCGGTCGACGCCATCGAGCATGGCCGCCGACAGCGTGACCGTGGTGCACGGCGCGTTGCCGTAGCAGCTCGTCTTCGCCGCGCGCCCCGCTGCCGCGTCGCGGATGTTCGAGAGTGGGTCCGCACCATCGAAGGTACCGAACGTCTGATCCCAGAGCGTGATCGTTCCTGCTCCGTGCGCCGCGAGGATCCGACCTGCAGCACCGCCACCGCCACCGCCACCGCCACCGCCACCGCCACCGCCACCGCCACCGCCACCACCACCACCACCACCGCCAGCGCAGTACGTGCGGTCAGCGATCAGCGCATTCCAGGTGTAGAGCCCGACGATGCCCGTCGGGGCCAGACAGTGCGCGGTCTGGAACTCCTGGACCCGGCTCGTGGTCGTCGCGCCGAACAGTCCGGTGACGTCGAGGTTGGATCCGTACTGGTTCTTCAGCAGATCTTGCACCGCAGAGACCGCGGCACGCTGGTCACCTTGCGACACCTGTACGACCAGCCGCTCCCAGCTCGAGCGACCGATGACACCATCGGCGGTGAGACCGTGCGCCGCTTGAAAGCTGCGCGCCGCCTTGACGCTCGTGGCGCCAAAGGCACCATCGACCGGGGTCTGCAGACCGTCATCCCGGAGCAGGTACTGCGCAGTCACCACCATGCGGTTGGAGTCGCCGGACCCTACCGTCGGCCAGCTAAGAGAGGGCGCTGCCGCCACACTCGTAGCGAGCTCGCTCGCATCGGGCTCGAGCGGGAGATCGCCGACCGTGCACGACACGAGACTCGAGATCAGGAGAAGTTTCCACATGCCCCTTCCCGGTACAAGATCGGGACCCGGAGGCAAGCGATGGAAGTCCGCGAGATCACAGGACGCTGCTCGGTATCAGGCTGGGGCCTTCGGTCCGAGGCGCAACTTGAAAGTTGCACTGCCGGCTTTTGATATGAGCCCGGTTGTTGATAGTGAGACTATCAACTGACGACTGAATCCGCCGCCCGGCGCATCGTGTCGCCACCTGATCTCGACGGCCGTTCATCGAAGGTGTCGAAACCACGAGCCAGGAGAGCCGCTGCCGTCTGGCACGCGGCTCGCTGAGGCGACCCGTGATGATTCCACTTCGTGCTCGCCTCCCAGCCCTTGGTTGTCTACTGATGCTCGCAGCCGCGGGTTGCGGTGTCACCGATGACTCCCCGGACACCGGCGACGTCGCCGACGACGAGGTTGCTGGTGGCAAGGCCGATGGCTGGACGCCTGGTTGCGCTGCCTCTGTGGGTGGCGACCACTACGAGTTCCTCGATGACGTGTGCCACAAGAAGCGCACACCCTCGAACCACGATCGCGACCTCACGTGCCCGAACGTCGCATCCACCGCCACGCCCACTCTCCCGGATGGTCGGATGGTGCGCTACCTGCCAGCGACCGCCAACGTCGAGGTCGACGACGAAGCCCTGCGCGGGCTCGTCCCGAGCAGCTTCGACGTCACCGTGATCCTGGTGCGCCGCGTCAACGGCGTCCCGTACTACCGGTATCTCTCCAATGGCACCCACGCCGATGCCTTTCAGTCGTGGAGCTCGACCAAGTTCATGGCGGTCGCCAATGCGGCCTCGACGCTCCGCGCTCGTTCGAACTACAAGGTGGGGCTGACGGCGTCGGTGGGCGGGATTCCACTCGGTGATCTCGCGACGGTGATCCACAGCTACGACGAGCGGCGCTACAGCTCGAACGGCCTCGCCCGGTACTTCCACGACATCGGTGGGCGCGCACAGGCAAACGGCCTGATCCACGACTGGCTCCGCCGACCGTCGACCGAGACGTTCGGCGGCAACTATGGCGTTGCCGCACCCGCGCTCGGCTACACGTTCGCCGACCCGAGTGGTGCGAGCCTGACGATCTCGCCGGACAATTCCAGCGGGCCGAGCAACCACCTGTCGACGTTCACGCTCGCCGAGTTCCTCAAGCGTCTCGTGATGCACCGCGAGGACGCCTCGACGCGGCTGCCCAACCTGCAGTGGGCGGACGCCCAGGCGCTGTTCTACGGCGCAGAGCGCTCGGTGTGGTACCCGAACGCGCCGGGCGGAATGAGCGCAGACACCGCGATCTATCCGCAGGCGAGCCTGCCGATCGACTCGATCGAGCAGCGCAGCCGCGGAACGTGGCGCGTGTTCTCGAAGCTGGGCTTCGGGAACGGCGAGTTCGTGCACGTCGCGTATGCGTGCCTGCCCTCGCTCGACAGCCAGGGCGCCCCGGTCCCCGACGTCGGCAAGGAGCTGTTCATCTCGGTGCGGCTCGCCACCGGCGGATCCAGCGACGCCGAACGCGATGCGCTGGTCGCGCGTTACTACCGCGCGATCCTGTCGCGCGTCCTCGATGGTCGCATCAAGTAGCTGACCTGCGCGCACCTGACGGTGTGCACCGCACGTCAGCTGGTTGACCGCACGGTCGTCTTGCAGGAAGTCTCGGCGTAACTCCAGCCGAGGTGCCACGTAGGGACCGGGTGAGTCGAGCAGGCCACATCGTTCACCGGCGAGAGCTCGCGGTCGTTGCGGAGATCGCAACGCCGAGTTCGAATTCGCGCGAGGCTCGAACGAGGCACGATCCGCGGCGTGGGCGTATACCACTCGCGGTCGCGATGGATTCCACGGAGCTCATGGGGCGGTACTGCGATGGCGACCCGCAGGCATTCCGCGATCTCTATGCGCTCATCTCACCGCGGCTGTTCGGCTATCTGCTCAAGATCTCTCGGCATCGCACGCTGGCGGCCGATCTCCTCCAGCACACGTTCATGAAGGTCCACCGGTCGCGCGCGACGTACATTCGCGGAGCCGATCCCGAGCCGTGGATCTATGCGATCGCGCATCGCACCTTCATCGATCAGACCCGCAAGGACCGGCAGGACATCGTCCGACTGGGCGACGATCGCGACCTCGAGCCAGCCGCCGGCTTGCGGGGCGGTTCCGCCGAGCACCACTCCGAGCCTGCAGACCCCGAGCTCGTCAGCCAGGCGCTGTCCGCACTCGCTCGACTCCCCCAGGACCAACGGCAGGCCGTGGTGTTGACCAAGCTCGAGGGCCGAACGCTCGCGGAGGCCGCCGAGATCGCGGGGACCACCGTGACAGCGATGAAGGTGCGCGCGCATCGTGGATACAAGGCCTTGAGAGGCATGCTCTCCACCGCATCGGGAGCACCTCTGTGAGGGCTTTGTGAGTGCGATGAGCGACGACGAGGTCGTCCGCCTCCTGACGTTCGACGAGGTCGCGCCACCGCTCGGCCCCGCGCTCGAAGCGCAGCTGGCAGACCTCGCGCCCGTCCTCCCGCGGCGGCCCCACCGACAGCTCGCGCTGGTCCTCGCGGTGACCGCGCTCGTGGTGATCGGACTGCTCGTCCTGCTCAAGACCCGCGCGGATCTGCATCAGCTACCGACGGGCTGGATCCCGGGCGTCGCCGGCCTCTGGGCGATCGGCATCCTCGCGACGGGATGGTTCGCGCTCGTCCCGCGCCGCGGTTCGATGATGCCGCGCTGGCGTCTCGCGTTCGTCGGTGTCGTGGTGACCTCGTCGGCGTTCGTGCTGCTCGGACTCCTCGTGCACCCCGCCGGACCTTCGAGCATGCATCTCGGCTGGGAGCGGTTCGGCCACGGGCATGCGTGTCTCGAGCTCGGGCTCGCCACGTCGATCGTGCCGGTGCTCGCCGGCGCGTGGTTCCTTCGCGGCATCGCACCGGTGCAGGCTCGCTGGATCGCGGCCGCGGTGGGTGCGCTCGGAGGCTGTGCCGGCGGACTGCTCCTCCACCTCTACTGCCGGATCGCCGATGGGCCACATATCGGCCTTTTCCATGGTGGCGTGGTCGGCTGCGCTGCGGTGATCGCCGGCCTCGTGCTTCCTCGCCTCACCATGACCCGATCCTCAGCTAGCAAGGAGTGACGAGCTTGCACTTCGTAAACCGCGTTCGCACCATCTGGTCATGGCTTCCGGCGTTTCGCGCCGTCGCAGAAGCCGAGCACCTCCCCACCGCGGCGCACGAGCTCGGGATCGTCCCCTCGTCGCTGTCACGAACCGTCAAGCAGATCGAGGACGAGCTCGGCGTGTCGTTGTTCGACCGCACGTCGAAGGCCCTCGTCTTGAACCAGGCAGGGCGCACGCTCCTGACCGCGGTTCGCGAGGCGATGCGCATCGTCGACGATGCGCTGGGGAACGCGGCCGGCGACGATCTGATGGGGAACGTCGGCGCGGTCGCCACCGGCGATCTCGTCCAGGCCGTGTTGATCCCGGCCGGCGCCGCGCTCGCGGGATCGCACCCTTCGCTCGCACTCTCGGCGCTCGCGGCGCGGCCGGACGACATCTCGGAGATCCTGCTCCGGGGCGATGCCGATGCGGCCGTGACGATGCATCCGATCGCCGCGCACGCCGACCTCCGCGTCACCGAGCTGGCGGTGTGGAGCCGTGGGGCCTATCTCCGCGCCGGCGCCACGCTGGTCGCGGATCCGCGCTGCGTCGTCGTCGGTGCCCCGTCCGAGCCCGTCGAGGACGGTTGGCCGCCGGACCACGACCGCCGGATCGCCGCGTGGACCCCCGACGAGCGCTCGGCGCTCGAGCTGTGCGCGCGCGGGGACCTGGTGACGGTGGCGTGTGACGCGATCGTGAGGAGCTGTGGCTTCGAGGGACGCCTGACCAGGCTGGTTTTGCCCGAGATGGCTTCCCGAAAGCTGCTGTTGATCCAGCGGCGCGCCGTCGGTCGGCACCGGCGTACCGAGGCGCTGGTCGATGCGATCCGGACCGCCACGGGGGCCGCCTCGTGATCCGGATGCTCTGGGGTTGGTTGCTCGCCTGCGCAGCCATCTCGGGCTGCCTTCCGTCGGAAGATCCAGCCCCCGCGCGCTGGCACTATCTCCACACCGCGATCATCGCACCGAGCTGTACGACGGCCGGCTGTCACTCCGCGCTGACGGCGATCGCCGGGCTCGATCTGTCGGACGCCGAAGGAGCCTACGTCGTGCTCACGGGACACCTCTGTGGTCAGGCGCCACGGCCGCAGGATCCTCCGCGCAACTACATCACGCCGGGGAGCGCCGACTACTCCGAGCTGATGTACCAGCTGCGCGGTACCGATGCGTCCGGACGGCCGTATCGCAACGTGATGCC